>NVUD01000017.1 GCA_002401785.1 Candidatus Babelota bacterium
TCAGTTTTATTTTTTTTCTGAAGTTTCAAAATATCAACAGGATCTTAACTATAAAGGTTTTAATGCGTGGGAAAAGAAAGTTTCTAAGTTGAGAGACAAGGGTAAACTTACAGAAAAAGTTACAAGCTTCTTGAAAAGATTGCATGATATGAAAAAGAAAGCTGAAAATGCATCTAGTTCTTTTTCGAGAGAAGCGTACGTTGAAGAAGCTCTGAAATTGATTAATGGAAATTCGTATGAGAGAGGTCTTATACAAATCTTCAACGAGTCTCGATTTTTATATCCAGAAGAGGTTAAAAAATGGGAAAATGATCCTTCTTATAAAAATATTGATCAGTGGCAAAACGATTTATTAAAAAATGATAAGATAGAAAAATTGAAGAAAGAAGTTGAAGGCCTTTTTAAAAAACTGGATGATAAAAAAAAAGAAGCTGAAAATGCATCGGATTCTTTTTCGAGAAAACTGTGCGTTGAAGCAGCTTTGAACGTGATTAACGGATATCTGTATGAAAAAGGTCTCGTAAAAATATTCAACGAATCTCGACTTTTATATCCAGAAGAAGTTAAACAGTGGGAAGCAGACTCTGCTTATAAAAATATTGATCAGTGGAAGAAAGATTTATTAAAAAAGGATAAAACAGAAGCGTTGCAGGAAAAAATTGAGATCCTTTTTAAAAAGTTAAAAGAAAAGAAAAAAGAAGCAGAGAAAGAGAGAGACAATCACAGGAGAGATTGGTATATTCAAGAAGCACTTGATATAGCAGATGGTGGAGCAAATGCTTATTACAAACCAGAAAACATTAAAGATTTATTGGAAGAATTTAGATCAGATATTCCAGAAGAGGTTGGAAAGTGGGAGAAAGATTCAAGGTATATAAATATTGATCAGTGGAAAACAGATGTTAGATCAGGCAAGAAGCCAACTTTAGAAAGCTCTGATTTTTCTGAAATAAAATCATCTGATGCTGCATTATTTGTTATGTTCGGTATTGGTGTTGGCTTTTTATACAAGAGTGCTCGTGTTCATCTACAGTATAAACAATTGATGCAAAGATTATCTAGAAAATTTCCTGGTAGACGGATAGCAAAGAAAAAAGTTTGGATGCAAGTATGTGATGATGAAGGGTTATCGTTTTTGCTTGGTTCAAATTATCAACGATTGGATTTAGTAAACTTGCTTGATGAAAGTTTCAAAAATAAAATTCCTATAATTTCTTAATTTGCATTTTCATAATTTAAATATCCTGATAAGAGTTTGATGCCACTTGCTGGCATAAGATTAATAATCAGATCATTCGTAGGCGTTCCATCACCAAAAACAACAGCTTCGGCTGATGATGCAGCACTACTTTGCAAGTTCATATTTCCATCAACAATCAATGTTCCTTTAGTCAATTGAGGGCCGGTTGCGGTTGCAACAAGTGTTGAATTATTGAAGAAAAGTTGTGCAGTTGAATCGGTCAGCGTGAGCAATGTTCGCGTATCACTTGCAGGTGCATAGTTAAAACTTGTTCCATCATCAATCGTGAGACGGGAGGCTGAGTTGACAGTCAAATTTTTAACAGTGGTGAAGTTAAACGTAGTTGAGCCACTGATTTTCAGATCGTCTTGAWCGTTGATCGCACCAGTTGAAAAGGTAAAGTCTGAGTTGAGTCGACAGCTAACATTTTGAAAGTTGATTGAACTATTGTTGTTGATGCAACGAAGATTATTAAAGCCAAYATTCTTTAATGAAATATTGGCAATGGTCAGCATCGYCYCTTCACGTGCKGCAATATATTCRTYWYCTTGGTTGAGYGTTAATTGCATGTTMTGACCATCTAARATCGATGATCCAGCAAAGAACCATGGACGAGTTAGGTCATGAGATTCTGATAATTCAATACGACAATTGTTACCAAAAATAAGTGATGCACCAGCGCCTAAAGAGATAGAGTTGTCGTTATAATTTGTGAGAATAATATCTTCGAGCGTGGTGGTGATTCCAGAATCAACAGTGAGAGCGGTAGCCGATCCTGATGGAAATTTTATGCTGTGACCATTTCCGTTGACAACTCCACTGGTATGAATAAAGAGTTGATGATCGGAGGAAATATTAAGGTTGTATGTCATCGTGACAGTTGCAGAGCTGAAGTGAATATTGGCTGGGCCATGATCGATTGTATCAAGGCCAAGAAGTTTTGCGGCATTGGTAACTGCAGTATCGGATGTGTCAACAAGTAATCCAGCAACAGCATCAGATGTTGCAACTAAAAGGCCGGCTACAGCATTCGATGTGTCAACTAAAAGTCCGTCAATTGCATTTGAGTTTTCAATGATGAGAGGTTGATAGGTGACGATTGAATTTGAGTTTTCGATATCCAGTGGACTGAGTGATAGAATAGCATAGCTATTATTTGTTGAAAGAGTGTCGATTGATACAATTGCTTGAGAGTTAGGGATTAAAAAATTATCTACAGCTTCACTCGTATCGACGAGGAGGCCAACGATAGCATTACTATTGTCGATGCTCAGATCAGTTGCTTGAAAAATGCTGTTGCTTGTATCAATGTTTAATTCATCAAGTGAAATAAGAGCATAGCTATTATCGGTGATCAATTGAGTTGAAGGTAGAGAAAGGGCAGCATTGGAGGTTTCTTGTAAGAGGCTATTTGATAGATTGCTATAATTAACTTTAAATATTCGTAAGGAAACTTTGAAGTTATCAATAGAGAAGGTTACAATATTTTTGTCATCATAAGACCATTTCGCTCCTACTAAAGTGCCTAACGGTGTCGAATATCGTATGACTTCAGATAAAATTGATCCATCAAATTTAAAAATAATAAATTTATCAGAGAAGCTGACAGTTAAAAATTTTCCTCGAGAATCAAAATCGAAAAATTCTGCTCCTACAGCACTAACTCGGCAGCCTTCTAATTCTTGAGTGAAGGTTCCATTAAGAGAAAAAGCACGAATYTGTGTATCAGTATTWACAAATATAATATCTTCRGTTGGGTGAAAYAGGCATGWTGAATGRKCWGTRGAAAGRCCRTTSAGTGACTGTARRAAAGTAAGYTGRTYGACTGCAAGCGGATCGAAAGTATATATATTTACTTTTCCCTTATTATCSCCCTTAGCAACAAGTCTATTATTACGATGTACGCTTAACTGTCTATAATCGTCAAAAGCATCTCCGGTTGAAGTGAGGAGAGTGATTGATGATCCATTAAAGCTAAAAAGTTGTAACAGTCCATTATTATCTCCACCAAAGAGATATTTATGAGAGGCGTCCCATTCGGATCCAAATTCCATATTATCACCAGTGAATGCTTTTTCTGTTAAAGAATGACCATCAAAAGAAAAAACATATGGAGTCTCTCCGCCATGAAGTAAGTAATCTCCTTGACGAGACCATTTGGTGTCATATTCAGTGAGATCAAAATTTGATAATCCGGCACCATAGGCTAGTTCCTTGAGAGATATATTGTCATAATAGTAAACAAAAACACCATCTGCATTAGAAGCAGCAAGTAAGTTGCTTGATGGGTGCCAGTCGTAGGAAGGCTGTTTTGCACCTGATAGAAGGCCTCCTATCTGAGTAGAAACTACTGTTGTCAGAGATGAGATAGAATAATTGATAGTGGCATCAAGATGGTTGCTGGTATTAATAACTGTTTCATACAGTTCAGGCAGAGCGTTGCTGGTTGAAGCAAACAATTTTTTGATTCGAATAAGTTCTTTTTTTTGTTTTTTAAGCATATCATCAATTGGTTCTGTAAATTTGAAAATCTTGGTTGAAATAGTATTTCCGTCAGATGGATCACCAGCAATTGAGAAATGTGACATATTGGGACTCCATGCAACAGATTGCAATTCTTGCAAATGATCATATGAAACAGTTTGTAAGTCGCGTAATTGATCGTCAATAAAAGTATATGTTCTTAATGAAGTTCCTCCAGTCGCGGCATTCACAGAGARAATATAGGATCCATCGGGAGACCAYTCACTACTAYTTGACCGTATTGATGMGCTAGCGATAKSACCTTCGTGAATACTAGAAGTAAGAGTGAGRCTGTTRTTATTAAATGTATAGACTCGGTGATTTATACTGCTTAYTCTAGTTCCACTCATTAGTAAGAATGGTYTRGTTGGATGCCATCGTATTGATCGRAGATGTGARCCATGAATAATATTACATCCAGGCAGGAGATGCATGCTTTTCTGATGTTCATTAAAAAAATAAACTTGTGCTGTTATTGCTGATCCTGAAGCTGAGTTGCCAGAAATAGCAAGATGTTTACCATCGTTACTCCAATGGACTGCTTGTACTATGTTAGTTGGATGTGGTTCATAGGTTATAGTAGCATTAGGTAATTCCCAGAGGCCTGAAGCATCAAAAGAGAATGTCTGTATATGATCAGCATTAGAAACTCCTCTCCCGCAAACAGTAAGATACTTGCCGTTTGGCGACCATGCCATATCTCTTACCTCTGCTCCATGAATAATATCAAAAGAACTATTCAAATCTCTTTTTAGGCCAGATTCTGTATCAAAAAAAGCTACTCTTCCTTCTATCCCTCCAGATGTAAGTCCCGCATACGCTATATAATTACCACTTGGATGCCATCTCGTTGCCCACAAGTCGTTACCAAAATTAATTCCATTCTCAGCACTAATGTGATAAACAGCAGTCCCTGCAGGTGAAAGATCAAAGATAGCTCCAGCAAGTGGTTGATCTCCACCAACAGCAAGCCATTTTCCACTCGGATGCCACTCACTATCTAGAGTTCTACGAGAGGCTGCAATTGTTGATGCAATACGAGTACTTGTAATTAATGTTGCAAGTACATCAGTTGAAGTATTACCAAGATACAGATCAAAGGCACGAGTCTCTTCTATTTGAGAGTCTAAATAAATAGGAGATTTTTTTTGAGACTCTTTAACCATTGAAAGAAGAGACTTTTGTTCATTTCCGTAACAAAAAATTGTCTGTAAAAAAAAGAGTAAAAATAATTTTATTTTGAATTGCTCTGTTTTAGTTTGCATTTTCATATTTTATATATCCTGATAGTATTTTAATGCCAGCATCTGGCATAAGATTAATAATCAAATCATTAGCAGGAGTTCCATCACCAAAGATAATAGCTTCGGCTGATGATCCAGCAGAACTTTGCAAGTTCATATTTCCATCAACAATCAATGTTCCTTTAGTCAATTGAGGACCGGTTGCAGTTGCAACAAGTGTTGAATTATTGAAAAAGAGTTGTGCAGTCGAATCGGTCAACGTGAGCAATGTTCGTGAGTCACTTGCAGGTGCATAGTTGAAACTGGTTCCATCATCAATTGTGAGACGGGAGGCTGAGTTGACAGTTAAATTTTTAACAGTGGTGAAATTGAATCTGGTCGACCCACTAATTTTCAGATCGTCTTGAACGTTGATCGCACCRGTTGAAAAGGTAAARTCTGARTTGAGTCGACARCTRWCATTTTGAAARYTGATTGAAGCGTTGTYGTTGATGCAWCGAAGATTATTAAAGCCAAYATTYTTKARTRAAAYATTGGCRATGGTCAGCATSGTCTCTTCACGTGCGGCAATATATTCRTYAKCTTGRTTGAGYGTTAATTGCATGTTWTGACCATCTAAAATCGATGATCCAGMAAARARCCAGGGACGAGYYARYTCRTGWGAYTCKGMYAATTCWACGCGACARTTGTTACCAAAAATAAGTGATGCACCAGCGCCYAAAGARACSGMRTTGTCGTTATAATTKGTSAGAATAAYRTYTTCRAGMGTRGTCGTRATTCCAGMRTCRACRGTGAGAGCGGTWGMYGATCCTGATGGAAATTTKATGCTRTGACCRTTKCCGYTGACAAYYCCACTGGYATGAATAAGGAGTTGATGRTCRGAGGAAATATTAAGGTTGTAGGTCATCGTGATRYTTGCAGAATTGAAGTGAATATTGGCTGGGCCATGATCGATCGTATCAAGGCCAAGAAGTTTTTCGGCGTTGGTGATGGCAAGGTTTGATGTGTCAACAAGTAGTCCAGCGACTGCATCAGATGTTGCAACCAACAGTCCGGCTACAGCATTCGATGTGTCAACTAAAAGTCCGTCAATTACATTTGAATTTTCAATGATGAGAGGTTGATAGGTGACGATTGCATGAGAAGTCTCTTTAACAAGTTCATTTTTTGAGATTATTGCAAAGCTATTATTAACTATCAAGTTTCGAATCGTAACAATTGCTTGAGAGTTTGGAATCGCAAAATTATCAAGAGCATCACTGGTTGCAACAAGCAGTCCAGCAATCGCATTRCTGTTATCTTTAATKARRGGRTCRATGGTYACSAGAACATTGCTATTGTCKATGCTGAGATCATCATGRGTGACGATAGCATTACTCGTTTCGATGTTKARWAWRTCATCAACWYKGTTGTTSARTAAATCRCTSGTTCCTTTAATAACBGTGAATGTTTCATCGAGACYAAATAGAGGRGGAGGGCTGAGATTRCGTTTATAGAGAGAGAGRGATTCACTACTGCCACTATTGCCAACCAATAAATATTCGTTATCAGAGCTGTARTCRATTYTGTAGGGRACRAGAGTTCCTGAACCATGGGTYAGACTGGTTTCCAAAATAATTGGTCCATTGCTGTTRCTGAAGTTRTATTCAAARATATTATYTGTTGCAGCAGCGTTCGTTGCAAGAGCKCCAAATTTTCCGCGAGAGTCAACTGCAACAGMATGTACAGCATCTGAGGCGACACCAGTCCCGATAGTTGTCAGAGATGTTCCATCAAAATAGAGTGCAGCGATACTGTTTCCACCAGARGTTTGAGCAACAAAAATAGTKGTAGGATTTTTCCRGGCAAGRGCTCCAATGGTTGCAAGGCCAGTGACRGGAATATTAGTTACTGAAACAACGTGGGAGGATACAAATTGTGCAATATTAACACTGTTTGGAGCAGTTGAGTAGGCAATGTATTCTGATGTGCTGTCAAGGTCAGCATTTGATCTTGATGTTGCATCGATAGGAACGAGTGCTGTTCCGGTATATCCATAGACTCCACCATTTAAAAGCAATGTTGCACTATCTTCAAACCAAGCAAGTCGGTTTGCACTTGTTGCAGTGGAAAGYATCTCAGTCAAAGAATTTCCATTAAAATTATATATTTTAGTTGTATCATYGGCGATTGATGAAACAGCAAGATACTTTTCATTAGGAGAAAGTGCTGCAACATTTGGAGAGATGCCTGCATCAAAAGTTGCAAGTGGCTTTTCAATAAGTAGGGCACCATTTTTTTGATAAACAGTAACTTGAGGGTAACTTAATGCAGTAGCAACGACATAATTGTTGATCTTGCTCCAATTGACACTTTCTGAAACTTGACTTGAGAATGCGGTTGTAAAAGTTTTAATGTAGGACTCTGGTGCTTCATTGACATATGCTTTAAGAGCATGACTGTTTGAGATTGATAACGGTTTTATAATATTTTGTATCCTGTTTTGCATGTGAAAAGTTGGCTGATACATTTCTAACAATTCTTTTTTTATACGTTTTGAAAGGTGAACAGGGTTTTCGTTCAGTTTTAAGATACGAATAGTTCCTTCATCTGTTCCAAGTGCTAAGAAATTTCCATCAGGATTCCAGGAAGTTTTTCTAATAATTGATGTCGAATGATTAAGGCTAGAAATGTTACTGAGGTTACTTCCAACTTGGTATGAAGTGTAGGTATCTATTTGTGTAGGACGTACGAATGAAAGATATGCGCCATCAGGAGAATAAGAAACAGAGTGAAATTGAGTAGCCGCGATTGATCCTGTTGAGTACTGTTTGAGTTGAAGATTATTGGTAAAATTATACATATTTGGTTCTGCTAAAGACTCAAAGTGGGCAACAGCTATGCGAGTCCCCTCAGGGTTCCATGAAATTTCAGGAATATGGCCTACACTTATTCCATTAGTAATGCGACAACCAATTAATTCGTGTAGAGATTCATGAGAAAAAGATAAAACTTTAACAGCATGATTTGATGTAGCAAGGCTGCCACCTATCGCAAGATAATCACCAGTTGGGTGCCATTTTATTGTATAAATTGCATTAGAGTTATCCCAAAAATATTGGCATCGAGGTAGTTCAGCAAGTGATCCATTTTCAAATTTATAGATACGTAAATTTATGCTGCTATTTACTTCTCCACCTATCGCAACATATTTTCCATTTGGGCTCCAGTCAATAGATCTCACTGTTGATCCGTGGTCAAAATCAGCAAGAATTACTGTTGATGTRTTKGTTTCATCAAGATAGATTAATCTGTGTGTTACATTGTCAGGAGTWCGTACMCCACCAATCATAAARTGTTTGCTGTCTGGGTTAATTGCGACTGTTGTTACRGTAATCGCTGTTGAATTYAATCCACCCCAYGTTATTGTGTAGAGGCYGTCATTGTATAGAGCGGATCCATTYTCTGAAAAATCATAAATACGTCCGACAATATTRYTGTCRGMTTTTGGTKCTCCAACAACAATAAGTTTGTTGCCATTTGGAAGCCACGCAAAATCTTTTATTTCTTGYTGATAAAAWCCKGTWGWTGCAATAATTGAATCCCATGATGCATTGGTTTCTGAATARGAYARATCGTATGGATATCGATAKAWCAAAGGTTCATCTRTYTCTTCAATTAAGTAATCTGTATCGYTTATTAAAGAAAAAAGTTTCTKRATGTTCATGGAGTTATGCATAGATCCAGAAATATTAATTAGTTCGTTGTTTTGGGTGAAAGAAAAATTAACTTTAATTGAATCTGGGGATGCTAAGCATCTGTTTATATTGAGAAGTGAGCTTACATATAAAATTAATATTAAAACTATTTTTTTCATGAAGTCTTACCTTTTTTTAGATTCGTTAACAGGAGTAAGGTAAAATAATAGATTCAAAGAATGCAATATTTAAAAATGACTTTTTATTTTTTGAGTGAAATAGTATTAAAACATTCTAATTTGCATTAGCATAATTCAGGTATCCTGATAATATTTTAATGCTAGCTGCTGGCATAAGATTAATAATCAGATCATTAGCAGGCGTTTCGTCACCAAATGTAATAGCTTCGGCTAATGATCCAGCASWACTTTKAATGYTCATATCTCCATCAACAATCAATGTTCCTTTAGTMAATTGAGGACCGGTTGCAGTTGCAACAAGTGTTGAATTATTGAARAAWAGTTGTGCAGTTGAATCGGTCAGCKTRAGCAATGTTCGYGTATCRCTTGCAGGTGCATAGTTGAARCTTGTTCCATCATYAATYGTRAGWCGRGAGGCTGAGTTGACAGTTAGATTTTTGACTGTGGTGAAGTTAAATGTAGTTGATCCGCTGATTTTGAGATCGTCTTGAACGTTGATTGCTCCGGTTGAAAAGGTGAAATCTGAATTGAGCCGACAGCTAACATTTTGGAAAGTTATTGAAGCGTTGTTATTGATGCAACGAAGATTATTAAAGCCAACATTTTTGAGTGAAACATTGGCGATGGTGAGCATCGATTCTTCACGTGCGGCAATATATTCGTCAGATTGATTGAGTGTTAGTTGCATGTTATGACCATCTAAAATCGATGATCCAGAAAAAAACCAGGGACGAGTCAGTTCGTGAGATTCGGCCAGTTCAACGCGACAGTTGTTACCAAAAATAAGTGATGCACCAGCACCTAAAGAGACAGAAGTATCGTTATAATCGGTCAGAATAATATTTTCAAGTGTGGTCGTAATTCCAGAGTCAACGGTGAGAGCGGTTGATGATCCTGATGGAAACCGGATGCTGTGACCGTTTCCACTGATAACTCCACTGGAATGAATAAATAATTGATGATCAGGGGAGAGATTAAGATTGTAGGTCATGGTGATGCTTGCAGAATTGAAGTGAATATTGGCTGATCCATGATCAATTGTATCGAGGCCAAGAAGATTTGTGGCGTTGGTGACTGCGGTATCTGATGTTGCAACAAGCAGTCCTGCGACAGCATCAGATGTTGCAACGAGTAGACCGGCTACAGCATTCGATGTGTCAACTAAAAGTCCATCGATAGCATTTGAGTTTTCAATGATGAGAGGTTGATAGGTGACGATTGCATGAGATGTTTCTTTAACAAGTTCACTTTTTGAGATTATTGCAAAACTATTATTGAGTATCAAATTTCGAATCGTAACGATTGCTTGAGAGTTTGGAATTGAAAAATTATCAAGAGCATTACTGGTTGCAACCAG
>NVUD01000007.1 GCA_002401785.1 Candidatus Babelota bacterium
CGCTCGGTTTCTTCAAGTTGCWGACGTTCTTGCTCTGCACGCTGCCGCTCGGTTTCTTCRAGTTGYRSRCGTTCTTGYTCTGCACGCTGCCGCTCGGTYTCTTCAAGTTGCWGAYGTTCTTCTGCAGGATCTTGTTCTTCTTCAAGCTGGACGTCKTCTTCTTTTTCTGCCTCTTTGCTTAGAGGTATTTCTTCTTGGTTTTTAGCTTTAATGATATCTCGTTGCTCTGCCATTTTATCATAGCATTCGAGTGCCATAAGATATTGAGGGTAATATTTTTTTTCAATACAGGTTCTGTCAATACAGTCAATTAACATTTTGAGATGTCCAATACTTTTCCTACATTTTCTATACTCATTGATATCTATATTTACTTGAGGACTTTCTACGTATGCGGCATATATTTCTTTAGAAAGAATCAGAAAATTTTTTAGTCTGTTTTTGCCTTTGTCACTAAAAGTAGGAATTTTTACTGAATCATCTTGACTATACTTTTCTAATTTTTCATCGATTTTCTTTTTATCAGATATTTGTTGATTATAATCTTTATCTAACTTTGTAAAAAGTTTCAAAGCTTTTTTGTATTGAGCTTTGTATTCAGGAAGGTCTTCTTTTAAAATTCGTTGAGAGTCTTCATCTCCGTTGAGTATATTAAGATTATTAATTGTACTTTTAATTATTGATAGTTCCTTGCGTAAAGGAGCTAATGTTTGTTGTTTTTTAGATTCTTCGGATAGGTTGTCTTGGCTAATATCTTTTTCTACTTCTATAAGTTCTTCTTCTTCTTCTTTCCAAAATTTCAAAAAAATATTAGTTTTTTTAATACCTTCTTCAGTAAGTACTTTAATGCCTATAGACTTTAAGAAYTCAAATGGATTRRATGAGATAGACTTRTTTTCCAARTAAATATCACAAAGTGTTTTTATTTTACCATCTTGAYTRTTRATATYYAATGATTTGTTATCAATAATTATTTTAATAATGGCMATTRCTTTWTYWTGARAAKCTGRRYKAGACAAGTCACKCTTTAATGCTTTGCAAACAAAATTAAAAAGATATGTACTGATTTCAGGGTCAAGAGTATCAAGATTTTTGTATTGTAGTATTGCCTTAAGTGTCGAAAATTCATCGTTTTCAAAATCTTCACTTTTAGGTTCTCTTTTCTTATCAATTATTTGATAAGATTTCAGTGTATCTGTTAACAATTCATAAAAAATATTTTGGTAACTTTGTATATTATCCATRTGATTTAAAAGAATTGTAATYGATCTTGCATTGCATTGATATATTGCTATGTAAAGAGGGGTTTCTTCTTTTCCTTCTTCTCCGATTGATGCCCCATTGATATCAGCTCCATATTCTAAAAGAAGTTGTATTGATAAAGATTTGTTGAAATACGCAGCACAATAAAGTGGTGTTTCTTTTTCATYRTCTCTTTGATTAAYAATTAATTTKGCATTTTCTCTATCTGATTCTAATATTTYTTTAATCTTTTCACAGCTATCAGTATCATTTAGATTTTCATCATTAAGAGCATTAGTGAGTTCATTGTTTTTTTCTTTTTGTTCTCTTTGCTTTTCTTTCAATCGAGCTTGTTCTTCTTCTAATTTTTGTTTTTCAGAGGACCAAAGAAGTCCTGCTGACTTACCTGGCGTTGGGAGGAGGAGTGTTAGTAGAATAAAAAAAGATAATATTGGATAATTTTTTTTCATGAGCTTTCYTTCAATCAGTTTATATATAAAATTTATAGTTTTCATGATTATATCTTATTTCATTTCAAATGAGAAATGAGTAGCTACATAAAATGGCTCTTTTTGATTTTTTGCATAAAATGCTTTTTATTTTTTCAGAAAAATAGTTAGGTTAAATAGCTTTTATCCTTCTTAGGCTTGAATTGATCGTCCAGAGGCAGTGGAAAATTTTGCTGAGGCCAGCAAGTAGAATACAAATCCGATGCATCGACAGAAAATATTCTAAAAAATAAAAAAAGGTCTCTATAGCAGAGTGTAGAAATAATGAGATCAGACTACGTTGACAGTTTTTAATTTATTTTTAGCTGTTTATTATTTCTATCACTGTTGTTATCTCATGCATGCTTTTAGTTGGTCGTACACAGAGTTGTAAGGTTGGTATTTTTGTTCCAAACTCTGTCGACATCGACCTGTCTTGAATTTCAAAATCTGCAGAGGAAGAAAAAAGTCCAACTGTTTTCTCGTTATTTTTTATAAGTAAGCCGTCAGACAGGCTTTCAAGCATAATGTCAGGATCGCAGGTAAAGTTAATCTTTAAATCATGCTCTTCATTACTTTCGATTATATCTTTAATAATAATCTCAGTCTGTCTAATAATTAAAGTTCGAATAATAGTCCCATTATTGCAGTAGAGTGGTCGTTGTGAAATGATTTTTATTTGATCTGATTCATCTATAACGACTGGCTGTTGTTTCCAATCTTTTTTATACAGCTCAAATAAAGGCGTTTCTTTATCCTGCGTTAGCTCATCTGTACAGAAAAGGCCGTTGTGTGCTTTCCATGATCTAAAGTATTGCCGCTCTTGAGGGTTTCCGGTATAAAGATAGCTTCCTGGATCAACAAAAAGAGGTTGATTATTGAGAGAAAGGGTGATTGACAAGTCGTCTCGATGATAGTGGCCAGTCGGCCTACTGTTTTCAAAAAAACTGTGACGCATAGTAGTTGCAATAGTATCTTTGGTGATGCAGGTAAGTCCCATTAAAGGAAAGTGTGAGACTCGTTCTATAGGTTTGTGAGGGTTTTTCTTATTAAAAAAAGAAATTCCTGTAATTATTTTTCCACTATCGTTATCACCAATCGATGATTTTTTACCTAAGGTATCATATAATCGTTCAAGAACATTCACAGCTGTCTTATATAAGGTATGAATTTTTGCTTTCTGTTTGGATTGTGTCATTGATGCAAGTAAGTGTAGGTGTAGAAGAAGTTCGGTATCAAGGTGATGGTAGGCTGTTGATCCTTCATAAGACCAGCCATCAGGTAACATTTGTTGATTGAATGCTTGATCTGCCACGGCAATCCATTTTTCAAGACTTTTATTTGGTGCATTAAAGAAAAGAAGGAGGTGAGTATATGCAACAAGGTCTGTTAAATAGTGGTTATTTGGTGTTGGAGATGTTTCCCATGATGTTTTGAGATACTGTTTGTGCTGATATAAAAGATTAAAAAATAATTTTTTTTCATCAATATTGATAAGATTTTGCTCATGGAGAATATTATATGTATAAATCACATTTATTGCACGAATGCCAACTTCCATACCATTGTACCAGTGAGGGCCATGCATAAATGGATTCTGTTCTTGCCAAAAAGTTATCTGTTGTAAAATAAATTCTTTCACCTCTTTTTTCTCATCGGTTTTAAGGTGAGGGATCATCGTAACAAGCTTACTGATATATTGAAATCGTCCCAGTTCCCAGGCAATACGAATATCAGCACCATTCTTTTGGGCTTCTTCATAAGAAAAATGGGGACCAAATGGTAATTCCTTGGGGTTGCATGGTGTCCAGAGCAACTTATTATGAATTGGGTCTTTAATCCATATATTTTGATCGTTGAGGTCTATTTTTTTATTAAATATTATTGTTGTTTTATTTCGTATATGTTGCAGCTGCTTTTCTACCTCAGACTTCTGTTTCCAGGTTTCTGGAACTTGTTGTTGAAAAAGTGCTGATTTAAAGATAGTTCGAGGGTGTTGTTCAAGAATGCGTAAAATCTGTTTTTCAGGACAATAGGGAACTTTATTCCAAGAAAAACGGATTTTATTACTTATTTTGAACCATCGATTTTTTAAAAAAGGAGTAATACGTAAGAGGCTTTTTTTAAATCCCAGTTGACGAATTCGTTTAATATAGTGAAGCATGAAAGAACTTTCAGTAAAAGGGCTTTTTTTATTTATTAAGATATCGTAAAAAATATAAAAAAAACAATTTATTTGCAGTTTTTTGAAAAAAGCACAGAAAATAGTTCTGTTTGATTTGTTTTTTATAAACAACTTGCAGAATCCAACAAATCTGTTATACATAAGGTATGTCTTATTGTCACAGATACGACGTGGGCGCCCTTTAGTCGCTTTTATAGATATTTTTATTTATGCGTGAAGGGCCAAAGTACAAGCTGCATCTTGTTTTATTATTATCTTGCAGCATCATTTTTCCCCTATACACAAATATAAAGGATATATTTATGGAAACGTCTTCATTCTCTCAACTGCCTATTTCACCAGAAATTTTGTCAGCTATTAATGACATGGGTTTCAAAACTCCATCACCGATTCAGGAACAAGCGATTCCTTTCGCTGTTGAAGGATTGGATATAGTTGGTCAAGCTCAAACAGGAACTGGAAAAACGATAGCGTTTGGAATTCCTATGGTTGAGAAAGTATCTGTAGATATTACAGCTACACAAGCATTAGTTTTATGTCCAACACGTGAGCTTGCTTTGCAAATCACCGCGGAAATAAAACGATTATTAGTATATAAAAAAGGAATCAATGTTGTTCCAATTTATGGTGGGCAACCAATTGAACGTCAATTTTCATTACTTCGTCGCAGCCCACACATTGTGATAGGGACACCTGGTCGTATGATGGATCATTTAAGTCGTAAGTCTTTGAAGCTTGATAATGTTTCAATGGTTATTCTTGATGAAGCGGATGAAATGTTGGATCGTGGTTTTCGTGAAGATATTGAAACAATTTTGAAATTTGTTCCAAAAGAACGTCAAACTGTTTTCTTTTCAGCAACTATGTCAAAACCGATCATGGATTTAACAAAAATATATCAAAAAAATCCAAAAATTATTAAAGTTGAACGAACAGCAGCAACTGCACCAAAAATTGAACAACGGTATGTACAAGTAAGAGAAGGTGCTAAATTTGATGCACTTTGTCGCTTCCTTGATCTATATAATCATAAATTATCAGTTGTTTTTTGTAAGACTAGACGTCGTGTAAGCGAATTAGTTGAAAAATTGCATATGGCAAATTACTATGCTGATGCATTACATGGCGATATGAAGCAAGCATCTCGTGATGGTGTAATGAGTAAATTTAGAGCAGGAAAAATTAATATTTTAGTTGCAACTGACGTTGCGGCACGTGGTATTGACGTTGAGAATATTGAAGCAGTTTTTAATTACGACTTTCCAAGTAATGCTGAATACTATACACACCGTATCGGTCGAACTGGTCGTGCAGGTAAAGAAGGAATTTCCGTTACTTTCATCGGTATGCGTGAATTGAAGTCATTACAATATTTAGAACGAAGCCTCAAGTGCTCAATTACTTCTGTAGAAATTCCATCTAATAATGTGATTGAAAAAATTAGAGTTCAATCTATTGCTGACAAGTTACTTGGCATGCGTGAAAAACATTTGGATAAATCAAAAGAAGCATTTACAGCTCTTTGTGCTCAAAGTAGTCTTTCATCAGAAGATGCAGGTTCTTTATTGTTAGCACATGTGATGGGTATTTCGAAAGCAGCAGCGATAGAAGAAGAAGTCTCATCAAGAAAACCAAAACGAGAAAAAAAAGATTTACCAAAAAATGGTGATGATCGCGTTGTTCTTCAATTGTCACTTGGCAAAATGGATCGTATGCGTACCAGTGATGTGGTAGGTGCTATTGCAGGTGAAACAGGTGTTTCTTCACATAATTTAGGTATTGTGTTTATTTCTGATACCAAATCATTTGCTGAAGTTCCACAGGAACATGCTGATTTCATTATTAAAGTGATGAATGATGTTCTCATGAAGGGTAAAAAAGTACGAGCAAAAATTGCTTCAGATAGTGAAGTAATTGCAGCAGACAAGAGCAGCCGACCTGAACGTCGTGGTGGTGGCGGTGGTGATCGTAGAAGAAGTGGTGGCAGTGATCGCCGTCGTAGCTTTTCTTCAGATCGTCGTGGTCGATAAGAATATAGTTTAAATATTTTTTAAAAAGAGGTTGATATTTATATATCAGCCTCTTTTTTTATTAAATTTCGGCAAAATGTTCTGTCTGTTTCAAGACTGGGGATGGAAATCTAGCAGTTTTTATAGAAGCTGCGGCTTTGAATGCGTTTGAAGGATGTTGTTTAATTTCTTTTAAATTTGTTTATAGTCAGCCAACCTATCATAAAAGAGACTAGAATATGAGTAATTAAAGCTTCTTCTGGATATAGTATTAAATATGCTGAAATCCCCAATGCTCCACAAGCTGCACAAAATATTTTTTTATTATGATCAGTTGATGATTGAAACTCTTGATTATGTTCGCTATGGATACCTATTTCGGCGTTGTTTATTGGATGAAATACTGCTTTGTTTACAACTGTTTCAGTTCCATGTAGTGATTGCAT
Source organism: Candidatus Babelota bacterium (assembly GCA_002401785.1). Taxonomy (GTDB): domain Bacteria; phylum Babelota; class Babeliae; order Babelales; family CAZZPM01; genus CAZZPM01. Next base: position 6,371 of record NVUD01000007.1, read on the forward strand.
GCTGAAAATTGAAAGAAATAAAAAAGAATATTGCATAAAAATTATTTGTTTAAAAATCATAAAAATAGAAGCTTTCATCAAGTAAAGGTACAAAGATTTTTCTATTAATGTTTGAATTGATGGAGGAATCATACAATTTTATTGTTCCAAAAGCAATGATTATAATGGTGGCCAGAGCGTAAGGGGTATATTTGTAGAGAGACAGTTGTATTTTATCTAGGACTTCTTCTAAATCTGTAAAGCTTTGCCATGTATAATTTTCTGATTCTATATCGTCAAGTATTTCTGAATTTTGTATTTTAGTTCTTTCTGTTGATTTCAAAACTTCAGTCTGTGTGCATAAGAAAGAAAAAATGAATAAGGAATATATAATCATACTTTTCTCCAAATAGAATGTTTTTGATAAAAAATATAACTTCAAAACAACTATATCATAGATTATCGCTTTGATAGAAGTATTATAAGAAGGCTAATATGCAGATGACACCATACACAGAATCAACACGATCAAGAAGTCCACCATGTCCTGGTAACAAGGTTCCTGTGTCTTTAACCTGAGCCTGTCGCTTGATCCATGAAACAAACAGATCACCACCGATTGCAGCAAGTCCGATCATGATGCCGTAAAAAAATGATGAAGCTATGCAGCTTGTAATAACAAGACTTGCAACAAGTCCTTCAATGGTTTTTCCAGGACTAATTGTTGGGCAGAGTAATCGTTTGCCAAAAAAATTACCCGCAAAGTAGCCTGTTATATCAGCAGCCCATGCAAAAATCCATGGCTGCATCATATGTAACCATGAGTTACTCTGATAGCTGTATCCTAAAAGTAGAAGTGTTGGAATTCCAGGGTAGAGCACTGTCTTTAGAAAAATATTGTTTTTATAGAGAGCTGGCATTTCAAAAAAGCTAATACTTGCACCAAGTAGCAGAATAAAAGAGAGCCAGAGTGAGTGATGTTGACTCAGTAGAGCAATTGCTGAAAATAAAACAATTGATGTTAGAATCCGTTTTTTTAGAGAGTTGAAACGTTTAGCTGTCTGTTCCATCTTTATACTCGATATGTTGAAGGGTTAAGCCGGATGCACCAGCTTTGGTAAGGTTTTGTTCATGACAAGGGTTATCAAGAAGGGATTGAATAGTTTGCAAAGCGGTCGCTCTGTTTCGTGATACATCAAGTGCGTAGCCAATCATTCGTCTTATTTGATGATGGGCAAAAGAAGGGCCTTTGATTGTAATTAATAAGGATGGGCTGCTTGCTTTTTCGTGAATAAGTTCAATGCTATCAATAGTTTTTATAGGAGATATTGCTTCTTGATATCTACAAAATGAACTGAAGTCATGTTTTCCTACATACAAAGCCAAAACTTCTTTTAAAGTATCAATATTAACTTTTTTTATAAATGGATAGAGCCAGCCGAAACGTCCAATAAAAGGATCAGGATATTCAGTAAACAGGCGATATGTATACGTCTTTTGTTTGACATCCTTGCGTGGATTAAACAATTCGGGTGCTTTTGATACTGACTTAATTGTAATATCAGAAGGCAAGTGATAGTTCCATGCTCTCATTATTGTTGTAGGGTCGAGATCAAGTCTGGTACGGAGACGAGCAACTTGTTCTTGAGCGTGTACTCCCTTGTCTGTTCGTGATGCACCCAGTATTGAGATTTCTTTATGAAAAACATTTTTAAAGCTTCTTATTAATCTGTCTGCAACTCCTCCAATCCATATAAAGGCATTGCCACCATCTTGTTTTTGCCAACCATAATATTTTGTGCCGTCATAAGCAATAATTAATTTGTACGTTTGAATTTTGTTGTTGATTNATTKYKCMNCGAYYYWWRKAWTNNNTGSTTTGMTTWGNATYTSATKYGWTKTSTGGCCACTGCCTTGAACCATTCTGTCTTTGCCACCACCCTTAACACCGGTTGCTTGAACGAGATGCTTTTGGAGCTCTTTCAAGGTAAACGATGCTTTGAGAGATGGACTCATAAAGATGTAGTAGATCAGTCGATTTCCTTTTGCTGATGTAATTAAAATAATGCCCTGTTTTTGAGCATCCATTTTTTGAGTAATTAGCTTTACATCATCAGGTGTGACATCATCAATGCTGAGTGTTGCAACAGGGATGTTATTGATTGTTTCGATTTGACCAATCCATTCTGCAATGTTGCATTGAATGAGCTTTCTTTTTAGTTGTTTTATTTCGCCAAGCATGTTGAAAAGTTGTTCTGTCTGTTTCTGAACAGCTGGTACAATTTCATCTGTTTGCACTTTAAATTGTTCACTTAAAACTTTTGAATTGCTGTGGAGCTTTTGAAATAAATTAATAGCTGCAGGTCCAGTGATTGCAACAATACGACGAACACCGGTTGCGAGTGAAGATTCGCTGATGATTTTACAAAGGCCGATAATTCCAGTTGATGAAGCATGAGTKCCACCACAAAGTTCTATAGAAAAACCAGGAAAGCTCACAACACGGACTGCTTCGGGATTGTATTTYTCACCAAAAAARGCTTTAGCTCCCATGGTYTGAGCTTCTTTGAGTGTRCTGTTGGTTAMTTCTGCYTTAATGTTCTCTTGAATTTTTTCGTTAATAATATTTTCTGTTTTTTTAATCTCTTTATTCGTCAGAGGGCGATGAAATGAAAAATCGAAACGAAGATAGTCAGGTTCAACGACAGAACCAGCTTGCTTTATTTGTGGTCCCAGAACTTCAATTAAGGCTGCTTGAAGCAAATGTGTTGCTGTATGGTTACGAACAGTATTGGCTCTTGTTATTGAATTTACTTGGCATACAACTTTTCTGCCAACAKCAAGCTGTTCGATATTAAAATTTTCAGGAAGTTCACATAAAATAGCTATGGCAATTTGATGTGGAGCAGTTATTACCTTTTTAAGGTCAATGACAGGAAGTTCTATTTTGTTAGTTGTGATAGTTCCTTGATCATTCACTTGTCCTCCGGATTCAACATAAAAAGGAGAACTGTCTACAACGATCCAGTACTTTTTCTCATTATGTTTCTGTTTCCATAAAATAGTGCTTTGAGTTGTYAGAGTCTCGTACCCAACAAACTCTGTCTTTATTTCTGTAGGAATATCAAGATCTGTCTGTTTAGCAGTTTTTTTACCTGATGTTGCTTGCTGAATACTCATCTGCTTTATGAATCCATMTTCATCAACAGTTAAWCTGTTTTCATCTGCTAATACTTTTGTTAACTCGAGTGGAAATCCATAGGTGTCATACAGCTTGAATGCTTGTTTCCCAGATATTTTTGTTGTTTTGGTTGCTTGTAGTTCTTCAACATATTTTTCGAAAATGTTTTTACCGACAAGTAAATTTGAAGAAAATTTTTCTACTTCACTTAAAAGAACTGATTCAATAAGGGTCTGGCTCTGTTTGAACTCAGGGTATGCTTGTTCCATGGTGGTAATTAAGGGGGCTACAAGTTTATGAAAAAAAGGCTTAAGTGAAAGTTTTTGAGCAAACAGTGCTGCTCGTCGAATTATTTTACGTAGTACATAGCCGCGACCTTCATTTGAAGGAGCTCCACCATCGGCAATAATAAATGAAGTTGATCGAATATGATCGCATAAAACATGAAAAGCTGTCTGTTGATCAACGGTTGCTGTTTCATATTTGATTTCTACCTCTTTTTCAATCGCTTCTTTAATTGGTATAAATGAGTCGATATGAAAAACTGTTTTTTTATTTTGTAAAACAGCTGCAAGTCGTTCAAGGCCAATGCCAGTATCAACWCCTGTCTGTACAAGTCGGTTCATTTTTCCATCAGCATCACGATTATACTGCATGAAAACAAGGTTCCAAATCTCAACAAATCGTTCCCCGTCATCACCAGGTTTTTGGGTCTCHCCTCCTGCTGTTGAGTCTGCACCGTAATCATAATAAATTTCAGTGCAAGGRCCACADGGGCCGACRTCACCCATTGACCAGTAATTGTCTTCTGCACCAAGTCTTGAAATACGTTCATGTGGAACGCCAGCGACGCTTTGCCAGAGTTCGTACGATTCATCATCTGTTTCATAAACAGTAACATACAGACGATTAGCAGGGATTGAAAGCTCTTCTGTTAAAAAACGCCAAGCGTAATTAATAGCTTCTTTTTTGAAATAATCACCAAAGGAGAAGTTGCCGAGCATTTCAAAAAAAGTTAGATGTCGAGAGGTAAAGCCAACGTTTTCAAGGTCGTTATGCTTTCCACCAGCACGTATGCATTTCTGTGCTGTTGCTGCACGTACATAGGCTCTTTTTTGTCGACCGAGAAAGCAATCTTTAAATTGATTCATGCCCGCATTGGCAAATAAAATAGTAGGGTCTTCTGCGGGAATAACGGCCGAGCTGCTGACAACTGTGTGACCATTTCGTTCAAAGAACTCAAGAAATTTTTTACGAATGAGAGCTGACTTCATAGAAAATCCTTATTTTAAGTTATTAAATTTTTCAATGTAAACACGATTAAGATAGCTTTTTTTGATACTTTTGTTAAATTAAATTTTAATATCGTTGGCTGATCAGAATGATAAAGGATCTGACATGAAAAAAGTATCTGATTACTTGTTTTTTTATGTTTTTTTTTTATATTCGTGCATTTCATATGCTCGGGTCGAGCAATCTATTGTTCTATTGCTGAGTCTGTACAAAATCAAAAGTTTATTTCCTGAGATGAGTGTTTTTTTACATACGATAGATTTATTACGGAATCAAATAGCAAAAAGAGCATCAGTCATACTTGGAAAACAGAACGCAGGTTTATCTGCTTATGGTGGATTACATTATGCTCCATCTGAAAAAATGATAGGTATGATATGCCAATAATGATAATTGAAAGTGGACTGTTTTCAGATGATGGATGGACTATTTTTACTCAGATGATAGCAAATATAATATGTAATATGGGGAGTTTATGATGTATGAATATCTRTTTTTGTTCTGGATACTAACAGGAGTAGCATTTGGTTTTTTAGAACTAAGCAGCCCCGGTTATTTTTTCTTTTTATCATGCAGCTTTGGTTGTTTTGCGGCAGCAGCTTTAGCCTGGTATCAGTCTGTTTTTGCAACGCAAATGTTTGTAGCATTTTTAGTGATGATTTTTTCTCTCTATCTTTTACATGTTTTAGTTAAAAAACATGCTTTTTCACAAGAATCATGGGAGAAACATGCGACTAATATTGATGCATTGATTGGAAGAGAGGCACTTGTTCTTCAAAAAATCATTGGAAAAGAGTATGGAYTGGTCAAAGTTCGTGGTGAAATCTGGAGTGCTGAAACAGATGAAAATGAAACGTTGGATATGAATGAAAGCGTAGTTGTYGTCCGRATTTATGGTAACAAGCTTATGGTACGAAGGCCGACTTATTAGGATGRTATGGTTAATATTTTAATGACAATTTTTTTGGTCTGGTTGTTCTATATTTTTGTTATTAAAATATTCGGTTCAATACTGTTTTTCTGTTTTTTTCTCTACCTATTTCATCTTTTAATAAAAAGTCGTTTTTTTTCTCAATTTTTTCGAAAAAAAAAGATGCCAAATGTTGAYGCACTAAGAGGTAARGCAGCTGTTGTTGTTGAGARRATTATAGGAAAAGAGACTGGGTTAGTTAAAGTYTGCGATCAGGTYTGGAGYGCAGAAACSGATAATTATACAACTTTAAATAGAGAAGAAAAAGTTTTTGTAGTTCGTGTTTATMGAGATAAGYTAATGGTTCGAAGRTCRAATTATTARCKTTTTNATTATATATTTTAGATRCTTTTRTAARGRRTRTKATGACATACRATTATTTAATGACGCCATTTTTAGTGYTAGYTTTRRTTTTTGCCGCACTATTTTTATTTTTTATGATGATGATTGCGCGCTGTACTTATTTGATTCAACAAGCTGAGGTAGTACTTGTTGAGCGACTTGGTAAATTTCATCGGATTTTAAAGCCAGGGATTCATTTTTTGGTTCCTTTTATTGATAGCACTCGAAAGCTTTCATGGACGTATTTTAAAGAAGACCCACGAGGTAAGGGAGGCTTGTATCGACTTGTTCGGATGGTTGAACGAATTGATTTACGTGAGTCAGTTTATGATTTTCCTAAGCAAAATGTGATTACTAAAGATAATGTGACTATGGAAATCAATGCATTGCTCTATTATCAAATTACCGATCCTCGATCAGCTGTCTATGAAGTTAATAATTTGCCACAGGCGATTGAAAAACTAACACAGACGACATTGCGTAACATTATAGGATCAATGGACCTTGATGAATCATTAACATCGCGTGACCTTGTTAATGAACGGCTACGTATCATTTTGGATGATGCAACTGACAAATGGGGTGTTAAGGTTAATCGAGTTGAGCTTCAAGAAGTTAATCCTCCACGAGATATTATTGGAGCGATGGAGAAACAGATGCGTGCTGARCGTGATCGTCGWGCTGCTATTTTGGAAGCAGAAGGCCACAAGCAAGCATCTATTTTGAGAGCTCAAGGGGATAAAGAGTCAGATATTTTAGAGGCAGAGGGTGAAAAGTTTGCAAAAATTGCTCGAGCAGAAGGCGATGCTACAGCTCGTCGATTGATGGCTGTTGCTGAATCGGAAGCGATTGCAGAGATTAAAAAAGCTGCTCCTGAGTCAAGTGATCCATTGCAATATTTGATCGCTCTGAATTATATCAARGCGCTTCCTGARRTTACCAAAGGCAAAAATGAYAAACTTATTCTTATGCCGTATGAGATGAGTGGATTGATGAGTTCCGTTGCAAGTATCAAAGAATTGTTTAAGCAAAAATAGTCAAAAAATATCTTTTTTAAAGTAAAGGCTGTCAAAAAGCTGAAAATATCTGCTTTTGACAGCCTTTACTTGTCTTTTGTTCTCAATTAAATATACTCATAGTGTATAGATTGTATTTTATGTTTTTTAGATTTAAGAGGTTGTTTTTATGAAAATAATACAGAAAAGAAATATTTTTACCATTGCGATGGTTCTTTCTTTATTAGGAAGTCAACAGGTTAGCTGTCAGCAAGAAGAGAAGTTTTTACAAGATAAAATTGTTAATAAGTTGCACTCAGAAATATTAAAAGGGTATGACCTTAATTTTCCTGTAGMAAARCCGTTAACTTTTCCTGAGCCAGGTTTTATGAGTATYTTTACTTTAAAAACAACTGAGTTTCCATTRTTGGCYCTTAATTCRGGAATGAAAATGAAGTTGTTGTTTGATAACTTTGAACCATTGRTTRCTCCTGAATATTYGGCATMTCTTGATCTTGAAAGTTTAACAGAGCTTGAACTTGTTGCAGGTAAAAAAAGACCTGAAAATTCTTTAGTTACTCARTTAACAGCAGTGAAAAAAGARAAYARATTAATTTCTGGAATATCTTCATAYATTGGTAGAAAACGTTTTTCTGAAATGCTTACGCTGCCAATAACAGATGTTTCTACATTGAAAAATCGCCAAAAAGTGATCAGAACGTTTGTAGAAGATGCAAATTTGTTTAATAATTTGAAAAAGCAATTGCARATTATTGAAGCAAATGAAGATTATTATCTTGATTTTTGTTTTAAAGATGGCGTTACAGATGAAATTAAAAAGAAATATTTTCCATGGATTCTTTCAAATAATTCAACGTTAGCTGTAACAGCAGAAAATATAGTTTTTTCAAAACGTTCTATGTATAGTTTGATTGCTGCTTTAGGATTAGGCGCTGCTTTTAAAGCAGTATCTGCTGATACAACAAAAGTTACCGAACCGTTTGCGACACTATTGGGCCCGGCGTATTCAGAACAACATAAATGGATAAAMAATGCTGTGTATGCTGGTATTATGTCAGTTGTCGGTGGAAGCATTACAGCAATGCAGACAGCTGCTCAAACAAAGCTTTATTATGATTTCAGAAATAGCATGCAGAAAAATATTATGCATGTTGCTCAGTACATCAATGCTCAAAGAAATATTTTAGAACTATGTACAAGCCATTCAAAATTAAAAAATATTATTCCTGGATTGAACAAAGTTTTAGATCAAGTTTCTGGCAAGTCAGAGTCTGTTTCATCAGAATTTATTCGATTGAATCAATTATTACAAAAAAGTACTTTTGGTGCTGGTGATCCGTCAGTGTTTTCATCAGGTGGAAATATCATTGTGGCATACAAGCATTTGTGTACACCAATTATTCGTAAGGAATTCTCATCGATCTTTAGTCTGGTAGGTGAAATTGATTCATATGTTGCATTAGCAGAARAGATGAATATGCATAAAAAAGAAGAAAATGCACCATTTTGTTTTGTAAATTTTGTAGAAAATAGTGATAAACCAATCCTTGAAATGAAAAATTTCTGGAATCCATTTATTGATGCATCAAAAGTAGTGACGAATGATATTTCTCTAAATACTGGTGCTGAGCGTTGTATGTTGATTACAGGGCCAAATACTGGTGGTAAATCAGCAAATATGAAAGCGATTGTAAATAATGTGATTACAGCAGGAGTTTTTGGTGTTGCAACTGCATCAGATGTTACAATGACTCCGTTTCAAGTTATCACAACATATTTGAATGTGAGTGATGATACCGGAGCTGATAAATCATTGTTTCAATCAGAAGTCAACAGAGCTCAAGAGGTTCTAAAATCATTAAAAAATCTTAAACCAGGTCAATTTGGATTCGGTATGATTGATGAAATTTTTACTGGCACAGCTCCAGATAAAGCTGAGCAGTTGGCATATGACTTGATGTTAACATTAAGCAAATTATCAAATGTTATTTTTGTGAATGCAACACACTTCAAACCATTGACTCGTTTGGAACAAACAACGAGTGGTATTGTGAAAAACTATAAAGTTGATGTAAAAGTTTCCAATGGTCGTGTTACTCAATATTTATACAAAATTGTTCCTGGGATATCTCAAGTGAGCAGCGCAATGCAAGTATTTGAAGAAGCAAATGTTTCGTTTAGTTAAATTTTAAAATATAAAATATCAAGAAGGCCTGCTGTTAGTAAAATAGAGCAGGCCTTCTTTTTGTCAAAATWTCTTGCCAATRAGTTYCTTTTTTTATACCGTTTGTATAATTATTTGTGTATCAAAACTATCAAGGAACTTGTATGGAATCATCAAAAAACATTCATGTTTTAAGYCGTGCAGTGCTGATTGATCAAGATCATCTGTTGCTTTGCAAGACGGTGCGAGACGAAAATAATTATTACTTTCTACCTGGTGGGCATGTTGAACATAACGAGTCTGCCCAAGAGGCTGTCATTCGTGAGATGCATGAAGAGCTTGCTRTGAAYRTCWCWGTKAGTCGATTTATCGGCTGCTTGGAATAYAGCTTTATTRCTGAAAATAAAAACAAGTGTCAYACGCATGAGTACAATTTTATTTTTGAGATTTYAAATCAYCGACTCTCRTTCAARARTMMTGTYGTTTCWAAGGARAGYCACATAGCTTTTGAGTGGATAGCGCTCGATAAGATCGCTACTGTTGATTTACGTCCTGACCGATTGAAGCAGTTGTTGTCTCGATGGTTAAAGCTTGATCTGCATGATTCATTGGCAACTAAAATGTGCAAATAAAAGTATAAGTTTACAGTATACTTTGTTATCCTTGATTATCTTAAATTTGTCTATTAATTCTGTTTTTTTAAAAAAGCTAGGTACTTTCATGAACTATTTCTCATCTTTTCTTTTTATATTTTTATTTCAAATGACTTCTTGCTTTGGAGCGTCTCATTCATTGGAAGAAGGCTTTTTTCATGCTTGTGAAAAAAATGATATTTCTACAATTAAATTATCTATTTTTTTAAATTCAAAATTAGTTTCTATGCCAGATGAATCTGGATACCTTGGCATAGAAATTGCTATTATTTATGCTTGTTACAAAGTTGTTAAGATTCTTCTGGAAGAAGGAGTTGATTGTAATCTGGCAAGTACAGAAACAGCATTAACTTTATTGGATCTTGCAATTTTACATGGACATGATCCAATCATACAACTTTTACTAGAGCAACCTAAAATAGATATTTTGATTAAAACAAAATATGTAAAAAAGAGAATCGGTTTTCTGAAAGCTTCAAAAAATGAAAAAATATCTGAGTTGTTTGATCGATTAAAACAAAAAGAAAGAATTTAACTCGCAATGATGTATCACTTTTCTCTCTTTTTGCAGCAGTACTGTCGATTCTTTTCATTTTTTAACTATATCAGTGTTCGAGCCATTGCAGCACTACTGAGTGCACTTTTTTTAGCAATTTTGATAGGAAACCGGTTTTTACGGTTTTCAGAAAAGTACTTCCGATCTAAAACTCGTGAATATGCACCGAGCCATCATAAAAAAAAAGATAATACCCCAACGATGGGTGGTCTATTTATTCTGATTGTTTTTTTTATCAATGGATTGCTTTGGCACAACTGGTTAGTTCCTGAGGTGCTCTTAGTAACTTTGAGTCTTCTTTTTTTTGGCATGATCGGCTTTGTTGATGATTGGAAAAAGATACGGGACGGGAAGGGGATTGCTAGTTTGACGAAATTTTTCTTACAAATATTGAGCGCTAGTCTGATAGTTGGGCTCTGGGTCTGGATGACAGCACCTTCTTTAAATATATGCTTGCCACTMTTTAAAAATTGTAATCCRTACATCGGATGGTTACTTATTCCTTGGGGCATATTTATAATTGTTGGGACAAGYAATGCAGTKAATTTRACTGATGGRCTTGATGGTTTGGCGACTGGTCCTCTGATTCTAAATTTTTATACGTTTGCTATTATTTCTTATTGTGCGGGGCATAAACTGTTTTCTACCTATCTTCATATGCCGTATGTTGCAACATCTGAGCTTGTTGTTCTGGCTGCATCATTAATTGGCGGGTTGCTTGGATTTTTATGGTACAACATGTATCCGGCTCAAATTTTTATGGGAGATGTCGGATCATTAGCTTTAGGAGCTGCTTTGGGGTCTATCGCATTGTTTACAAGACAAGAATTTTTATTGGTTGTTTCGGGTGGTATTTTTGTATTGGAAACAGTTTCAGTTATTGTTCAGATTCTTTCGTATCGATTTTTGGGAAGGAAGTTTTTTAGRATGGCTCCAATTCATCATCATTTTGAATTAATGGGRTGGAATGAGGTMAAAATCACMRTTCGTTTCTGGATTATATCATTGGTTCTCTGTTTATTAGCACTTTTGCTATTGAAAGTTCGATAGAYATCTCYACATAAGTCTTGTTTTGCATACTTTTTTTTTTATAGGCTGTTGCAATTCAATATGGTAATGGCTTGGTAAAAAAAAGGAGTTTTCTATGCAGTTTTATAGAGACAATCAGTACTGGTTTAGCTTTAAAAAAAATTGCAGTCGTTATGTTTCGTCTGTCTATCGATATTTTCCCTACTTGAGTACAGGACTGTTGTTAGGATTATTAATTTTATTTTTTGGGGTTAATATTTTTGAACGTAAAAAAGTTCTTGCAGAGACTATTCAAGATGATTTGCAGGAAATCATTCAGGATCTTGTTGACATTGATGTACGTTGTAATATTCTTTCCATTGCACAGAACAATTGTGTGATCGATTTTTTAACTGTTGGATCCTTTAAAGGATCTATGATTGGTGAGTTAAATGTTGTCTATCCTGATAACTGGAAGGGTCCGTATCGTAAGAAAAATCATATGGTACAGGGTCGTTTGTATGAAATTGTGAAACTAAAAGATTGTTATGCTCTTGTTCCTGGTGTTGGTGTCAGGTTGCCGGGTAAAAAAATTATGGGCCAGGATGTGGTTTGCGATAATACTGTTTCATCAAAGGYWTTGTTYGAAGAAAAAGGATTRTTGCGGCATAAGAAGTATTTTTTAGGATACCCACTTCCTTTTGTTATTGGTGATTGGGATTCAGTTTTAMCAAMASNCKMWAAGNTAAAAGATGTAAAAGAGGTTCTGGATCAAATTAATGAGGCGATGTCATTTAGTTTGAAAGTGAATGAGCAGAGCAATAGTTATATAGCATAAGTAAAATATATAGTTGTATTTGAGGAGGGGTCAGTGGCTGATCAGATTAAAAGTGTCAATAGAGAAATTCGAGCAAATAACGAAACTCGTTTGAGCGGTAATATTTTATTATTTTATTCGTTTGATGTCGGTGATGATATTGCCATATCTGAAATACGGAAGAAAAGAATGGTTGATGCTCGTTTTGCAACCGTTTCTCCCTATTTTAAAAATTATCACCTGCCACTTATTGTCAATCTTGAAGACTGTTATAATCGTAAGAAAAAAAAAGAGAATCGTGAAGATTGTATAGCAAGTAAAGTGCATCATTTCGGAGTTCTTTCGTTCTGTTATAAAATTCCATTTAATGCAACTTTTGAAGARATWCGRASYCTTGTTATTGAWAATGAAAAAAARTATGATGCACAGAGTGATCAGGACTGTCGAATACTGTTTGAAGTTATCCATGAAGCTGTAGCTCAGCCGGTCTGTTATAACTTGAAAAATATGTATTGTGCGGTACAAATTAAYCCATTGACTGATGGGACAGGGCCTGATGCATTTAAGAGYATGTATGGAAATAGTATCGTTTCATTGCTTCGATTTGARACACAACAYCTTTCAGAGTATCAAACAGAGGAAGTTCTTGCATCATCAACAGAATATTATGGTGAGGACTTTGTRATTATTGATAATGAGGCRTCATTTATTTATGACAATGATTAYTATGAGTCGCTTGATTTCTTTGAGTTTGCAAATATTCAAAAATTAGAATTACAATATTTTGATCGAYTGCTTGATAAAAAATTAAATTATTTTTATGGCCAATCATCATATAAAATTCCATGGAAAGCRTATATTCCTTTTTATAAGGATTATACCATGGGTGCGGTTTACAGTCTTGCAAAATTACGTGTTGACATTGCAGTGATTACTGAGCGATTGGGTAATAGTATTAAGATGGCTGGTGAGCCATTTTATGAAAATTTGTATCATATGCTTGTCATGCGTTTATCGCTTCGTACATGGAAAGACTCAATTGATAAAAAAATGGATATTATTAAAGATGTGTACACCGTTCATCAAGATCATTTAACAACAGGAAGAGGTGAGATTTTAACCATAGTAATCATTTTATTAATAGCTCTTGAAAGTATGGTTCTATTTATTCGGTAATGAGAATAATTAAAATACAGAAGGTCTTATCTATTATGGTAAGGCCTTTTTTACTGTCTATTTTTTGAAAAGATAAAAAGTAGTCAAAAAAAACGGTGAGGAAGTAAATCCTCACCGTGAGTCTTAATTTTATATTTTTGATTTCACAAGATGGATGTTAGGCGACGATTAGTATCGATCACCACGGTTACCATCACGTGAACCAAATCCACCGCGATTACCATCGCGTGAACCACCAAATCCACCACTGCTGCGTGAACGGTTACCATCACGTGAACCACCGGAACTACGGCTATCACCGAATCCACCAGTGCGAGGACGGTTTTCTTGAGGACGTGCCTCATTGATACGAAGAGAAGATCCTTCATAATTGTGGCCATTAAGTTCATTGACAGCAGCATCAGCAGCTGCGTCATCTGGCATTTCTACGAACCCGAAACCACGAGGTTCGCCAGTATATCGATCTTTAATAAGTTTAACTGTTCCAACTTCTCCGAAAGTTACGAAAAGGTCTTTTAGGGATGCTTCTGTAGCGGTGCGAGGCAAATTGCCTACGTAAATATTCTTCATTATAAAAACTCACTTGGATAAAACCAAAAAATAATTTCTGCTATTTAAAAACAACAAAAATCTCAACTTCAAAAAAAAAAGCATCCTCTCGTAAAATAAAAAGAAAAACTAAAACTCAATTACAGTGTAGCAAATATTCCATAAATTGCCATGACTTTGTTTCATCATCTTTTTAATACATATAAAAAAGAGTGTTTTTCAACGATTTTTTCTGTTTTTCATGTATAATAATTGATTATAAGSARYTNATYTTGKTATRKRTWWTTYTWNNNAANTATTTRAAAAAARKRGKAWKWWTKMWRKKWTTTCANGTKTWAAYAWRYANAYATWTTGKNNATGRTAMWWMWKTWCNNGKAGKRKCWKWWMNGAKSKYMAGNCATSAYKKWWWRSYWTKAWWTMWTSMKATSARGKSWRKWWWWNCAANNATTKTAAWNAAGGAWWMWTARWRWAWKTWMAWAAATTTTTTCTTTCGATTAATATATTTTTATCATTTGTCTGTTTTGGAGCAATTTCTTTGGAGGCTGTATTAGATCAGTCGATTGGCAATGCATCAATATTTTATAAAATATTGAAAAAGAATCCAGATAATACTTCTGTAAAAGAAGCTCTAATGTTCTGTTTTAAGCATAGTTTTTGTATAAAAGGTACAAGTGTTTTTGCCTTGCAAGATATTTTTCAGTTACATGAAAATCGTTTTAAGTTTATGCAGAGTCTATCTAATTACGAGAAAGGTTTTATTTTGCATAAATTTGGAAAAATGATTGAAAATAATCAGATAAATCTGTTTAAGCTGTTATTGAATGAGAAGACTCCCTATTTGATCGACTTTCTCAAGAGTTATGCTCATACAGTTTCTGATGATTTATCATTGATTAATATTGCAGTTATATTAAGAGTATTTAATAGAAAGAGCATTGTTTTTTTAGAGCATTTAGTAGGTCTTAGATTTTTGTTAAATATACCGGGTGCTTCTGGATATACTCCGTTGCATACAGCAGCATCAATAAATGATGTTATATCGTTTGATCTGCTCATTTCTGCGGGCGCAGACAGGCATGTTATAAATGAAGATGGCCTCACGCCATACGCTCTCGCATACAAAGAAGATAAAAAAGAAATCCTTGAATATTATCGAAAAAATAAACTTTGCGACGAGGCGCTCCAGATGCCTTTTTTTGATAAAGGAGAATTTCCTTGTTTTAGAGATGATGGTTCTGGGGCATTACTATTTCATGGATGGTCTTTTTTTGACTCAGAAATAAATAAGTTTAATGATAAATCATTGTATGGTGATGAATTTATAGAATTGTCGTTTGAAAAGCTGACTAAATAAAATAGATGAGGATCTTTTTTCTGCATAGATTTTGCATTTAAGTATTGATGATCATCGGCAACAGATCGAAGCGGTAAAATAACAGTTTTTTTTTGAAAATGAAGCAGTTCATGCAGCGCGCCGGATCCTCCACGTGAAAAAACAAGATCAGCAACAGCGTAAACTTCTTCAGGCTTGTTGCACCAACTTGCAGTTTCTGCTCTGATTTTTCGATCAGAATACCATTGTTTGAAGTTGATATGTTTATCATTGCCATAAAAATGGTAGACGATTAAGGATGGAAACAGGTATCTGTTCTTTTCAAGCCATTGTAGGAAAAATTTGTTCAGTTCTCGAGAGCCTTGAGATCCACCAAAAAGAGCAATGGTAAAAGAAGTAGACTCTTTTTTTATAAAAGTATTGGCTTTCTTAAATATTCTCAGTGGATATTCAATAACTTTGTATCGAGGATCATCTGTTTTTAAATCAAAGACAGTTAAAACTTGTTGAGCAAGAGGGCTTAAGAACCGTGTTGTTTTTCCGGGGACAGCATTGAGTTCAATAAGGGTTATTTTAAGACGGAGCATCCATGCTGCAAGCATGATTGGTATGCTTAAGATCCCCCCGGTGGTAAATATTTCTTTTTCTCCAGCTGTCTGCTTAAAAAGAAAAAGGCTTTTAAAAAAAATAAAAATAGTGTTATAAAAAAAAATAGGATATTTCCATATCTTTTTTCCAGGCATTTGTATTGATCGGTATCGAATGCAGTCTGGTCCATCAGGGATGAGTCGACGTTCAAGAGAGTTGCCCCCTGTTAAAAAAAATATTTGATTGGCAGAAAATTCCTGTTTCTTTGCATACGTCTGTGCAGGAAGGATATGCCCTCCCGATCCACTCGCTATAAAGAATGTAGTTTTTTTTGCTTGCATATCTCTGTTTTAATCTTGGATGTTCTGTTTTGTGCGTACTGTTCATATTCTTTCTGCTTGATCTCTTCCTGTTCTAGTTTCAGTGTAACCTGTTCTTTTGTTTTCATAAATGTTTTATTTTCAGGTTGTTTTTCAAGKGCAAGATTTATGAGCAAATCTGCTTTTTCAAGTTGTTGATTCTCTTCAAGGTAGCAAAGAGCCAAAAGATTGGCAGATGCATCATGGTTAGGGTTCAGAGCAAGCGCTTTTTCAAGAGAGGGAATGCATTCTTCTCTGTTGTTAAGCATCCAATGAGCATACGCTTTATTAAAAAGTACTGTTGCATGAACTGGAGGATGCAATGTAAAAGAGAACAGTTGTTCAACAGTATCGAGTCCTTTTTGATAGTTTTCATTTTCGTAGTACAAATCAACTAAAAAAGAGAGCGTTTCAGCTGTTGATATCTCTTTTTCATGAAGTTGGGCAAGATATTGAATCATTTCTTTGGTGGAAAAATGTTTTTGATGTAATTCGGCAAGCATTTTTATAACTTCAGATCGTTGACTGCTTGCTTTAATCCAGGCGGTAAGTATAGCTTCTAGTTCTTCTTTTTTTTCTTGTTTGTCTATCAGGTCGATTTGAGCGATCCATGACTTTGTATGATTTGGGTTGATGCTACATGCTTTAGAAAATGCATCATGAGCGGTCTGTTTTTCTTGGAGTGAAATAAGTCCATTTCCAAGGGTATGAAAAAAGTCAGCTGATGTTATACGACTTTTTTTAATTTGTTCCGATAATAAAGAGTATTTTTTGTGACGAATCATCATRTTWARKARTTGCTGTTCAGCTTCTGGATTGTTAACAAGRTTGAGGTAATCTTTAAAACTACTGATAGCCTCTTCAACCTTATCCATCTGTTGTAGTAATATACTTTTTAAGCGAATGCTTTCGCTAAATCGTGGATAAATTTCAAGTGATTTATTGATTGCATCAAGTGCTTTTTTTGAGTCGTTTTGCATGAGGAAATTTTTTGATTTTAAAAGGTAGAGCATCGCATGCTGAGGGGATTGAGTATTTTCATCAAGAAAAGAATTAAGTGTTTTAAGTGCATCTTGAGTCTTGTTCTGACGCATCAAACAGACGGTGTACTGATAGGTTGCCCCTAAGTCATTCGGTTTKTCRTSAGCTATTTTTTTTAAAATRGGCTCAGCTGATGCATTATTACCGATCATTAAAAATGATTGTGCTCGAAGCATCTGCATGTTTGAATCGGAGCTGAATTTTTTCTCAGTTTTCTTAAGCACCTTACCAAAGTTATGAGAATCAAAAAGTAGCTTTATGTATGATTTATCGCATGCCTCAGGTGTTCTGTTGAGAAACATTTTGTTATATACTTCATGAGCTTCTTTATGTTCACCTTTAGAATGATGAAGACAAGCCTTAAAGAAATGTTCATAATGTTTGCTTTTTTCTTGTTTTTCTAGAGACTCTTCGACCATAAATCCAAAGGCATGCATGGAAATAAGTGAGAAAAATAGCATAAGTTTTGTTTTCATAGATAGCTCCTTTTTTATACAAAAAATTTATATTTAGTCTATCGCAAGAGAGACTGTCTATGATAGAAATTATTAAGAATCAGGTTTTTAGGATCAAGTCATGATGGTACAATATTTGTTTCCGCAAGAATTTTTTTTAAGTTTTTCATTTNGNTRATYTKATTGWYTNACMARKGTTCATATGATTTGTCAGAAGCTCAACAGCTGGCTTTATATCTTCGGGAAATGGGTATGCCGGAGAGCGGTTTGAACTTACGTGTTTAATTAAAAGCTGTAGGTGATTGAGTCCCTTTTCATTGGTTACTAAAGGATCAGCACCTGCATCTAATAAAAGTTCGAGCATTGGTAAATAAAGAGGATGTGTAACTATTTCTGTTTGACTATATAAAAGTAGAAAAATAAGTGGAGTGTAACCGTTTTTAGTTTTCTGATTTAACATTTCATAAGATTTGTTGTTGTATAGCATCAAAAATACTTTGATGAAAGCGATGTTTATTTTAAATTGTGTAGTTAYAGTTRTATTAYGCTCTRKAKKMTCYWYAATATTTTCARAAAKAATGTGAAAAGGACTAAGGTTTTTAGAGTTTAACCAGAATCTATTTTTTTGTTTTATGAGCTTTATAATTTCTCGATAAAATCTATTTMYAAGTGCCAAATAGAGAGGAGATTCTGTTATCAGATCAGTCTCCCAGATATCTTTTGTAGCAAGAATTTTATAGTTATATATCCAGTCACACTTTTCATTAGGAAAATTAATTTCATCAAGCATTTTTTCAATAAATTCAAGGCAACTATCYAGYGARTCTARTGAATCGACTTGMTCCATAAATTSNGTSGNCWTCTTGTTYMRTNATTNTNNNTTNTTCTGCAGCTGCATARCATSTGCTKSWSAAKATCAATSCGATCARTAAWATTTTTTTTARAGTTTTGTACATTCTGTTTCTTTCGYTTGKCKGNTKAARYACTGTTTTTTACTGTTTATAGATTGAAGCTGTCAGCAACTTTTTTAAAATCTTCATCAAAYTTCTTYATGCCAGCTTGTGCAAGTTGGTTGTTGAGCATTTTTTTRAAMAGAKMRGGTGARATTGTTGCTACATCAACYCCGATYAGAGCAGCAGCTTTAATATGGCTGATTGTCCGCAAAGAGGCTGCAAGTATTTGAGATGAAAAATTGTACTGATGTTTWATTTCTACCATCTCTTCAAGAAGTTCWAGTCCATCACGATCMAGRTCRTCRATGCGGCCGATAAAWGGTGAAATGTAGGTAACACCAAGCTTTGCTACACAGAGAGCATGAAGGGCTGAAAAAATAAGCGTAATGTTGAGCTTTATTCCTTCRTCAACMAGTTGTTTGATGATCGGCAARTATTGTTGATCRAATGGAATTTTAACAATAACATTGTCATGTAATTTYGCTATTTTTCGAGCTTGTTCTAAAACTTTWRCAGGCTCTTTTTCWGTRATTTCTACGCTGACAGGACCTTTGACATGGGTACARATTTTTTCAAGAGCTTYACTTGCTGGTTCKGATTGTTGTGACAGAAGMGAAGGATTTGTTGTGACGCCATCAACAAGACCMGTTTTAATCAATTCAATAACTTSATYAGCATCTGCACTRTCAATAAAAAATTTCATTATTTATCCTTTAAYTACAAAATTAATCAGTCTATTTTTAACAAATATTCTCTTGATGATGGTTTTATTTTCTAACCATCGTTGCGCAGCAGTTGATGCTTTCGCTGTAATTGTTTCTTCTGACTCACGAGTAGAAACAGTGATTGTTGTACGAAGCTTTCCATTGATTTGAATTGCAATATTAAGTGAACTTTTAATAGTTAATGCAGGATCAAAGCTTGGCCAGCGACAATTTTTAAGATCAATATTGAGCAGTTGGTCGAGTAACTCACTTGCCAGATGAGGAACCATTATCGAGAGTGAAGTTAAAAACTCTTGGAGCATTTTTTTTGAAAAAACAAGCTTCTGAGCTTGTGCATGGTTTAAAAATTCCATGGCAGAAGCAACAGCAGTATTTACTTTGAAATCATTCAGACGTTCTTGATAATCTTTCATAAAACTATGGAATAAACGATGATCTGAATCTTTTACATCAACATCATTTTCTGTCAAATGTTCTTGGTTCGTTACATAGACCCAGAGCCGTTTTAAGAAGTTGTGAACGCCACAAATTGAGTTGTGATTCCATTCATTGTCAAGTTCTGGTGGTCCGATAAAAAGTATGTACATGCGTAAGGTGTCAGAGCCAAATTCTTTGACAATATCATCAGGGTTAACGACGTTACCTTTTGATTTTGACATTTTTTCAATGCGACCAGTGAGTGTTGACTTCATGCAGACCATTCCCTGATTGAACAACTGTTTGAATGGTTCATTAAATGGTAGAAAGCCAAGGTCATGTAAAACTTTTACATAAAATCGAGCGTACAGAAGATGTAAGACTGCATGTTCAATGCCACCAACATATAGATCGACAGGGAGCCAGTATTTTAAATCTTCTTTGGAAAAAGCTTCTGTTTGAAGTTCTGGATTGGGATATCGTAAAAAGTACCAGCAAGATCCAGCCCATTGAGGCATAGTATTTGTTTCACGACGTGCGGATCCTTTGCAGGAAGGACATGAGGTGTTTACCCATTCATCAATTGCTCCAAGTGGCGATTCTCCGGTTCCGGTCGGTTCGTATTTTTCAACATCGGGAAGAATCACCGGTAAATCTTTTTCAGGTACAGGGACAATTCCACATGATGGACAATGGATGAGAGGGATCGGTTCTCCCCAGTATCGTTGTCGAGAAAAAAGCCAGTCGCGAAGTTTATAGCTTGTTTGAGGTGTTGCATAATTTTTTTCTTGGCAATATTTAATAATCTCTTGGCGAGAGTCGCCTGCTTTTTTACCAGCAAACAGTTCTGGTTCAGCGAGTACGCCTTCTTGCATGTCTGTGTAACAGAACTCAAGATTTTTAACCTGCTCTGCAAGCTTGGGATCTTGGGGGAAGAGAACAGGATGTAGTCGGATATTATATTTTTTTGCAAATGCAAAATCACGATCGTCATGAGCAGAGCATTTTACAATACCWGTTCCATAATCTTTCAGAACAAAGCTSGCAACCCAGATTGGTAAATCGTTCCCRCTAACAGAGTCGACAATGTAKCKGCCGGTGAAGATTCCYTTRGACTCTTGAGCTTCTGAAGCATAATTYTTTTCAAGACGCTCTTGGAYAATTTGTTGGCAAAAGYTTTCTATTTCTKCTCTGTTCTCAATCTTTTCAATAAGTTGTGCAAGCAGTGGATGATCAGGTGCWATRGTTACAAAAGTATCAGCYTTAAAKGCTTCRAAGTGTGCATTAAAGGTTTGAAGTTCTAGATYCATACCTTTGACYGGTGAGCTGAATAAGAGTCCTTCACTTTTACCGATCCAGTTTTTTTGCATTAGTTTTACTTTTTCTGGCCAGTTGAGAGCGTCAAGATCGTTGAGTARTTCTTCGGCATATTTRGTWATTTTCAAGACCCATTGGCGAATTTTYTTYTCGGTTACAGGATTGCCRCAKCGCTCRCATGAWCCTTGAACMACTTCTTCGTTTGCAAGACCTGTCARACATGATGTGCACCAGTTRATTGGTCTGTCAGCTTCGTATGCAAGGCCAGMTTTAAACATTTGTACAAAAATCCATTGTGTCCATTTATAATATTCAGGATCAGTGGTATCGAGCTCTTTTGACCAGTCATAGACAGCACCARTCTGTTTGAGCTGTTTTTTGAATGTAGCAACATTTCGTGCAGTCCCTAATTTTGGATGAACACCTTTTTTTATAGCATCATTTTCTGCAGGAAGACCRAATGCATCCCAYCCCATTGGATGGAGMACRTTGTATCCCTCAAGAAGTTTTATGCGCGAATAGACGTCAGAAAAAACATATCCCTTCCAGTGGCCAACGTGAAGTCCCGAACCTGAAGGGTATGGAAACATGTCGAGGCAGTAATATTTYTTTAAAGAGCTGTTWTTTTTTGCATTGAAAAAAGRATGTTCTTCCCATTTCTTTTGCCATTTYTGTTCAATAGATTCTGGATTATACTGTTTCATTCTATCCTTTTAWATTCATTACTATTTTAGAAATATTTTAACCATACGGTTGCAACAAGTGTAAGCCAGAATGGAGTTTTAATAAAGCGCCAACCCCAAAGAACTTGCAAGATATTTGTCAAAGCAAGGACAACAAGAGCTGGATAGATGCAAAATACTGGAGGTGCAATGAAGCTCATAATTTTTGCAAATCCAAAGTTTGCCATAATCATCATGATGATTACAGTGATAAACAGTGCACCGATGTACGGTATTTTTTTTTGTAAAAGTTCTTTTTGTAGGTAATCAGCAAAAACAGTTGTGAGAACRATTGCGGTTGTGATACATGAAACAGCGACRGCAAAGTTTGCGATTGCACCAAGYTTATTGCCGAGCAARTATGARGAAAGCGCTGTTAGAAGTTGTGCTTCTTCTACTTGAGCRATCGCYTCGCTATGCATYGCAGCAATTARACAGAATCCAGCATAAATTGTTCCTAAAAGAAGGCTTCCAACAGYKCCTGCTTGCAGGCCAGCTAAWGCGAGCTCYTTTGGACTATTGAGAGTAAGGTTTTTTCTGAGTGAYTGTARAATAAGTCCTGAAAAGAAAACAGTGCCTAAAAGATCGAGTGTCCAAAATCCTTCAACAAGTCCCATAGAAATGCTTGTTAATGGTTGYAAGTCAGATGGYGTAAGTGGTATCCATGACCTGAGYCCAAGAATRATAATTGAACATAAAAGTGTAAGTTTTATCGGTCCTAAAAATCGACTTAAAATTGTAACTACAYTRTTWGGACGRTAKGTTGCTAARAAAATAATAAAAGCTGTAMAAGCACTRAAAAGTTCTARTGAACAGGCAGGAATGTACCATTGAATYGAGGCATAGGCAATCGTGACACATCGTGGAATRATTGCRAAAGGACCRATAAGCATCATRCATAAAAGTAYRATAATATTTCCTGGAATGAGACCAAGTTTATGAAATAATTTYTTATATTCTCCATTRCATAAAAGAGTGGAAACRAGGCCAATAATTGGCAAAAAAACAGCGGTTAAAAAAAAACCAATCATGGCGTAGAAAACAGCGTCTCCGGAGGCGCGGCCAAGTGCAAGAGGGTATACAATGTTTCCTGATCCAAAAAGCATTGCAAAAATTGCAACCCCGACGGAAAARATATGTATTATGTTCATAGWGGAACTCCTTAAAGTTAGTATTTCAACTCTTGRTGTTGAGATGCTANTTGATAATGCAGGCAAGTTTGAAACAKCTTAATYTTGATGRATGWATRMATCGMTCATRCMGTANATTAATATTANTTAAAAAAMNATGTATGAGGATTTAGTKCGAGTACCAAGTTTTCATACCTGTGCATAAGAAACAATATTTTCCGATTATATAGTTAATCAACAAAAAATGCAATATCTTCGCTTGMGCAGCATTATTTGTTGATAGTGAATTAAAAGATTTAGTTATAGATCTAGTAAGGTTTTAAGTCWCYTTGTGATTGAGCATCTCTTKSAATTWAAWTAAGATTTATAGYTCTTGCRTGTAYGGCTTCATTTTAAARTCATTTTYTGCATCTATMTCTGCACCGTAAGCGATTAARATTYTAATAAAAGCACGAGTWATRTAGATAGGTTCATTCATAAGAAACGTTCTAGCAGATAAAATATGCAGAAARCTCGTATYTGACATTTCTTTCATTTSTACAAACTGCTCTCTTTCTTCAATAYTAAGATTAAGAAAGTTGTGTAAAAGAACTTTAAGAGATTCTGGCTGGGGAGAAGAAGCCTTTGCAAAAGCAGCAAAATGTTTAGACATTATATTAAGATGGTCATGAGCTATTTCTTTAAGAAGATATATCGCTTCATTTTTATAYTTTTKTTCTCTATARGTCGGYATTTGAGAAAAAACAGCTTCTGTTTTCTWGATTCTYTCTCGTATCYTAAGATCATCTTTTTCACACAGTTTAATAAGTATCTCAAGTGCTTTGTTATCATTTATATTTTTAATATTTGGGGGRTCRTTTTCTAGATATTTARTGATATGAATATGATAGTCAGAAGAAGTTTCAAYYTTTTTAGYAATCTTTTGATTATAGTMATCATTCATAGAATTTGTACTATCATCATRAAAAGAATCATCAATAGTATTCTGGTCGGAAGCAGCTGTAATATTTATTTGATTGCAAAACAGAATCATAAAAAAAAGTGAGCATATATTTTTAAAATTCATATTTTTCAAAATCCTTTTAACTAAAAAATTACTACTAAGCGCAACAATGTTTATATTTTTTTCCAGAGCCACAAGCACAAGGGTCATTTCGTCCTACTTTAGGTGCTYCACGTTTRGYTGTTWGAYKYTCTGGTTTRYYRCTCATTCCACCCATTTTGATTGCAGCCAACTCGCGTTCTTTCTCTTGACTKATTTCGTTAATAGATGCTGCACTGATAGATTCWTGACTGGTTCTRAAGAARTTTTTAACAACTTTATATTTTACGTTGTACATCATCTGTTCAAATTCAGCAAAAGACTCTCGTTTGTATTCAACAAGTGGGTTTTTTTGCCCGTATCCACGGAGACCAATCCCTTCTTTAAGGTGGTCAATATTTTGTAGGTGTCTTTTCCATGTATGATCAACTGATTCAAGTAGAAGCCATTTCTCTGCTTCATCAACTAATTCCTGATTCAACTTGTTTCGATGTCCTTCATAGCGTAGTAAAAAGAAATCAACAAGATTGTTTTGTACTTCAGCAGGAGAGAGRCCARTAATGTTTATATGATCCATTTCACTTGCTTCAATTTTACAAACTTTTACTAAAGAYTCAAAAATGYTAYTYTTCTGTTCWGCTGTACAGTTTCCTTCTTGAAAAAAYTCTAAAGAAATAGTAATGATRATGTCAGTTATAAGATCTTTCATTARATTTTTAATAGACTCTTTTCCTTCAAGGATTTCACGACGAAATTGATAAATAATATTTCGTTGATTATTCATCACATCATCATATTCAATGAGATGTTTACGGATATCAAAATTTCGTTTTTCAACTTTTTCTTGAGCGGACTCAATATTTTTTGAAATACGAGGATGTTCGATGTTTTCACCTTTTTCCATCCCTAAAAATTCCATGCGACGTTTCAGTTGATCTCCACCAGAAAAAATACGAATAAGGTCATCTTCAAGAGAAATATAAAACTTAGAAGATCCTGGGTCGCCTTGTCGACCAGACCGTCCACGAAGTTGGTTGTCAATACGACGACTTTCATGTCGTTCAGTACCAATAATACGTAACCCCCCTGCTTCAAGAACGCCTTTTGCTAGTTTAATATCAGTTCCACGCCCAGCCATATTTGTTGCAATGGTTACTCTGCCGAGCTGCCCAGCTTCTATAATAATCTCTGCTTCACGAGAATGGTTTTTTGCATTCAAAACATTATGAGGAATTCCTTCTTTATCTAAAAGGTTGCTCATCAGTTCTGATGTTTCGATAGCGATAGTACCAACCAAGCATGGTTGATTTCGTGCATGACAATCTTTGATGTCTTCGATAACCCCTTGGAATTTATCTTCTTTGCTTAAATAAATAACATCTGATTCATCACGACGGACAAGTGGTCGATGTGTTGGAATGCTCAAGACATCAAGTTTATAAATTTTATGAAATTCAGCAGCTTCTGTCTGTGCTGTTCCTGTCATGCCAGAAAGTCTGTTGTAGAGCATGAAGTAATTTTTGAGAGTGATTGATGCGAGTGTCTGATTTTCTCGTTCAATTTTAACATTTTCTTTTGCTTCAAGAGCTTGATGTAGCCCATCGCTGTATCGTCTTCCAGGCAAAATACGGCCAGTAAATTCATCAACAATTGAGATTTTGTTGTCTCGGACAACATATTCTACATCACGACGAAAAAGAGAGTTAGCTTTTAGTGCTTGTTGTACGTGGTGAACATGATTGATATGGTCAGGACTATATAAATTTTTAATACTTAAGGCACGTTCAACTTTATCAGTTCCTTCTTCGGTTAGATTGACTGAGTGTGCTTTTTCATCAACTTCGTAGTCGGTGTCGCGTGTCAATCCCTTAACTGCACTATTTGCTGTTTTGTATAAATCACTACTGCGATCACTTGCTCCAGAAATAATAAGCGGTGTTCGAGCTTCATCAATTAAAATTGAATCAACTTCATCAACAATAACAAAGTTGAGTTCTTGTTGAGCATACTCTTCAAGATCGAACTTCATGTTATCACGAAGATAGTCAAAGCCGAATTCGTTATTTGTTCCGTACGTAATATCTGATAGATAAGCTTTTTTACGATCGCTGTCGCTCATTGAGTTTTGAATACACCCAACTTCAAGAGATAAAAAGTTGTATAAAGGTCTGTTCCATTCAGCATCACGAGATGCAAGGTAATCGTTAACTGTGATTAGATGAGCACCTTTGCCACTCAATCCATTTAAGTACAAAGGAAGAGTTGCGACTAAGGTTTTTCCTTCACCTGTTTTCATTTCTGCAATTTTGCCGTTATGAAGAGCTATTCCACCCATTAGTTGCACATCGTAATGTCGCATATGTAAAGTTCTTTTACCTGCTTCACGTACGACAGCAAATGCTTCAGGAAGAATACTGTCTAATGAGGCACCACGTTGAATCTGCTCACGGAAAATATTTGTTTTTTGTGCGAGTTCAGAGTCAGATAGTGCTTCTATTTCAGCTTCTAAATCATTAATTTTTTGAACAAGGGGTTGTAACTTTTTTATTTCACGATCATTTCTTGTGCCGAATATTTTTGAAAGCATGCGAGTGATCATAGCCAATCCTTTATAAGTTTAATTTTATATCAAAAATTGTATTGTATATAAACATATCATATTTTTAAAAAAAATAAAAAAAACGTACTTTTAATATAATTATTCTAAGCTGCTAAGTTTATAAATCGATGTCCAAATGCTTGTAAAGGTTCTCCATGAATCATGTTATATTGAAAAATATATTGCGATGATGTTGTTGTTTCTGTATCCATGGAACTGTATGGTGTTACTTCAAGTTGGTATGCATGGTTTCGATTATTTATGTTAATAATAATATTTTTATTCTCTTTTTCTACGCTATCAACTGCATGAAAAATTGCTGGTGCAAGATGGATGCATGGAAAAGGGTATAATCCAAATTCTTTTCTATATAAAAAACGATTAATACAACCTAAAAACCAGAGTTCAGCATGAGTTGGATGCATGTTGTGAACACGGAGTTCAACTTGTGAAATCTTGTCTGGAATTTTGTATATTTTATCAAATCTTCGATATGATCGATGTCTTTTTGTAGACAGAATATCAAGGGTCATAACACGATCTTTTTTTGAATAGCAGTGATAGATACGGTTAAAAACAGGGCTTCCCCAGTTTGTTGCAGTCTCTTCTTGAATTGGTGTTCCCCAAAGACCTACTTTATTGATGCGAAGCTTTTTTTTATGAATAAGTTCAAATTCTTTTAAATAGGCAATAACATTTCCACCATGGCTATGACCTTGAAGTGTAATGTCTATAGGCAAGCTGGTCTCTTTTTGAATCTCATCACGTTTATGTATAAGCGCAAGGTATAATTCTTCTCCCGCATGTTTTCGACTCTCTGCGCTTAAAAAACCATTCCATCCGTAGGTGAAAAAATGAATTTTTCTATTTGACCCATGAATGCTTGTATGGAGGCGTTGATAATTATGTGCAGCAAGTAAAGAGCCAATGTTTTTAGAACTTGTAGGTGATATTTCTTTGAGTCCTAATCCATCAATTGGTTGATAAATATATGGAGACTGAAAGCGAAAGCTTGTATCCTTTAGTATAAAGCTTGGAATGCCTATAATTGTTCCATGTACAAATACAACAATTTCATGCATCAAGTCATTGACAGGGGCTTGTTCTTGTTCTTGACTATATAAAAAATGGTGCTGAAAGGTCTGTTTTTGCATAAGCTGTTTTCTTCGAGAACAACCGGTAAAAAAAGAAATAGAGCAGAAAAATAAAAATAATATGTGCAGCATAGTCCGTTCTTTCTACGGTAAAAGGGTATGAGTAGTAACCTGTTTTGCTGAAGATATTCCGTACTCTCCTAATGAGCATACCAATGAAGTAAATTTATGTGGAGAAAAAAAAGTTTGTATATCTCGGCATGGTTTAACATGGAGCTCTAGTTCTTTTYTTTTTCTTTTTCCAATAATAGTTATAAATGAATTTTTATGCTGGATTCTGTCAATAAGTTTAGTAAATAATGGCGTGAAATGAACTAAAGGGTATGGAAAAAGTGGAAAATGTTTTCGATATGATGCTGTTGATGCTGTTCCTAGATACCAAAATTCGTAATGATTTGGATGCATGCCATTAATTTCAAGAGTTATTTGATACAAATTATCAGGTATTTTAGAAAGTACTTTTTTAAAGTTTTTATATGATCGTCCACGTGATGTTGAAAGAATGTCGATAATCTGAACCTTGTCTTTTTCAGAATAAAAGTGATAGATTTTTTTAAAAATAGGATGTGTGACTAAAGCAGCAGTCTCTTGYTGTACTGGCATTCCCCATAAAAAAAGTCTGTTAATAGTAAGCTTTTGTTGGAACTCATTTTCTGCTTGTGCAAAATTGAGAGCAACATTTGCTCCATGGCTAAAACCATGTAKTTCAAKCTCTAAGTCTGRATCCTGCCATAAAGCATCTTTTTTAAGMTGTTGAATCAGTTCGATATATAAATTTTTTGCCCATCGGAGTCGACTTTGTGGACTRAGAATTCCATCCCAACCACCTGTATAATAATAAAGAGCATCTTTTGTTCCATGTAGAGCATGATAACTACGTGTATAGTTTTCTGCTGCGATAATAGATCCGAGACTGTTCTGTTCTTTGCTGTTTATAGGGTGAATGCCTAGCCTGTTAATAATTTGATAATTATAAATTCCTTCAGATCGATTTGTAATCGCATGAGGCTTGTCGTTGCCAAGCATCGTTCCATGAATAAAAACAACAACTATTTTTTTTCTMGGTTTTTCAATGCAGCTTGCYGTTTTTATGTATGAAACAGGAGGCAATAAAAAACTATCCCAAATTATTTTTTTTTGGCATCCTGCTAATAAAAAGAGAGCTGTTACAATAAATATTGTTAGCTGTTTTTTTGTCTGTTGTATCTGCATCTGAGTATCCTAGTAAAATGATGCAACGAATTAAGTAAACATAATTGAATAAGCATATAAAAAGATACGTGTAAAAATATATTATTTTTAAAATATAATGTTTATGGTAAAAGATCAAAAAATATTAAAGGAGCAGTGAAAAATATGATATTAGTAGTTTTTCTGTATGCGGCACTTGCATCAACCTTTGTTATCGCAAAATATGTTGTTTCTCATGCGAAACCTTTCTTTACCATAGCATTYCGTATGCTTATTGCAGGAACTTTTTTAACAGGATATTTGTATYTGAAGGATCGTGCTGCATGTCGAATMAATCGTGAAGATTATTGKTTGTTTTTTAAGGTCGCCTTATTTCAYATTTACTTAGCATTTATACTTGAGTTTTGGGCTTTGCAATATGTTTCGTCGGTTAAAACCAATATTATGTACTCTTCAACTCCGTTTATTGCTGCTATCTTATCATTTTTTCTTCTGAAAGAGAAGCTGAATGCTCGTRAATGGCTTGGGATAGTTTTAGGTGTTTTATCACTRACWCCTCTTTTTTTAATTTCTATACCATCAGAAGTGGAAACAGCGGCTTACATGAGCCTTCCTGATGTTGTACTGTTTTGTGCAGTCTTTTCGGCATCATATGCATGGTTTCTGGTTAAGCGCTTGATGAGTCGGGGGTATCAATTGCCATTGATTAATGGTGTGGCGATGTTAGGAGGAGGCTCTGGAGCCTTGATAACAAGCTTAGTCTTTGAAGGAATTTCTGAATCACCGGTTTATGCATGGGAACCATTTTTAAAGGGCATGTTTTTACTTATTTTAATTGCAAATATTTTAGTTTATAATCTGTATGGTTATCTGTTGCAGCGATATTCTATCACATTTGTCTCTTTATCGGGGCTACTCTGTCCACTATTCGGTGCACTATTTGGATGGCTTTTTTTGCAAGAACCACTCTCTTGGCATCATGCRGTTTCTTTTATAGGTTTTTCCATCGCCTTATATATTTTTCAAGGTATGGACAAAAAAYAGMAAACATAAAAAATATTGTTAAAACAGACARGAAAATAGTACAATAAGAAATAAATAACTTATTCTSTTYTATTATCTAACAGTTAGGAGAAAGATGACTGCCCCTTTTCCAGCTATAAAGAATCGCATTTTTTGGGGTGCGTTATTTTTATTATTAGTAAAAATGTTTATTGATTATTATCAGATTGCAGATGAACATGATGGTGATTATCGCTCTGCTATGCGATCRTATGAACATTATCAATTTCAGGGTCTTCGTTTTGATACAAAAACAATTGTTGATTTGATGCATCAGTACCAGGTGGTAATCATGGATGACGAGGTTGCTGAAAAAGGTATTGATGCAGTAAAAATAGCACAGCTATTGGAAGATTTAAAAGAAGAGCGAAGACGGTTTAATACCTATATTGATATTAAAACTCGTCGTCCAAAGCCGAGTCTCTCTTCTCGTGAAAATAGAACTCTTCGTTTTTATCTATACGCTCTTGATAAAGCAATCCGTGACTTAACAGGTGAAGATCGTCGTCGTCGTACTTTGCATTAATAATAATATGTAGCTATTCTGATGGATACTTATTGTCTAGATATTGTGTCGACAAGCTTTTAACCGTGTCTACTGTAGATCTGACAAGGCTTTTGTATTTGTTATACGCACCAAGCATAATTGTCTGTTGTTCCAAATCAGGTTCTGTTGCGTACGGGTTATAACTTGGGTCATTCAAATAATAAGCTTCTTTAGTCCAATTCAAAGCAGCTACTGGCATATCCCAATAGATTTTTTTTAGACCCCATGCACTAAGGTCCCAACCTTTTTGTATTTTTTCTCTGTAACTTTGAGCTACATGAGGATAATAGTACGCTGCTCCACTGAGTACTGTAGTTACYCCTCCGGAAATATAGGGATGCATCAATGCCGCATTTCCTAGTCCAGATGCTATAGATAAGGGCGTTGTGAATAAAGGAACAATCGTCCATCCAGCGGCAGTCATTATAAAACCAGATAAAGGTGCTAATTGATTGTATATAAAGTTACTTTTTTGAATCGTTTCAAGCGAAACGTATTTTTTTAAGTTTTTTCTGACCCATTCTTGAGCAGGTTTACTATAGTCAAGCGCTTGTACAGCCGACATAAGAGCTGCCCCAATTAAAGCATGTTCTGAAATAAACTGACTGCATCCAGGTACATATGTTAATAATCCCGGATTGAGAAGCCATTGATAGGCGAAGAATGTTGTAAGAATTAKTATTGCTTCTCTGTCTAGTCCTAAATAAGTATCTGATAGCTCTAAGGGTTTTTTCATCATAGAACTAACAAAAGATTTAATTTTTTTAGTTGTGCCAGGGAAGTTTTTTTCACCGAGGGTGATTCCCGTTGCTATTGTTGATCCTGGGATCCCTGCTAAACCGTCTCCAGCTAGTCTGCTTATATAAACTTCAGTCATTGAACCTTCATCGTAAATAGCATTGTCAGAAGCTACATTTATACTAGCAAATGCAGTTCCAGCTAACATTCCTTGAACGCCACCAACAGTGTACCCAGTTATGCCACTTGTCACGATGTCAGTGGTACTGCTCTGCATACATTTTCCTGCAGCGATCAACGCTTGACTCGAAAGTGGTAGTCGTGAGCATATGATAGATAAATCTTTTTTATTCATGAGTCCTGCAAATATCATTTTTTGTTCTTCTGGAGAAGAAGCATGAATTTTTGTACGTAGTTCTTTAAATTTTTCTAAAGCGTTTCCTATTAATTTTTTTTGTTCTTCTGAACGATCATCATTCTTTCTCTGGTGGTTGATATTCCTTTCTATGGCATCAAGCAGACCAATCATTTTTGGCATGAAAGAAAGAGGAGACGGATTAATTGGGAGTGCGTCTGTTTTTAGAATGCCTTGATAATCTTGCTTCTCTGTATCTTTGTTAAAGAGGATGTCACTAAAGCTCATACCCCCTTCAATTGTGAGTAATGAAAGAATATCTATTAATTCATCTCTAAGGATTGAAGCCTCTTGTATAAGGTTTTTAGGATTCATGAATTTTTTTAAGTCAGTGAAACGCTGATGCAGACCTGGAGAGTCTGCCGCTTCTTTTGCTTTAAGAACTTTTTTTTCTAATTTTAGACTCTGTTTTTCAATTTTTTCAATGAGTTTTTCTGCTTTTTCATGAGCAGACTGCTCTTCTTCTTGAGCACTTAACTCATTAGCGGGGCAAAGCAAACTTTTATTATTTTCACAATTATGAATATTTTGTTCATTAGGTTGAGCACTCGGTTGAGTGAAAAAATACTGATATGTATCACTGGCTGTTCCTCTTGTTGCGAAGTAGGCACTGATCATGCTGCACCCAACGGTAGCGGAAAAAGCAGAAATTCGACTCAAGGACAAAATAGCTTTGTTCTGAAGTTGAAGACTTAAAACTGTATTGATGAAAGAGTCTTTGTCTATGTTTGGGTTAACATTTTGTAAAAACGTTGAAATGAACCTTTTTACATTTTTTTGTTTGGTCTTTGTAGATTCTTTAGTTGAACATAGAGAAAATATGTTAAGAATAAGCGTGGTGCTTGATTCTCTGTTGTAAGGATCTGATAAAAGGTTGAAAACGATATCAGATTGGTCGCTGTCGCATTCAGAAATCAGTTTTTCAAAAGCAAGCTTTTCAATGCTCTCCATGATGGCACTGTTTTTGCTATTGAGTCGTTGTTCAAAGTTTTCTTTTTTAGTTATGTTTTTATACCATTKAGCYATGTGTGGCGCATGTGAAATCCATGAATCGTTTAGCATTTCTARGCCAGGAATCCAGCTAGACAGGYTGTTTGTTGCTTCTTTAAAYSTGGAATYTTCTTTTTTTAAGTAYGCAATAATTTCGTTTGATGARTATTTTTYTGWTGCATCTGCARTTGTACAATAAAGACTTGTACATGCCAGAAGAATTAAGRGAATTTTTTTCATATTTTTCAAAAACAACATAGATCACCATCAGGATAACTAAAAATAATATTACTGCATTTTTCTATTTGAGATTATAAAATATATTTTCTGTTCTGACAAGAGGGTTGGGTTGAAAGCGTAAAAGAGAGCTTTTTTATGAGAAAAAAAATAATTAAAATATTTTCTTGAAAAAATCAGTTCCAGCAAGGAAATGCCAATGAAGATGCATGACTGTCTGGCCAGCCTCAGGACCATTGTTGCAAACAAGGTTGAACTGAGAGTGTTGTTTTGATAGTTCTTTAGCCATGAGTGCCATTTTTGCGATAGTATCCATGTTTTCTTCTGATATGTCAGCCATGTTAATAATATGTTTTTTAGGAATAATCAAAATATGGGTTGGTGCTTTAGGGGAAATGTCATTGATAGCTATGACCTGTTCATTATCTGAAATGATGGTTGTTTCTATTTTTTTATCGATTATTGAGCAAAATATGCATGAATCCATAGTTTGAGCCTTTTTAAGTTTTTTGGTGCCGAAGATCGGACTCGAACCGACACAGTATTTCTACCGCGGGATTTTGAGTCCCGTGCGTCTACCATTCCGCCACTTCGGCACACTTTGAACAAAAACTATCAAAAAAAGAGCAAAAGTCAAATCTTTTAATTATTTAAAGCTATATTTTTTAGTTTTTAATAAAGTGCAGTTTTGAATTAAATAGATGAATGATATAATTAAATAGTAGATATAATTATCTATTTAAAAGGACCATTGTCTAGGGAGTTGTCTATTCTGAGAAGAATTTGACAAAAAAAGGAGGAAGTTCTGATGAATGTAAAAAAAAATATATTATTGAGCCTTTTGGCTTCTCTGTTGATTTCTCATGCTGTGCAAGCGCAGGGCGATAGTTATACTAAAGTTTTTTTTGATATGTTTCGTAATACAGGGGAAAAAACAACTGTTTTAACTAAAGAAGAGAAACGGGAATTTAATAAGGATCTTGAAAAAGATAAAGAAAAACGGAACTTACGACTTCAGGCTGATCGTGAAAATCACTATTTTTTACCAGTATCATGGAATAGTAATCTTTCTGGTAGATTAAGTAGAAACTTTGAAGATCATTTGGTATGGAGTGTTGGCTCTGCTATATTTGGTGGATTCCAAACTCTTATTTTTCGAGGAAKWMKWRRWGWWSGWYTTAAAAGGGTTAAAAGAAAAGTGCAGAGGTACTGTCTGGATTCTCCATTAGTTAAAAAGAGTACAATTGAAGAAGGCTTATACTTAGAAGATCTTATTTTAAGTCAAGAAATACATGATCTAGCTCAGTCAATTATTGGTACTTTTAAAAATACAGAAGCATCAAGTGGATGCCTCCCCTCTTTCTTAGGTGGAAAGTCTTGTGTAAGTCGTGTTCGATTTAACGGATATCTGTTTCATGGTCTTCCGGGAACGGGCAAAACTGAATTAGCAAAAATCATCGCTTCTGAAATTAATCGCGACTCTGAGTCTGGTGCTGGCAAAACAATCAAGTATTATGAAGTTTCAGCTGATAGGTTAGCGAGCTCAACTTTAGATGAGATTGAAGACTTTATAGGCATGATAGAGAGAAGTAACGACTTGACAATAGTAGTCATAGATGAATGTGAAATTTTTTTAGCTGATACAAATGGTGTATTTAAAGAAAATATGAGTAAGGGTGTTAATTCTTGGGTTGAATATACAGGTAAGCCTAGTTCTCATGTACARTTTTTTTATATGACAAATTTTGAAAAATCTATTGATAAGCGTATGCGTCGCCGTATGGATTTTATCGAATTTAAATATCCAGATTT
Source organism: Candidatus Babelota bacterium (assembly GCA_002401785.1). GTDB lineage: Bacteria > Babelota > Babeliae > Babelales > CAZZPM01 > CAZZPM01. The sequence continues at coordinate 40,902 of NVUD01000007.1, forward strand.
GCAAGGACGAATAAAGCTTCTAGATCAATATATTAATAAAGAATTTCTATTGGATGACGCGTTTTCAGCTGGAGAGCGAGMTSAAATTGAANAANNAWTTAATAAAGATACTTTAGAAAACATTGCTCAGCGGCTATGCATTCCTCAAAAAAATTCTACAGTTTTCGATTCTGGCAACGTGTTTGCACCAGCTAATATTGAAACTATTATGGTTGAGATGAAAAGTCGTTCAATTGGATTAGGTTGTAATGGAGTTCCAACAGCAAGCATCATGAATGCTGTGCTCGATCAAGCAATTGCTCGAAAAAAAGGGGATTGTTTAATGGAACAAATTCAGGAGTTCCCAGAAAAAAAATAAGTTCTCAAGTAACATCATCTTAAAACTTGATAGATTGTAGAATAGTTAATTCTACAATCTATCGAAAAAGTGGCAATTGGAAATATTTTCTAAGTTGCTACTTTTTCGACTAAAAGGATCTGTTTTTACTCGAACTTGTTAAGTTTTGTTTATTTTGTCAGACTGGCAATATTATTTTAGATTTTATAAAAATTAGGGATATATTATGTTTTGTTCGAAAAAGTGGTTATTTTTAATGATAAGCTTTCTAAGTTTGGGTGGCAATTTTTTTGCTGGAGATGGATCTGAAAAAGGTACGTTATCAAGTGATGAGAGTAAAAAACAGCTTGATAAGAATGATATGAAACTTGCTGATGCATATAAAGTAGAACGAGCAAGGTTGCTGGAAAATGAGCTTTTAAATCTAGATCCATCAATACAGGAAGCAGCATTAAAAAAATTTGATCAAGCATATATGCAAGGTCGATGGGAAGATGTGTTTTTGAAGCATAAATCTATTTTATATTCGAATTCACCAGATTATTTGAAGTCGAATCCTTTGTATAAAAAACTTGTTTTACCTTCAGAGGTTGCGATTATGGTTGCAATTGTGGCGACAGTTCCTCGATTGTTCACTACTGTTTTCTGTGATGGGATCTTACAAGAAGGTGCACAGCGATTATATAAAAAAATACATAACGTCGTTTATTYGTCAAATTTAATTATTACATCAAGWGTTGATGATGACTTGAGTCTTGATGACTTAGTACTTGAACCGGGCACGCATAGACAATTACTTGTTAATATTGGTGCATTTTCAAATATTGCAAAAAACAGTGGTCGGGCACAGTTTAATGGTCTTTTATTCCATGGTCTACCAGGAACAGGAAAAACTGAAGCGGCTCGTGTTATGGCATCAATGATTATTCGACAAGAAGATGTTTTTTACCATGAATTAAGTGGTGATGTTTTAGCAACTGCATCTCGAGAAGAGCTACGTGATCTTATTAATTCTTTGAGAGCGTATCGGAAGCCGACTATTGTCCTTATCGATGAATGTGAAAAGTTTTTGTTAGATCGTCGATTGGGGATTCGTAAAGGAGAGAAAATGCCGGAAGGACTTTCTGAGTGGCTCAACTTTACTTCAAAGCCAAGTAAAAATATTCAATTTATATATACAACAAATTATAAAGATAAAATCGATAAAGCGATGTTGAGACGAATGCAATCTATTGAATTTGTATTGCCAGATTCCAGTGCTCGTTTTCAACTACTATCTATCTTTTTCAAAAAATACTTTCTTCAAGATTCTGTATACACAGAGCATGAACATGCTTTAATGAGAAAGATTTTTACTTCAAAATATTTAAAGAGCATTGCAGATGATCTTGTATACGATAGAAAAGATAGAAATGGGGCGATAGTTAAAGAAGATAAATACTCTCCGGCTGATATTGAAAACATTGTTAATGATATAAAGAATTTTAGTATTGCTGTCAGTGAGCGTGGTATTCCAACAAAAGAATTTTTCGAGCAGGTGATTAGTAGAGCTATGCAAGTGAAAAAAGAAGAGATTCAGACTGAAGAGCGTCTGTTTGGTTCAAAAAATATGTTTATTGCTACAGCAGCATAGGTTTACAGCTATAAAAAGTATCATTTTTTATTTTAAGAGAGCGTTTTGAAACGCTCTCTTTTTTTTTGAAAAAAAATTGAAAACAGGTTACGCTAATTAATAAAATATGTATTTAGTTTTTAACGTGAGATCGGATAAATTATATGAATACCCTTATTCATAAGCAGACATTGTATATCATTGATGGCTCATCTTTACTATATCGAGCTTTTTATGGACTGAGCCCGATGCATACAAGTGAAGGGGTTGCTGTTCACGCTTTGTACGGATTTTGTCGTGCAGTAAAAAAAATCATTGATGACTTTGATCCTTCTTTTTTGGTCATTGTTTGGGATTCTCCTGGAAAAACAACACGTAAAGAAATATATGAAGAATATAAAGCAACACGGCAGGCTGCGCCGAATGATTTATTTGCTCAGAAGAAGTTGATCTGTGAATGGGCAAGCACGGTTGGTATTTCACAGGTTGTTTATCAAGGTTGGGAAGCTGATGACATCATAGCTCGTCTTGCGCGAGAAGCTGTCGAGAAGAATGTTCTGATTATAGGGCCTGATAAAGATTTACATCAATTGATTTCATCTTCTATTGAGATGTATGATCCAATGAAAAAAAAGCGGTATACAAAGATAGATATTGAACAAAAATATGGCTTTGAAGTTAGAAAAATACCTTTTTATTACGCTTTAGTTGGCGATAGTTCAGATAATATCCCTGGTGTTAGAGGTGTAGGGCCTAAAATGGCAACAATACTTGTTCAACAATTTGAAAGCATTGATGACATGTACAAGCATGTTGATGATATAGCAAGTGCTTCAGCTAAAAAAAAAGTTCTTGAAGATGAAAAGAATGCTCGATTAAGTTATGAGCTTTTTTTATTGGGAGATCCTGATGTTTCGGTCTCTGAAGAAGAGATGGCTTTTGATAAGAAGTGGTGGGAAAAAGGGTATCATTTTTTCATAAAAAATGAGTTTAAAAGCTTAGTTCCCGAGGTGATGTGGCAACAGAAACAGCAACARATTCAGCCTGAAAAAAAAGGTATTGCAACATTAGTTCTARAWRTTGAARAACTTRAAAAWATWTGTRAAAARATATGYGNAGWTRGGTTTNTGTGCRGTTGATACAGAAACAAATGGACTGTTGCCGTTGGATGAGCCRCTTGTTGGTTTTTCTYTGGCATACARCGATCAAGAAGCTTTCTATGTGCCGATTCGACATCAGGGAGAGGGTAGYGAGKCTCAAATAYCTTTYGATAYAGCTTTGGSGCTAATCAAGCCTCTTATGGAAARTGAGTCGATYAAGAAARTWTTTCATCATGCTAAATTTGATATGCATGTTTTCGATCATGTAGGAATTGAGGTTAAAGGTTTATATTTTGATACATTGATTGCAGCAAGTTTGCTACGAAYAGGTCCAGATAAAATAGGTCTTAAGGCCTTATCTGAAAGAGTTTTAGGTGAACCAATGCAAACTTTTTYAGAGGTTTTACAAAARCARAARAGTTTTGATYTTGTYTCTTTTGAAGAGGCWRRTGAGTATGCRGCWCGTGATGCWTTGCAAACATATAAATTATGGCGAGTTTTTGAATCTGAATTTGAAGAGAAAAAGGATCTTAAAAAGTTATTTTTTGAGTTAGAAATACCGGTTTGTGAAGTTTTGTTCGGAATGGAAAAAGTTGGTATTCTGTTTGATATTGAAAAAATAACAGAATCAAAAATATCTGTTGATAAAAAAATTGAGCAAGTTACAGAGAAAATCATTGGCTTTTTGGAATCAGTAGGCGTTGAAAGTCCTGAACTCATTAATTTACAAGCGCCTCGTCAAATTGAAAAATTACTGTTTGATGACTTGGGATTGATTCCACGAGGGAAAAGTGCTAAAGGGGCACGGTCAACTAAGCAAGATGTTTTAGAAGCATTGAGCAAGGAGCACCCCATTCCACGATTGATTCTGCAGCATCGAGAACTTATGAAACTTAAAACAACATACATTGAGCCATTGCCTCAGCTCGTTCAAGTTGAAACAGGTCGGATTCATACATCATACAATCAGACAGGTGTTATTACAGGTCGCCTATCGAGCAATGATCCAAATATGCAAAATATTCCTGTTTCGCATGAAGAAGGGATCGGTATCCGAAGAGCTTTTATAGCAGCGCCTGGAAAAACTTTTATTTCTGCGGACTACTCTCAGATAGAGCTTCGTGTTTTGGCACATATGACACAAGATGAACATTTGTTAGAAGCGTTTTTGCATGATCAGGATATTCATGCAAAAACGGCATCTCAAATTTTTCATGTTTCAGATGATGAAGTAACCGATGAGCAACGACAAATTGGCAAGAGAATTAACTTTAGCATTATGTATGGAATGACACCTTTTGGATTATCTAAGGATTTAGGTATTTCGATGAAAGATGCCCGCTCCTACATAGATGTTTATTTTGAACAGTACCAAGGAGTTGCTCAGTGGATGAAAGATGTTGTTGAGGAAGCGAAGATAAAAGGGTATGTAACGACGATGTGGAAGCGGCGTCGCTATGTTCCTGAGTTACAAGAGCGAAACAAAATGATTTTTGAATCTGGGCGTCGAGTCGCAGTGAATACGCCAATTCAAGGAACCAGTTCAGAGCTTATTAAGTGGGCTATGTGTTCGATAGATCAATATTTAAGTGCTCATCCAGGGTATGGTTCATTGTTATTACAGATTCATGATGAGGTTATTATTGAAGTTGATGATAAATATATTAATGTTGTTTCCAGTCGAGTGAAAGCGATTATGGAACAGATAGTTTTATGGACAATTCCACTCAAGGTTTCTATTCGAACAGGGAAAGATTGGTCTGAGGTTACAAAGTAAAGTTTTTTTGACATTTGAATAAAAACAAGACAGAATATTTAATGTATTCAAAAAGTAAGTACAAACTAGTAGTTTTTAAGTTCATTAAAAACTCATAAAATATAAAAAGAGGATTTCTTATGTCAGCAAGTAAGGGCGGTGGATCTACAGGGAATGGTCGTGATAGTCATTCAAAAAGATTGGGCTGCAAAAGATTTGATGGTCAAGGTGTTAATTCTGGTGAAGTTTTAGTACGTCAACGTGGTACAAAAATTCATCCAGGTTCAAACGTTAAACGTGGTAGTGATGATACTCTTTTTGCTGTTACAGAGGGTGTTGTAAAGTATCATGTTGGTTTTCGTGGTAGAAAGTTTGTTTCGGTTACTGTTGATCAGTAAATTTTTTTTGTTGCAAAAAAACGCAGAAAAAATATAGTGTATAGCTACGTTTTTGGTAAAAGTCTTCAAACAAGAGGTACGCGRCAATGATTCAGTTYTTACGRTATCGTYATRTATGTTAYGGRTTWACRGCAACAGCTTTTTTAGGTGGRTTGYTSTWTTATTTMCTTRTTGCAGGRTTTCATTATCATATTGATTTTGCAGGGGGAACAGAGTTAAGACTTCTGTTTGAGAAGCCTGTTGAGATAGCTCAACTTCGTAATCATGTTAAAGAAAAAGATTTTTCTGATGCGATGATTCAGACACTTGGTATTGAAAAACGTGAGTATATTGTTCGAGTTGGACTTGGTGAGCAAGATGTTGAAAAACGTTTTATTTCAAACATAGCTCCATTGTTTGATGAAAATTCTATGAAAGTAATCAGTGTTGAGCATGTTGGTGCGGAAGCAGGAAGTGAAGTAAAGTGGAACGCGTTTAAAGCGATTGTGCTTTCTCTTTTGTTATTACTTTTGTATTTGGCTGTTCGGATGCAGTATGCGTATGGTGTCGGTGCTGTTTTAGCTTTGGCTCATGACTTACTTATTGTTTTATTATTTCTCTTAATAACTCAGCAACCAATATCGCTTAGTGTTTTAGGTGCTATTTTAGCAATTTTAGGGTATTCAATTAACGATACAATTGTTATTTTTAGCAAGATCAAGGAAAATTTCATTTCTCATAAAAATGAGTCAGACGAAGCTGTTATTGATTTGAGTATAAATCAAGTTATGAGACGGACGGTTTTAACTAGTTTTTCAACGGTACTCTCAGTTGCGTCATTACTTCTTCTTGGTGGGGAAGTTTTATATAGTTTTTCAGCAGTAATGCTTGTTGGTATTATTGCAGGAACTTACTCATCAGTTTATATTGCAAGTCCAGTAATGATGTCGATGAAGTCTTAAGATACTATTCTTTTTATATGAAAATATAGTATAATTAAGAAACGTGAATTATTGAGAATTTTGTAAGTAAAGTTACAGTATCTTAATTTAAAAAAATGTAATTTTAAGGTAAAAAAGTATTCATTTTTATATTTTTTTATTCATAATATTTGTAAGTCAATCCAGCATAGTTTTTATTAACTATGCTGGGAATCTCTTTTATTTTTAACGATTTTATTATAATGGTAAAAAAAACAAACAAAATATCTGACAATAGTGAGTCAGAAAAAAAAGATATTGTTCGTGTTGAAAAGCAAAAAAGCGTCAATACACCTCAAGCATCTAAAAGGACTGTAGCTGTGAAAGATTCTTCACAAGGAAATAATGCCTTGAAAACTTCGATTAATGTTCAAGAATTAAAAGAGATGAATATTACAACATTAATTAAATATGCAGAAAGTCTTGGTATTTTAGAAGTTGTATCTCTTAAGAAACAAGAAATTGTTTTTAAAATTTTAGAGTCGCAATCTGATAAAAAAGTTGAAATTTATGGAGAGGGTATTTTAGAGCGTCTTCCAGATGGTTTTGGTTTTTTGCGGTCAGCAAAATTTAATTATGTTCCAGGTCCAGATGATTTGTATGTTTCTCCAGTTCATATTAAGCGATTTGGTTTGAGAACTGGCGATGTAATTAAAGGAACTTTAAGAAGACCAAAAGAGGGTGAAAAATATTTTGCTTTGCATCGAGTTGATCAGATTAACTATGCAAAACCGAGTGGTTCTTCACATAAGACAGTATTTGAAAATCTGACACCTCTTTTTCCGGATGAAAAATTTGACCTTAGTGGTGATAATGGGGGAGCAACCCTTTCAACTCGAATCATGGATATGTTTACACCGATTGGTAAGGGGCAACGTGGTTTAATTGTAGCGCCGCCAAAAACAGGTAAAACTGTTCTTTTGAAAGAAATTGCTAACGTTATTATTAAAAATCATCCAGAAGTAAAAGTTATTATTTTGTTGATTGATGAGCGACCAGAAGAAGTAACTGATATGCAGCGTTCAGTAAATGCTGAGGTTGTCAGTTCAACTTTTGATGAGTATGCAACTCGGCATGTTCAAGTTGCTGAAATTGTTCTTGAAAAAGCAAAGCGTTTAGTTGAGTGTGGGCATGATGTTTTCATCGTACTCGATTCGTTGACTCGTTTAGCACGTGCATATAATACTCTTGCACCACCATCAGGTAAAGTTTTAACTGGTGGTATTGATGCTAATGCGCTTCATCGCCCAAAACGATTTTTTGGTGCAGCGCGTAATGTTGAAGAAGGTGGTTCTTTAACAATTATAGCAAGTGCACTTGTTGAAACTGGTTCCCGAATGGATGAAGTTATTTTTGAAGAGTTCAAGGGAACTGGTAACATGGAAATTCATCTGTCTCGTAAATTGTCAGGTAGACGTGTTTATCCAGCCTTTGATATTCAAGCATCTGGAACTCGACGTGATGATCTTCTATTAAGCGAAGAAGAACGTAAAAATGTCTGGATTTTGCAAAAGTTTTTATCAAATATGAATGTTGTTGATGTAATGGACTTCTTGATAGAAAAAATGCGTAAAACTAAAAATAACTCAGAATTCTGGGAACAGATGAGTGCTAAGAAAAAATAATTAATTTATTAAAAGGGTCGAATATCGGCCCTTTTTCTGTTCTAAAGTATGATTTTATAAAAATTGATTAAATCACAATCGCTTCTTTTAAGAACCAGATAAAAAAAATAGTTAATGCTTTATGACGAGGGCTAAATATTTTTTCTGCTGAAGTGCCTCGTATTTGTGTGTAAGGCAAACTTTGGCCATCTGGAATAAAAAAATTGCTGTATGGAAGATAATATTCTGTTGGTAGCATTTTGATTTTTCTTAAGTATCCTTCACAGATGCCTTGAAATGTTTTGATTTTCCCTATTTCATATGCAAAAGCAAGCGTGACAATGAAATGTGCAGGTTCTTTGTCATCAATAAGCCGCATCACTCCTTTAAGACCAAGCGGCTGCATAGCATGCTTGGTCATAGTTCCTGGAAATCCTTTGTATCGTTTGATAAAAAGACCAGAATCATCAACTAGAACAGGTTTTTGTAACAAGTTCCAGGCGGTTTTTGCTTTATGAGCAGCAATAGCAACTTGATCATTGCTTTGTAACTCTGGAAAATCATATTTAAATTGTTTTACTTTAATATCAGGAGCGTAGTTTTTGTAATATCGTTGAACTTCATTAAACTTTCCATTGTTGCTTGTAGCAGAGTAAATAGATTTTGCGTTATACATATACTATTTTTTGGTTATAATTTTTCTATTTTAAATATGATCTGTTCTTTTTCTAAAACAATAAAGATCTAGATTGTTTGTAGGTATAGTTTTTTTAGCTATTCTCTTTTAAGAACCAGCTAAAAAAGTTAGTTAATGCTTTATGACGAGGACCAAATACTTTTTCTGCTGGAGTTCCTCGTAGTTGAGCATAGGGCAAATAATGTCCCTCTGGAACAAAAAAGTTACTGTATGGAAGATGGTCTTTTGTTGGCATTTCTTCAATTTTTATTAGGTGCCCTTTGCAGATGCCTTGAAAAGTTTCAATTTTTCCTGCTTCATAAGCGAATGCAAGTGTGACAATAAAATTTGCAGGTTCTTGATCATCAATGAGTCGCATTACTCCTTCAAGGCCAAGTGAATGCATAGCATATTTGCTCATGGTTCCTGGAAATCCTTTGTATCGGTTAATGAAAAGGCCAGAATCATCAACTAGAACAGGTTTTTGTAACAAGTTCCAGGCGGTTTCTGCTTTATGAACTGCAATTGCAATCTGATCATCATTTTGTAATTCTGGAAGATCATATTTGAATTGTTGTACTTCAATRTTAGGAGCATARTTTTTRCAGTAGCGCTTRATTTCACTRAAYTTYCCACTGTTGCTTGTGGCATAATAAATAGATTTTTCGTTATGCATGTGCTATCTTTCGGTTACATGATTTAACGGTAATAATTTTTCTTTTTAGAATAGCATGTTTTTATGAAAAATACAGAATGGAACGAAAGCTTTTTTTTATTAAAACTATCAAAAGCAAAAAATAAAGATGAACAGCTTCAGTTATGTAGACTAATGATTAGGCAGTTTTATAAATCTTTTCGACGTAGCTTTTCTTGGCGTGAAGAGATAACAGCGTATCGAGTCTTGATTTCAGAAGTAATGTTGCAACAGACGCAAACAAGTCGTGTTGAACAAAAGTTTGAACAGTTTATGAGTAAGTTTCCAACAGTGTACGATTTAGCAAGTTCCTCATTGCATGATGTTTTAGCTTTGTGGAGTGGTTTAGGRTATAATAGGCGGGGACGTTTTTTGTGGCTATCATCAAAGGTAATTGTTGAGCAGTGGAATGGTCTTATTTCAGATGATCCTGAAGTGTTAGTTCAGTTACCAGGAATTGGAAAAAATAGTGCAGGTTCAATTGTAGCATTTGCGTAYAAYAARCCGACTRTYTTCTTAGAGACTAATGTGCGAGCAGTTTTGATACATTATTTTTTTTCTGATCGAGATGATGTTCATGAYAAAGAATTGYTSCCCCTTTTGCATYTGTTGGTYGATMGAGAAAATCCACGAGATTTTTACTATGCCTTGATGGAYTTGGGTGTCTGGTTAAAAAAACAGTATAAAAATCCGACTAGAAAAAGTCTTTCATACAATAAACAGTCACCATTTAAGGGTTCAGTTCGTCAGGTTAGAGGCGCTATTCTACGTTGTTTATTGGCAGAAAAAAAAATGCAAAAAGAAGACTTATTTAAAAAATTAGAATATCAGAAAGAGTTGTTTGATTTGGCACTGAAGCAGTTGACGCATGAGCAGCTTATTGTAACTAATAATTCTTTTTTTAAAATTGCATAAAAAGGAGTATAGATGATTGGATTAATTATTGGATTTATGCTGATGGGTTCAGCAGTTTCAGCAAATAAGATTGTAATGGGTGTTTTGCCCTCGACTCTGTTWACTGGTATACGAATGCTATCAGCTGGATTGATTTTGCTTGCGATCGTGATACCAAAAAATAAACGTTTTTCATGGGATTATCTTAAAAAAGATCTTATAGCTTTATTTATGGTAGGTTTTTGTACAACATATGTGACATCGTTRCTYAAAGCTTGGGCATTGAAAAATTTGCTTTCATCAAAGGCAGCATTCATAGCAAGTCTTGATCCATTTGTTGCRGCATTGTATGCATACCTGTTGTGGGGAGAAAAACTAAGTTTAAAAAAATGGATAGGTCTATGTTTAGGTTTTTCCGGTGTTGCATTGTTGCTTCATGTTGATGTAGGATTTGAGCAGTTTCATCATACATTATTCYCTGTTTCACTGCCTGAATTGGCAGCTCTTGCTGCAATGGTTATTKSTYKAWWTRKTTGGATTTTAGCTGCACAGTTTTTAAAAAAAGGCCGATATACAAGCATGGAGTTAAATGGAATTTCGATGACTAGCTCAGGATTAGCTGCACTTGCGACAGCATCATTTGTCGATCCAATACAATCAAGCTTGATGGCAATCAATTTTAAAACAGCCTGTTCAATGGCTTACAGTATTGTTGTGGGGAATCTGATTTCGTACAATATCTATGGGTACTGTCTTAAAAAACATAGTATAACAATGGTTTCATTATTTGGTTTTGTAATTCCATTAACTGTTGCGACGATAGGGTTTTTCTTCTTACATGAAGAAATTACGACTAGATTCGTTTTCTCAGCATTAGTGATTTTCACTGGCCTAACAACTTTTTATATCGATGAATTAAAGAAAGATATTTGTTAAAGAATATTCGTTTTTGATTTTTTGAGTTCATGTATATTGCAAAAATCTGAGGACTTTTAGTTTTTTTAGCATAAGACTTTGAAAAGCTATTTTTTTTTGACTCAGTGAAAGACTTGTCGTGATTTCTTAATTCTCATGAAACATATTGAGTATTGAAATCCCACCATTGATTAAGCTCAGCAGTATTTAATTGAAGATCTAAAGTCTGAAAAAACAAGTAATTTTTATGATAGATAGAGAAGTTGTGCGCTCAAGACTGCATCGTCTGTTAAGGGATACAGTCTAGGTTAATAGTAATCAGTTTAAAATTACTTGCGCAATTATCCACAATATTTTTGCGAATAATCTGATTTCGTACAACATATCTGACTATTGTTTTAAAAATAAATCATTATAACTATTAATTCGTTGTTCTTTGCTTGCACTTTTAATTGATTGTAGCAACGATTGGCTTTTACATGAAGAAATTATGATGTTATTTTTTAGAAACAACATTGATTATTTTTAAAATTATAATCTTTTATGTCTGTTAATTTCAAAATTAACGACGATTTTCTTGAGGACGTGCTTCGTTGACGCGAAGTGAACTTCCTTCAAAACTTTGACCGTTAAGATCATTGATAGCAGTATCAGCAGCTGCACTGTCAGCCATTTCAACAAATCCGAAACCACGAGGTTCGCCAGTATATCGATCTTTGATAAGTTTAACTGCTCCAACTTCTCCGAAAGGTGTGAAAAGGTCTTTAAGTGCTGCTTCTGTAGTGCTATTAGGCAAGTTGCCTACGTAAATGTTCTTCATTATAAAACTCACTTTATAAAATGACAAGAAAAAAAATAAAACTCTAATTAGAATTATACCATAAATTTAATTAATTGCCATTGTTTTCTTTAATCATTTTTTGAAAATAGAAAAGTGATTATTTATAGATGCATTTTAAGTGTTTATAGGCAAAGCTTGACTGTAGGGGGTAATCGATAGAGAGAAGTTCCGTTTATTGCTGTTTATTTTTTTTTACTATAAAGTTTGGGTATCTACATAAAATCTATAATAGTTTTGTTTTTTGATTTTGAAGGAGAGTTTATTATGAATATTAAATGTTTTTTAATAGCATCTTTACTTGTAGCATCATCGGTCTCTGCAGCAAGTGAAATCGTTGCCATGAATGAAAGGCAGAAAGGTTTTGAATATTGTACAGAGAGCACATGGGATGAAATTCTTGAATATCGTATAAAAAGCAGATGGAATAAAGCTATTGAATATAGTAAAAAATTAAATTTAAAAGATCAAATCAACTTTGAGGACGTAGGAGATGATTTTAGAGCAGGCGTTATTACTCTATTTTGGACAGATAAAGGTCCTCGATATTTGGCAACAACGYACATTTCAAYTGGTGAAGTTRCAGACTCTCGCTTTAAATTAACTATYGGTGGGAAAGTRAAARCAGATACCTTATTTGATTCATTRCAGCAATATAGAACAGTTGAAACATTTAATATATTACCTTTTGATAGTAACAGCCTTGAGATTGTTCGTTTAAGAAGGGTGACTGGTGAGTGTAGCAGAGAGCGTGGGAGATGGGGTCCGTATGTTACTTCTTATTTTGTTGAAAAGGGTTGGGAACTTATAGACTTGGAAGAAAAAATTTTAATTATGAATATGCAAGCGCAATTTTATACTTCTATTTTAGRTTGCGTGACTAGTTTGTTAGAAAATAAGGATTCTCTRGAAGTTAAGAAGAGACTTATGAATATTATGGAGCAGTTTRAAATAGAGATACCAAATAAAATTRTATCGRAGTTTATYCTTGATGCTTTACAAGGACAAGTTTTCAACAAAAAAGATCTTGAGGTAGTACAGTATACTTTATGGCCTGTTACTAAGGCATCAGAATTTCTGTTAATAACTCCATTAAATATAAAAAACAGATTAAATATTAAAGATGACGCAGAGTATGAAAAATTAGTTTTTGAAGATCGTGAAACTTTAAAAAGAGCGTTGGCTCTTGCTTAATGAAGCATGATTAAAAGTTGATTTCTTTTTAAAAAGCTAATTTTTTATGTTGGTTTAATATTTTTGTAAAGTATGTTAAAAAGCCCAGAGTGAAATATTAAGCTCTTGGGCTTTTCTTATAAAATTGTCTGGATTAACGATTAATGTCTGCTTAGCATCCCAGGCAACTATTTTTATTCCATGGGGAGGGGTTATCTCTAATGTTTCAATGCCAATTGTTGGCAGGTCAAATTTCTGATTTTTATGATTACTTGTTTTACAGACAATCAATTCAGCTCCAGCAAGTTGGTACGCTCTTTTAATGCATTCGTTAGTTCCTTCAATCGCTTCAACCGCAACAATAACTCTATTTTTTGTTACAATAGTTTGACCTATCCCTTTTTGTGCAATAGTTTTTGCAGTATTTATGCCAAATATAATGTTTTCAATATCTGTTTGTGAAAAGGATCCTTGTTGAAATCCAGGCTTGAACATTAAGCTGTCAAGTAGCTGTTTTTGTGGAATCAATCGGATATTCTGTTTTTTGAGAAGCTGTTCCAGTGCCTGTAAAATTGAAGAATCACTCTGTGTAGYAAGTGARAYAACTGTTTTAAAKCCYAAAATATCAAGTTTAGTAATTGAAAAAATTGATGCCTTTTCAAKTTTTCCTATACAAAAAACRTCTGTTATTTCTTCTYGGTATAGTTTTTCTAAAGARGCTGCAACATGATATTTATTAATAAAATAAGAGCCGAGCGCTTTCTGATGTTTTCTATGTAGCTGTTCAGCATGCTTTGGTGAAATTAGTGAAAAAAAAACATATGAACTGTTTCCCCTTTCAAGCTTTTCAGCAGCTTTCGAAGGTAGCTCTCCTAGACCAGCTAAAATTCCGACTTTCATGTCATTAATTTCTTTTGAAGATCAAGTGTTACTTGTAAGGTTGTTAGATCTTTGATTCCATTTAAAACATCAGTTTTTGAATTAATAGCATRAATAAAGTGTTTTATTTCTAGTAATAAAGCATTCTCTTTATTAATTTTGAATATTTGCTTAACTTTATTATCAGCTTCTAGAGCATCTGATTCTATGCTCTGTTCCATAAAGTCAAGTCTGAAAATATTGTTTTTTGTATGAATAACCATAGTTCTTTTTGGCATTTGAGCTATGCGAGTTGCATGAAAAAATGCATGAGATCCGTTGCTAAATTYAATATGTGCTGTACTAATATCAAAGTTTTTTGAATATACTTTTTTTCCAATAACCTCAATGTTCTCTACAGCAGAGTCAATAAGTTGCAATACAAGATCAATATCATGAATCATTAGGTCAAGCAGAACAGAGTCACTGATGATGTGAGGCATGAAAGGAGTTTTTCGTGAACTTTCAATAAAGAATGGTCTATGAGATATGTTATTGTTGTAGTGAGTGAATGCAGGATTAAATCGTTCAACATGGCCGATGTGTAACGTTCTGTTTTTTTGAATAGCTTTATCAAATAATTTGGTAGCTTCATGTAGTGTTGGGGCAATCGGTTTTTCAAGAAGAACATGTATATTTGCCGAAAGAAAATCGTTAGTAATTGTGTAATGTGTTGCAGTTGGTGTTGCGATGATAACAGCATCAACGAGATTAAACAGATCTTTGTAATTTTGAGTAAAAAGAACTGATGAAGGAATGAAGTCAGGTTTAATTATTTGATGAATATCTGCGATGGCAATTAGTTCGACCTCAGGAATCATTTGTGAAACACGTGCATGGTGTTTTCCCATTCGTCCTAATCCAATAATTCCTAGTTTTAATYTCATRTTCTCTTTTCTTAGTTATTTTTATCTATTACTGTTTGACGAGTAATGCCACGTTTTGAGGTTTCAACGAATTTTATAAATTGTTSTACATATTTATTATCGTATARGTTTAGGGTTGTGCACTCTGCTTTGATAGCYTCTACTGTTTTYTTCTCTTGAAAAAAAAGTTTYGTTATTTTTTTTATGCAGTTKATATCYTCTTTYGAAAAATTATTTCGTACAAGGCTGACACGATTAATATTATAAAAAGATGCACGAATCCCATTCATAAGAGAGAATGGTGGAATGTCTTGGCTTGTTGCAGAAAAAGCTGACAAGGCAGCATGTGCTCCAAGGCGACAGAATTGATGGGTAGCAGAGTTTGCCATCATCGTTACATGATGCTCAAGATATGTGTGCCCACCAAGGTTGACACCATTGATAAGTGTGACATCATGTTCAAGTATCGCATCATGAGAAACGTAACAGAAATTCATAATATAACAGTTATCGCCGATAGTTGTTTGTCCATCAGAATATTTTGATCCATTAATACTGACAAACTCTCGAATATGACACTGTTTACCTATAGAAATTGTTCCTTGAGGAATGGTGACGCTACGATCTTCAGCTGGCATTCCGATAATTGCATGACCATACAGTCGTGTATCATCATCAATAGTAATATTTCCAATAATGGTGCAAAATGGTCCGATTTTAACGTTAGTTCCGAGTTGTACATGAGGACCGATATATGAAGTGGGATGAATGAAGACTTCCGAACATGATTTAAAGAAAACTTCTTCAAAGTCATTTTTAGTTCTTTTTGTATTCATGCAGACACCTTGAAAAAAAGTAAGAAAACTGGGGCGGAAGGGATCGAACCTACGAATGGCGGTACCAAAAACCGCTGCCTTACCACTTGGCTACGCCCCAAAACTTTTTAATTTTTAGGTTTTGTATTTCAAAGTAAAACTACTATTGAACTTTATAGTTCCTCAGCAGTTACTGAATCGCTCTTAACTTCTTGAACAGCACCTTCGTACTCTTCAATGACTGCTCGTTCAATTTCTAAACGAGTGTCTTGGTCAAGTGGATGTGCAATGTCTTTAAAGGTGCCATCTTTTTTTCTACGAGACGGCATAGAAACAAAAAAAGCTCCTTCGCTGCCCTGAATTATTTTCATATCGCGTACTATGAATTTATTGTCAAAAACCATAGTAGCATAGGCCTTAAGCTTACCTTCATCTTTAACTGGGTAAACTTTTACTTCAGTTATATTCATAAAAACCTCGCTCTTGCCTGCACTGCACGCATGATTTTAATTATTCCTGCAGTAGCGACTTTTAAAAACTAAACATTTCAGAACAACTCAACATGAATAAAACATACAAGAGCTCTTATATTTTGTCAATAAAATAAGTTGTTTTTTTTTAGATATTTTTAAAAAAATTTAAGCTCATAAAAATATTGCATTATTTATATGAGAGTGTTAGGTTTTTTAATTAGCAATTTCTAAAAAGGATATTTAAAAAAAGTTTTGAAATAAAGGAAAGAGTATCATGGTTTGTTTTTATATTTTTTGTTTAACAACAGTTTTTTTTTCTGGGTTGATTGCTCAAAATGTTGAAGAATTACAAGATAGTAGAAGTGATTCAAAAGAGCAGATAATAACTCGTGATTTAGATCCACGATATATATTGAATGCCATCTCTGGTGCTACAACAGCGATTGCTCAGTTAAAATCAGAAAAACATCCAGATGATGTTCACCCAGTCTCTTTCTTAGCTGCACTTTTGCACGAAACATCAAAATTAGTTAATTATAACATGCGCAAAGAAGAAGAGAAGAAGAATGAGTCTAGAAGTTTGTTAAAAATTTGTTATAGCAATGAATTAAGAAATCTAGTTGATTTTTTAGACAAAAGTCAGATTGAAGAAAGTCATAATGATGAAACAAATTTAAAAAAACTTATCAAATATACGGACGAATTTTCTGGATATATTTCAAAAGAAACAGAGTTAGAAAAAAAACAATATTTTGATGTTTTATATCATGATATAACACGAAAAAAAAAGTTAGTAGGCGAAGTTCTTTTTATGGCTGGCAATTATTTAGCTGATGCTGCTCAACAAACGACTGAAGTGTTAACAAAAGATTTAATGAATAGAATCGAAACAAATAAAGATAGCATTGAAAAAACATACTTCTCAAATGAAGATGTACGTTCGTTTTCATTCTTATCACTTGAATCTCAATTAATTAATAAAGTTTCTACTTTAGTTGACTCCACAAGGGTTACTAGAGAAGGTGATGAATCTAACATTTCTTTGTTAGATCAGTTGACAGAGGTGAGTGGCATTTTAAGAGAGGCTCTATTTCAGGATGAAGAGATGCTTTATTATTGGCAAGAAACTTCGGTAGTTGGTCCTATAATAGCTGCTGAAACTCTTGAAGAAAGAAGAGATTTAATTAAAGAATGTATTGAAAATAAAGAAATTTCCCCTTTATTTGTTGAACAGCTTGTCTACTGCATTTATCATGTTGTTTTTAATAAATTAGGACAAATGCTTAAAGTAGCTTACGAAGTTCTACAAAACTCAGACGGTATTTTGATTGAAAGTGAGAATGAATCGTTGGGTATAGAAAGCAATCTTAATATTTTTATTGATGAATTAGAGTAATTATAGATGCATCAATTTGCGATTTATCCATCACTTATATCATCAGATTTATTATCCTTAGGTAAAACAATCGAGCTATTAGATCCGCATGTGCAGGGATATCACATTGATATTATGGATGGACACTTTGTTCCGAATCTTACTTGGGGGCCACAATTTGTGGCCGCCTTTCAAAGAACAACATCTTTGCCATTACATATTCACTGTATGGTATCAAATCCTGAAAAAGTTCTTGAATCGTTAACCGTACGGCCTATTGACACAGTAATTATTCATGTTGAAGCAACAGAAGATCTTCATGGAATGATAGAAAAAATTCGAGATACCGATGCGCAGGTTGGTATAGCCCTTAACCCTGAAACATCAGTTAAAAAGTATGAAAAGATCTTATCATTAGTCGATCATCTTTTGATCATGTCGGTACATCCTGGTTTTTCCGGACAAACATTTCTACAAGAAACATTTAAAAAGTACAACGAGGCCAAAAATCTTATTGATTCAAATGGGTATCGATGTGAGTTGGGTGCTGATGGAGGGGTTGCGACGCATAATGTTTCTTCAATTCTTTCACATGGAGTTAAACATGTAGCAGCAGCAAAATCTATTTTTTCAGCTGTAGATCCTATTCTTGGAGTGCAAAGCTTGGTACAAGCTGTTACGAAATGATATATTAAAACAGAAATTTTCTACAATTCTCCCTATGTAATAAAGGTATATCCTTGACTATTAACATTTCTATTTGAAATAATTAGATATGTATCAAGAAAAATATATTCTTTTATTTTAGCCTCATCAGATCGGTTAGTAGTAACATCTAATACCAATTAAATTTTAAAACAAGCTATATTATTAGTATCTTTCCTCTATGGGAAGAATAGCAGAAATTGTAATACAAGAAAGTTTAGGTGAATTAAAAACCTTGGCAAGGCAAACACGAAATTATCGCATTAAATTAAGGCTTACCTGTCTTATTTATAGTAAGTCCAAAAGGTTTAAGACCCAAACAGACTTATCTACTCATTTAGGAGTTGATTATTCAACTTTAAAGAGATGGTTAAAACAGTATAAAGATGAGGGTTTAGCCTCACTTCTCACGCTTGCGTCTGGCGGTAATAAGAAAAGTATGATAACTCCACCTATCCATGCTGCATTAGCAGATCGTTTAGAAAGTTCTAGCAATCCATTTAGAGGATACTGGGATGCTCAAACATGGATAAAAGAAGTGTTTAAAAAAGAGTTGCAGTACAATACTGTTCGTACTTATTTAATACGTCATTTTAAAACAAAATTAAAGACACCCAGAAAGTCACATTATAAGAAAGATGAACAGGCTATTGAAGCCTTTTTTAAAACTTCCAAATACATTTGATAATTTAAAAAAGGGTATGGTTTTTGATAGAAAAACTTCTGTTAATCTATACTTTCAAGATGAATCTAGATTTGGACTAAAAACACATGTAGGAAAGTGTTTGACAGCAAAAGGAGTAAAGCCAATTGTTAAGTATCAGCATGCATTTAAAAACACCTATCTCTATGGTTCATTCTCTCCAATAAATGGCGACTCATTTGTCTATGAAATTGAAGGAACTACAAGTGAAATATTTTATAAATATCTAGTAGAATTTTCAAATTACAAGCCTGAGGAAATTAAAGTTATTGTTATTGATAATGCTGGTTTTCACTCTGAAGTTGTTTAAAGTCAACCTCATTTTACCTTCTGTAAACATTGATT
>NVUD01000018.1 GCA_002401785.1 Candidatus Babelota bacterium
TATAGATAACAGTACAGCGATCACAGGCTGGATTGCAGATACATCAAATGTAATGATATCAACATATAATTTGGTAGTTAACAATAGTGAAGCGATAGTAACTGGAAACGGTCTCGCTATTGATAATAGCTGGGCGATATTGAATTTAGATGAACGAGTTATAGAAAACAGTTGGGCAGTTGTTTCAGTTGGCGAGCTTGCAACAGATAATAGTACAGCAATTACTGGTTGGATTACTGACACATCAAATGTGATGGTTTCAACGTATGACTTATTAGTAGATGTATCAAATGCGACAGTGAGTGGTGGTCAACTTGCAGTTGATAACAGTCAAGCAATAATTGGCTGGATTCAAGATACGTCAAATGCAGTTTTCAATTTTGTATTACATAATTCGCAAGCTATTGTAACAATTAGTGAACTGAATCTCGCAAATAGTTATGCAATTGTTGCGCTTAATAATCTTACTGTTGATAATAGTTGGGCAACGGTTGCTGTTCGTGAACTGGCTATCGCGAATAGTGATGCATTAATATCTAATCAAACTTTAGATATTCAAACGTCGAATGCAGTAGTAACTGTGAAGAACTTGGCGGTTGATAATAGTATAGCAATTACAGGTTGGATTCAAGATACATCAAATGCGGTAATATCAATTGGTGCACAATCTCAGCAGGCTATTGATGGCTTAGCAACAATCGATCATGGTCCTGCTCATATACATTTTAGTTCGTCCGTGACGATGAGCTATGATCATAATATTTCATCAGATCATAAGCTATATATTCATGGTAATGGAGTAGTTGATGGAGAGACACATGCTGTGAACTTTACAGCATCAGCAGATTCGGTATTTATTGTTGATGCAGGAATAACTGTTACCTTAGAGAATATTGAATTAAATGGATTAACATCATCGGCAATTTCTTTGGGTACTGGTTCAGAGTTATACTTTGGAGTTGGGACAGTTATTAATCTTGCATGCATAACAGATATCTTAGAAACATGGTCATTTATTGGAGATTCAGTTATCAATGGTATGGGTARTATTCTCAATCTTGCGATAGCTGATGCAATTGTTGTTGATAATGGCGTAGATTTGCAGCTGAAAAATATTATTCTTAATCGTCTTGATACGTCAAATATGAGAGTTCTTGGATTTGACGGGTCACTCTCTCTTTATAATGTACATTTGATGTTAGAATCTGACTATACTTTCGGTGTTGGTAGTCTATTTGTTGGGTATGATACAGTTATTAGTGGTAGTGGTCGAACATTTGCTTACAGTTCAGAATCAACATTTACAATTGATGATGATGCCGTATTAACTTTTGATAAAGGTTTRACATGGAGTTATGATTCAAAATCTGCTRCTAAAGAYAARTTATAYTTTGCTGGTTCAAAAGCAACGCTTCATCTTAATGGATGTACAATGCATGCAACAGCAACAGGTATGCATTTAACTGATGGAACAATGATTATTGAAGATACAGTTATATTTAGAAATGAAGCATTGGTTGAATCAGAAGCAAGTATTTTAGACACGACGCTTTCAGTTTATGTTTTAGGTGGAGCAACGCTTGAAGTTGGCAATGGAATTATGTTGTATCAATAAAATAATTAGTTAATAAAYTTTACTAKAGAGAGCAGTTTTAAGAGCTGCTCTTTTTTTTTAAAAAAAAATGTAGAAAAAGCTTGCAAGAGTTTAAAGAATCTATAAGATGATATTCATGAACGAGCGAGTTGCAAAACGAGTTCAGGAAGTGAATCAAAAAGAGCTATTTAAATGAAGTACTTGAGATCACATTGAGACTTCATAAAAGCTCAAAAAAATATGAAATTATTTGAAAATAAAACTTGACGCCTTTGTAAAAGTGAGGTAAAAGTTAAAGAGAAGTTTTTGAAGCATCTGTTGATGTAGAGCTGAGAAAACTGAAAAAAGTTTTAAGATCTTTGACATACACAATGACCCAAATATATATTTTTAATATTTTGAAAATTAAAAAGTTTGTCTGAATGAGAAATAGTCTTGTGATCAAATTGAATTTTTGATACGGAGAGTTTGATCCTGGCTCAGAATGAACGCTGGCGACGTGCCTAACACATGCAAGTCGAACGAGAAAGCCCTTCGGGGTAAGTAGAGTGGCAAACGGGTGAGTAACACGTAAGAATCTACCTTTTGGTGGGGGATACCTCTGAGAAATTGGGGTTAATACCATATAAGTCCCTTCGGGGAGAAAGGCCGCGTAATGCGGTCGCCGAAAGATGAGCTTGCGGCCTATTAGCTAGTTGGTGTGGTAAGAGCGCACCAAGGCGATGATGGGTAACCGGCCTGAGAGGGTGTACGGTCACACTGGAACTGAGATACGGTCCAGACTCCTACGGGAGGCAGCAGTGGGGAATATTGCACAATGGGCGAAAGCCTGATGCAGCGACGTCGCGTGGAGGATGAAGGTTTTCGGATTGTAAACTCCTGTTAAATGGGAAGAAAGACTCTTGGCTAATAACTAAGAGGGATGACGTTACCATTAAAGAAAGCACCGGCTAACTTCGTGCCAGCAGCCGCGGTAATACGAAGGGTGCGAGCGTTATTCGGAATAACTGGGCGTAAAGGGTGCGTAGGCGGTACTTTAAGTTGACGGTTAAATACCATGGCTCAACCATGGAAATGCCGGCGATACTGGAGTACTAGAGGATAGCAGAGAGGAGTGGAATTCTCGGAGTAGCGGTAAAATGCGTAGATCTCGAGAGGAACACCGATGGCGAAGGCAGCTCCTTGGGCTATATCTGACGCTGAGGCACGAAAGCGTGGGTAGCAAACAGGATTAGATACCCTGGTAGTCCACGCCGTAAACGATGATCACTGGATATGGGACGTGCATAGCATGTTCTGTGTCGAAGCTTACGCGTTAAGTGATCCGCCTGGGGACTACGGTCGCAAGATTAAAACTCAAAGGAATTGACGGGGGTCCGCACAAGCGGTGGAACATGTGGTTTAATTCGACACTACGCGAGGAACCTTACCTAGGCTTGACATGTATGTGACCGTGGT
This sequence comes from Candidatus Babelota bacterium, assembly GCA_002401785.1. Taxonomy (GTDB): domain Bacteria; phylum Babelota; class Babeliae; order Babelales; family CAZZPM01; genus CAZZPM01. The sequence continues at coordinate 3,053 of NVUD01000018.1, forward strand.
AGAAATACCATTTTCTAAGTTTACTTAGACAGATACACAGGTGCTGCATGGCTGTCGTCAGCTCGTGTCGTGAGATGTTAGGTTAAGTCCTTTAACGAGCGCAACCCTTGCCGTTAGTTGCTCTACGAAAGTATGCACTCTAGCGGGACTGCCTTGGGAACAAGGAGGAAGGTGGGGATGACTTCAAGTCCGCATGGCCCTTATGCCTAGGGCTACACACGTGTTACAATGGGAAGTACAGAGCGGAGCAAACCCGCGAGGGCGAGCAAATCGCAGAAAACTTCTCTCAGTTCGGATTGGAGTCTGCAACTCGACTCCATGAAGTTGAAATCGCTAGTAATCGCGTATCAGAACGACGCGGTGAATACGTTCTCGGACCTTGTACACACCGCCCGTCACACCACGAAAGTTGCTTACGCCCGAAGTCGCCTTAGCTAACCCTTATAGGGAGGCGGGTGCCGAAGGTGAGAGGGATGATTGGGGTGAAGTCGTAACAAGGTAGCTGTAGGAGAACCTGCGGCTGGATCACCTCCTTTCGAGGGAGTATAAATAACTCATGATCTATGCATCATGGTGTGTTACGATCTACAAGACTCTCATTCAGACAATTTTACTGGGCCTATAGCTCAGTTGGTTAGAGCACTCCGCTGATAACGGAGAGGTCAGTCGTTCGAGTCGACTTAGGCCCACCAGCCTACAGTTTGGATTCGGCTGACAGAGTATTATCTCATTCTAATTTATAGTAAGCCTCGAAGACGGGAAACATTTTTTGCTTTTCTTGGCAAAGTAGGAAGTCCTACTAAGTTTTAATGATAGTGGGGGGTGTAGCTCAGTTGGTAGAGCATCCGCTTTGCAAGCGGAGGGTCAGCGGTTCGAATCCGCTCACCTCCACCAATTATTGATCTATTTGGGTAATAAATATTTTATTAGTTTCTACGAAATAAAATATTGAGGCAGATAACGCTTTCAAGCGTTATTATTGCTGGGAAGTCATTGTGTATAAAAGAAAAAAAGTTGTGTTCTTTGACATGTTTGTAAAGTGAATATTTTTAACTAGAAATACAAATTTACGTCTTGAATTTCATACAAGACTGTTGCAAAATAAAGAATTTGCGAGTAATTGAAAAGAGCATTTGGTGGATGCCTTGGCATCAACAATCGATGAAGGACGTGGAAGACTGCGTTATGCCTCGGGGAGTAGTCAATCATGCATTGATCCGGGGATGTCCGAATGAGGGAACTCATACAGAGAAACTCTGTATATCCTTGTCTGAATATATAGGGCAAGGAGGGTAACGGCCTGAACTGAAACATCTAAGTAGGGCTAGGAAAAGAAAACGAATGTGATTCCCTGAGTAGTGGTGAGCGAAACGGGAGAAGCTAAAAACGTATGTCATGTAAGAGGCCACTCGTTGTGGCATACGGGAAGCGGGATACTGCTGCGTTATGGTGGCTCATAACGGTCATGAGTGTACAGAGAGATGAACGGTGTTGGAACGCACGGCCATAGAAGGTGAGAGCCCTGTAAACGAAAGCTGGAACACAGTGGTTGCAGTACACCCAAGTACCATGGAGCACGTGAAATTCTGTGGGAATCTGCCCCGACCATGGGGTAAAGCTAAATATGTGTTGATGACCGATAGTGTACGAGTACCGTGAGGGAAAGGTGAAAAGAACCCCGGGAGGGGAGTGAAATAGAATCTGAAACCAAATGTTTATAATCGGTAGAAGCGGTGTATACGAACACGCGACTACGTACCTTTTGCATAATGAGCCAACGAGTTGCTCCTACATTGCAAGGTTAAGTTTTGAAAGAACGGAGCCGGAGCGAAAGCGAGTCTGATAAGGGCGTCTAGTAATGTGGGGCAGACCCGAAACCTAGTGATCTATCCATGAGCAGGGTGAAGTGCRAGTAAAATTGCATGGAGGCCCGAACCGGTGTGGGTTGAAAACTGCTCGGATGACTTGTGGATAGGAGTGAAAGGCTAATCAAACTAGGAGATAGCTGGTTCTCTTCGAAATATATTTACGTATAGCCTTGTTGGGTARCATGTGGCGGTAAAGCACAGYTTGGGCTAGGGGTCGCGAGATTACCAAACCYTTRCTAACTCGGAATGTTACATGYGTRAACGACAGGAGTCGGACTGCGGGGGATAAGCTTCGTGGTCGAGAGGGAAAGAGCCCAGATCGCCGTATAAGGTCCCTAAGTGTTTGCTAAGTGGGAAAAGAAGTGAAAATACACAGACAGCCAGGRGGTTGGCTTAGAAGCAGCCATCCTTTAAAGAAAGCGTAATAGCTCACTGGTCAAGTGTTTTTGCGCTGAAATATAAACGGGGCTAAGCARRYCACCGAAGACGCGGATTCTCTAGAAATAGGGAGTGGTAGAAGAGCGTTCTTAAGGAGCGAGCGTCACTGTAAAGAGACGTTATGGCCTTAAGAAGTGAATATGTTGGTATAAGTAACGAAAAAACAGGTGAGATTCCTGTTCGCCGTAAACCTAAGGGTTCCGTGAGAGAGGTTTATCCACTCAGGGTTAGTCGATRCCTAAGCCGAGGCCAAKTGGAGTAGGCGATGGRAAACAGGTTAAATATTCCTGTACCRCTGTATGCGTTTGAGYGATGGAGTGACGCAGTAAGATATGCTAATTTGGAAAATGGATTGCCAGACTAAGCGTTCAGGGAATCTACCATGGAAAATCCGGGTAGGTATATCCTCAGGCGTGATGGGCGTATCAATCCACAAGAAAGATACGTTTAGCAGAGTCTACACTGACTAGAAAACCTTCTAGCGAGCAAATCAGTGATCGTACCGTAAACCGACACAGGTRGKTGRGWWGAGWATWCTCAGGCGTTGAGATAACTTTCATTAAGGAACTCGGCAAAATAATCTCGTAACTTCGGGAAAAGAGATGCCACTACCCGTTATTACGTTTCGATGTAAGAAGCGGATTGTGGCTGCAACAAAGAGGCCCAAGCGACTGTTTAACAAAAACACAGGGCCATGCGAACTCGTAAGAGGAAGTATATGGTCTGACGCCTGCCCAGTGCTGGAAGGTTAACAGGAGAGGTCAACCGTAAGGTGAAGCTTTGAATCGAAGCCCCAGTAAACGGCGGCCGTAACTATAACGGTCCTAAGGTAGCGAAGTCCCTTGTCGGGTAAATTCCGACCCGCATGAATGGCGTAACGACTTGGGCGCTGTCTTGATGAAAGACTCAGTGAATTTGTAGTGACGGTGAAAATGCCGTCTACCCGCGATAGGACGGAAAGACCCCGTGCACCTTTACTATAACTTGACATGGATATTTGGATCTATATGTGTAGGATAGGCGGGAGACTTTGAAGTAATGGCGCTAGCTGTTATGGAGTCATCCTTGAAATACCGCCCTTATAAATTTGGATATCTAACCTTAAACCGTGATCCGGTTGAGAGACAGTGTCTGGTGGGTAGTTTGACTGGGGTGGTCGCCTCCTAAAATGTAACGGAGGCGTTCAAAGGTTCCTTCATGGCGTATAGAAATCGCCATAACGAGCGCAAAAGTATAAGGGAGCTTGACTGCAAGGCATACAGGCCGAGCAGGTGCGAAAGCAGGATTTAGTGATCCAGTAGCTCTGAATGGAAAGGCTATTGCTAAACGGATAAAAGGTACGCCGGGGATAACAGGCTTATCTCCTCCAAGAGTCCATATCGACGAGGAGGTTTGGCACCTCGATGTCGGCTCATCGCATCCTGGGGCTGGAGAAGGTCCCAAGGGTTTGGCTGTTCGCCAATTAAAGCGGTACGCGAGCTGGGTTCAGAACGTCGTAAGACAGTTCGGTTCTTATCCATCGTGGGCGTAGGGTATTTGAGAGGACCTGTCCCTAGTACGAGAGGACCGGGATGGACGAACCTCTGGTCTGCCAGTTGTCTACCAAAGGCAAAGCTGGGTAGCTAAGTTCGGACGAGATAACCGCTGAAAGCATCTAAGTGGGAAACTTACCTCAAGATGAGATACCCCGTATGGGAGCAATCCCATACTTAAGATCCCTTGAAGACTACAAGGTTGATAGGCTGGGTGTGTAAACGTAGCAATATGTGTAGCTAACCAGTACTAATAGATCGAGAGTTTTATTCGCACTGAAGTTCTTTATAGACCGACAGTCGATAATGCGTTCAAGATTTATAATTCATTTTTTACAAACATGTCATAACACAGACAAATTATTTGACATCATACATGAAATATACCATACTAATTTCAAGTACAATATCTATAGTTTTCTATATGATGTTAGACAAAAAGTTTTTGGTGGCAATAGTGACGAGGAAACACCTGTTCCCATTCCGAATACAGAAGTAAAGCTCGTTACGTCGAAAATACTCGGCTGGTTACGGCCCGGAAAAATAGATACTGCCAAGATTTAAAAAGCTCCAATGATTAATTTCATTCGGAGCTTTTTTTTCGTCCAATAATTTGACTATATTTGTATGGCTCGTTGATAATTTTTCTTTCACAGTTAGTTGGTGAGCAGGATTAAAGTAATGATCAAAAACAGAATATTTTATATGGTAATTATGAAAATGTTTAAAACAACATTATATTTAATAATATTTTTTATGATACCAGCTATTGCTACATCAAATAATTACGAAAATAATGGTTTCATAACCTACTATCAAATTTTGGGTATTGAACCAAGTGCAACAAAATTTGATATTCGAAAAGCGTATTTGAAATTGGCACTGAAGTGGCATCCTGATAAAAACAGTGATAAAATTAAAGCTGAACAGCTGTTTAAGGTGATAAATGAAGCATATCAAGTACTTATAGATTCACAACAAAGAAAAATCTATGATGACATCTTGATTGATCATCAAGATGTCTGGGAAAATGATTGCTTTGCCTATGTTTTTTCATGCATATCCTCATGTTATTATTACTCTTTTAAAGAGTATTGAGGGTGCGATATTGTTGCTATGGTTTGTATTTGTACTGTAATTTGTATGATTTTTTACCAATATTGAACTCTACTGTAACTTCAGGTTTCATAATATATTGTTTATGTCGATGATTGAGGTTGGCATCAGATTTTAAATTGGTAAGTTTGCACTGTTTTC
>NVUD01000008.1 GCA_002401785.1 Candidatus Babelota bacterium
GTACTGTGTAAAAATGAATATATTAAAACGAACTTTTATTCTTCTGATCGTATTGCCGATGACCTTCATGGGTACTGAGCTGTTTTCTATTCAAAGTGATTTAGTATCTAAAAATGAAATAACAAGTTTCTTGAGCAATCTTGCTTCACTTGAAAAACTAATAATGGAAAGCACTTGTAATAAAATACATAAAAAAATCCCTCTGGATAAAATAGGCGGGCTTTTACAAAAAATAACTGTAGAAGAACGTGAATCTACTTTTTTTTCTCAAGAAATAGAAATCACGACTTTTTTGAGAAATTGCAATAAAAAAATTGATTTATACCTAAAAGGAATGAAGGTATCAGAATATTCTTTTGCTCGAACAGAAGACTTGTATGAGTTTAAAAGATATACAGAAAATGAGTTGGGGAAAATTCTAAAAAAGAGACCGGAGAAGAAGTTAACTTTAGCTGATAAAAAACATTGTGGAAGTCTGAAAAAATTAAAAGAGGCCCTTGTTGATCATGTTTTCGATGAGGAAATGATAGGTTTTAATGGTTCATTTGAAAGGTTTCTTTTTACGATAACTTACAAACCATATGTTTTCTTAAAAGAACGAGATCTCTTTCAAGCAGATATTCAAAAACAGAAGAAAAACATTACTTTAGGATCAATTGGGGTAGCAACTGTTTTCTCTTTATGGAAGTTAAATAATTTTTTGTTTAACTCGATTGATAATAAGATACAAAATTCAACGCAGCCTCCGGTATTATTTCAAAATAATTCTACAAATAAACCGACCAAAATAACTATAAAGCCTATAGTAACTTGTAGGGACGACTCCCTTCATCAGGGTGGCGAGAGAGTAGCAAACTGTGCTGTTTATTCGGCTTTTCACATGGAACATTTTCTAAAAGAAGAAGGTGGCGCTTTTATTGATCCACCAAGTCGAGAGAAAGAATGGGATCCCTTTTGGAACAGATATTTGCAATGGGTCAACGATCCTGAAACTATCAAGAATTATTCTCCTGGAGAAGATGAGAATGGCAATGACTTTATAGGTGATTTTGTAGATAAAGGAACAATCTCTTCATTTTTTCGAGAACGAAATCCTTCGGCTCATGTCTATATTACTGGATACAATTTGACATCAGGAAGTGAATTGGAAACAATTGAAAGTGAAGAGCATTTGGTTATTCTCAAAATTAATGGTGAAGTGAAAGATGAAACTTTTGATTACAAAGAATTCATACGTGATTGGTATCGACTTTTGAATGATCATGTCAATGCAAAGCCAATTTATTGTATTGTAAGTAATGGCGGACATTTTATTGCTATTAAATACTATATAAAAAATGGCAAAATCAGTATAGATTATCGTGATAGCATCGGAAAATCAAAAGCTATTGCTAAACACTGTTATAAGATGATGGACAGACTAAATACGTCTGGACAATTAGATCGTTACTATGAAGCAACTATTCCTAGCCTTAAAGTAAGGTATAATTCGAATAAGATTGGTTTTATAGATTATGTGAAATCGCAAAAAAAGATATTGTCGAATTCTATTGATGTTCAAGGGTCGATAAAAAAAAGTCTTTATGAAGATAATAAATTAAAAGCTCATTTTGAGGAAATGTACGTTCAATGTCAGAATCAGACTAGTAATATAAAAGAGAAAGAATTACATTTGATTTTTTACAATGAAGCGAATAAACAAGAACATATTATTAGAGTTTTAATCAATTCTGACAATCCCTTAAAAGAACCAATTTTTATAACTGAACTTGATGGTTCAACTGATATCAGTAAAGATCATGGTTATGTCTGGCCAGTCGAAATGAAAAAGCAGTTACTTGAATACTATCGACTAGTCGCTCAAAAACTAGAGCTATCTCCTTCGTAAAGCTAGTATAAGTTTGTTTGTTTTTTTTTGACTTAACTCATAAAAACTCTTATAATTTTCTCATCGTATGTAATTTTTCTTTGGTTTCTTAATTGATGCAATGTATGAACAAAAAAATAACAGCCCAATCTAAAGACTTTTCTCAATGGTACCTCGATCTTATTTACGAATCTCAACTCGTTGATCATGCTCCGACTAAAGGATGTATGATTATGCGCCCTTTGGGATATGCTCTTTGGGAAGGTATACAAAAAGAACTTGATGCTCAAATTAAAGCTTTAGATGTTCAAAACTGTTATTTTCCTTTATTGATACCTGAAGAGTTTTTACAAAAAGAATCTGATCACATTGAAGGCTTCTCTCCTGAACTTGCTGTTGTAACACGCGCAGGGGGAAAAGAGCTTGAAGAAAAGTATGTCATTCGACCAACGTCTGAAACCATGGTCTATCATATGTTTGCCAAATGGATAAAATCATGGAGAGATTTACCACTAAAAGTAAATCAATGGGCAAATGTTGTACGCTGGGAAATGAGAACGCGTCCTTTTTTGCGCACTACTGAGTTTTTATGGCAAGAAGGACATACTGCTCATCAATCCAAAGAAGAAGCGCTTGAAATGGTTTATAATGCGCTTGCGATGTATAAAAACTTATGCCATGACCTCCTTGCTATTCCCGTGATTACTGGACAGAAATCTGACGCTGAAAAGTTTCCAGGTGCAGAAAAAACATTCACCTTTGAAGGAATAATGCCTGATGGAAAAGCATTACAGATGGGAACCTCTCATCTGCTTAAAGAATCTTTTCCTGCTTCTTTTGATGTCAGTTTTCAAAACAAAGATAACAAGCCTGAAACTCCTTGGTGTACAAGTTGGGGGACAACAACTCGACTTATCGGCGCATTGGTTATGACACATAGTGATGACAAAGGCTTAATTTTGCCGCCACGAATGGCGCCTACGCAAGTTGTTATCATTCCGGTAGGACCAGAAAGCAAGCGTGCTGAGGTGCTCGTTTATGCAAAAACACTTAAAAAAGAACTCTTCAATAAAAGCATTCGTGTCTCAATTGACAACAGGCCCCTTTCTCCTGGTGCAAAGTTTTATGATGCTGAACTTAAAGGGACACCTTTTCGGATAGAAATTGGACCTCAAGAGATCGAAAATAATCAACTTGTTGTTAAAAGTCGCATACAAGATGAAAAACAAAAAATTGTTCGTAACGATACAGTCTCGTTCTTACAGGCAGAATTGAATTTATTTCAAAAAGAATTATTTGATCGTGCTACTAAAAAACGTGATAACCTTATTAAAGAAGTTTCTTCTTGGGAAAACTTTAAAGAAGAACTTGAATCAGGCTACGCTCTTACATCTGGTTGGTGTCTATCACCTGATTGCGAACAAGAGTTAAAGAAAATTAAAGCGTTTACTCGATGCTTGCTAGAAACTAAAAAGAATGTAATATGTTTCTTCTGCAAAGAGTCAAGCAAGCAAGATGTTCTTATCGCGAAATCCTACTAAAAAAAATTTAAGGTTACTAATCATGAATAAACTTTTTATACTATTTTTTTTACTTTCTTCTTTTAAGATACAAGCCGCTTTTGACAATATATTTGAATTTGAGATGAATAATTCGATCACAGAAATATTTTATTTTTATTTGCACAATAATAGTCTACTTGTCTTTTCAGATAATAATAAAAGTATAGATATTAAAATACCCTGCGATATGAAAGAAGAAATATGTACCTATCAATATGATGACAAACTTTCTTTTGAAATAATTATTGGAGTTCTCTCAAGATACTTACCAGTCTACCAAGATAGCACAATGCTACCCCTTGAGAGATACAAAGATCTGTGTCCACAACTATTTGGTGATTACAATGAGAGCGTCATACCTAAGTCATTTTCTTACAGATTTACTTTTGAGATAATCAATGATTTCAAAACTTTTAGATTATATTATTATAATAACTCTAATGAATTTGTTGATTTGATGTTGCAAAAAGAGAGCTCAAAAGAACTAAAAGGTCTTTTTTATAACAAAAATTTTTCTAAAGATTTTTGTTTAGAAAATATTGTAATAATTTTATTAAAATATTCTTCAAAAAAAGATCTTATTAAATTTTTCAAAAAGGCTAATCATTTAGTTATTCCATCAATACTTACTGATAAATAGCTACTAATTAGACATATTTGCCGTCACATTAGCCTCTGCTGGGTTAACCGGTAGGGCATCAGCTATCGGAGGTTGTGGAATAGGTTCTATCTCTTCTCTGCTGATGAGGACTGCAGGATTTTCTACAATAATTTCGTCTTTTTTTTCGTCTTCATCTTCTTTTATTTCTTTTACAACAATCTCTTTTAGATTATCATCTTTTTCTTTTTTATGAACGCCTGGCTGTTGCACCATGCTGATTTCATTTGGGTCACTCTCTGTTTCTAATTTTGTTACAACTTTTTGAACCGGTTCTTTCTGTTGATCCACTCGATTCTCTTTCACTTGAACATTTTTATTTTCTTGCTTAACAACTTGAGTTGCCACAATCGGAGTAGATTGAGCTATCGGCTGCTGAGCTATTTTTTGCGAAGGAATAATTTTTTGTTCTTTCTTGATTAAAGCCTTATCTGCTTGTTTCATCGGTTTATCTATGGCTGGTGTTACCTGCACAGGTAACACCGACTTCTGGCCTTGAGCAGATTTTACTGTAGCTTTCATTGGTAGTGTAACTCGAGCCATTACCGGTTGTTTTATATCTTTTTTTTGTTTAATTTGAGGATCTTTTATCGGAATCTCCTTAACTATCGGTTGTCTGTTTTTTTGCACAGGAACCTTCTGAATTACTTTGGTTACGGCTACAGGACTTGCTTTTTGTTCGGTTGGAGATGCCAGTTTTATTTGTTGATTAGCTGCTTGATTCGGCTGTTTATTTTGTTTCTTTGGCTGACTCACAGATGCAACTTGAACTGTTGGCTTTGATGCAACTACTGGAGGAGTCTGTTCTTTTTCTACTTGAGGCTGAACTACAGAAATTTGCTTCTCTTCTTTAATCACACTTTCTGTTTTTTTCTCTGGTTGATTTTGCACRGCCATAGGCAYTTYTYTTTGMGGAAGYTKCTTGATTAAAGGCTTTTKTTGCACCGCTTGCGRAGATGAAATGATTGTTTTTCCCGGCAGACTCCCTGAAAGGAAATTGTGCGTACGTAAAGCAAAACCATTCTTGATTCTAATGTCCTGATTATACAACGTTATCGTCCAGTCGGCCACTTGGTTTTGACACTGAACTATTGCAAAAGCATCATAAAAAAACTTTATTCCCAATTGATAAATTTTTGTTGGACATGATAAAACCGTCCATCCAACAATGCCTTCTTCTGGTGGCAACATACGCATTCCATCCATAGTCTGATATGTTTTACGCTTTTTTTCTGCTCGAATGAAACCAATTAAGGGAGATGGGTCACCCATAAAAACATCATTTTGATTGCTTACTTGAAACTTCGACACCTCTTTATCATAATTTCCCATAAGAAAATGTTTGAATTTTGATTCTTGTAACTTTGGATAATCCAGCCCCTCATGGGAGATACGTAAAAACTTTTTTGATCCTGATGGATAAGTCTCACCATACCATGCAAGAGGTAACGTCTCAAAAAAAGCATTTACTTCTTTTTCGAGTGGTATAGAATCACCTGATCCACCACTAATCTTCATCTTTAATTCTTGCTTTAACGTATAATCTTTCCAATAATTATTGTCTTCATGATTGCCTTGAATATAAAAAAATCGATCTGGATTTTCTTCCAAAAGCCTCATAAGAAGACTCATTGTTTCTATTGAGTAAGGCGATCGATTAATAGCGTCTCCTGTGCAAAACAGAAAGTCTGCTTTTTGTAATAATTTAAATTCTTTACTTAATATTTTCATTTTGATTAATTCTTCTAGATCGCGTACCAACGAATGAAAGGCTCCTTGCAAATTGCCTATCACAATTAATCGACTTTTCTCTTTCAATTGAACCTTTACGATTGTATCATCTTTAAATCCTAATCCCTGACGTTGTTTTGTAACCCGATCCAATAAGGTTATAAATTGAGACTCATGCCACGGCCTTTTTTCTTTCAAACCAACAAATTCTAATAGAGTATCAAAGTACCCACTCTTCCACTGCTTGAAATACGTCGCATAATCAGGTTTAATAATATTCTCATTGTCCATCTTCGGATTTTCCTTCAGAAAACTAACTAATTTGGACACCGCGTCTATTGTCACCCATTCATCTTCCGATGATTTTTTTTGTTGCAAGAAAACGAACGTCATCATCGAAAAAAGAAACACCAGACCTGATAAAAATAAATGTCTGTTTTTTTTCATTTTTTTCAAGTATCGAAAAATCATCAACTTAAATTGTCTTTTTGTCATCTTTTTTATCCTTGTCTYATCACYTTGAATATTAACAATATTAATAATGTACTTAATAAAAAAAACATAACACTATTTAAAAACTGTGCTTTTTTTAATTTTAATCCTTCTAAAGTTTCATTTCGTTTCATCGTCTCTATCTGTCGAGTAAAAAATATCTGAAAAACAAAAATTATTAATGCGAAAATTAAAAGAATAATATATAACGTATCTGCAAGTGTGAAATACCCAACATTTGGCATCATTTGTTCAATAACAAATCGATAACCAATCAATGAAGTAACTCCAGAAATAGAAGCTGAATAACGGCCAATATTATTTCGTATATTCATCAGGAGTGAAAAAAATGAAAAGAAAATTGCAAAAAACAGAGGTAAGAAAATAATAAGTACTTTTCGAAAGCCAGATTTCTGAAAATTTATGCTAAATGTTGCGACAGGGGATGATTGCTCTTTGAAAGCTTTTTCATCTAGTTTAGAAATAGTATATCCTGAATCAACATAGAAGTCTCGTATAGTCCAGTTWGAAATAAAAATGTCTTCGGCAATCCGRAATGARTTCGAAGAGACCTCGAAAAACATTTCACTCGGCGTAACAAAAGGATTAGTAATCATCAATGTTAATCGATGATCCTCAAGAGGGAACCGATCGTACTGCATGTTGCTTTTAAATTCTACTCGAACATTGTACGTTACAATCATTTTGCCATTTTTAACTTTGATATCGGGTGATGATTTTTGAATTACTCGTCCATTAATAAAGGTAAATTTTTGCAATGTATCAAGCATCATTTCATCAGGATACATCTCAAACCAGACAAGACAGTCAACTAAAAAATAATTGCGTATCATATCAAAACTTGGRAAATTTTTTATAAATAATCCYGTTTTTATTTTTACAGTAAAAGCMCCAAATTCCTTCTGCTTTGCTGCATCAATAATAATTARAGARGGAACTTCATCTTTRGTATTAAAATGAACTGCATGCCATGCAAACATTGACATAASACAAAAAACAGAAATTAAGCCCCATGCACTTCTTGCATATAAAGAATTGATAATAGTACTAAAGGATTTATTCATAATTTCTTCCTAAGATAAAACTTTAATTGCCTCTTTTTCTGGAACTTCTTTAATCCATACCGCTGATGAAAAAGATCTCTTTTTTTCATTGAAATGAAGATCTAAACCACCAAATAGACTATTTTTTATAGATTCAAAACCTTTGATAATACCTGCAAACGTAGCCTTGTTATGAGCATTTTTTAAAACATGCGTTATTAATTTTCCTGCAATATAGCCCTCCAAAGAAAAAGGAGAAAGGGATACATATGGAAAGAATTTTTGCATATCTTCTCTGTATTTTTTAACTATCTCAAGCTGACTAAAAAAAGGATCTGGAACTATCATACTCATAGCGATGTCAATACCGCGAGATTTYTTCAAAAGATATTGTATTGGAGCRACAGATGAAAATCCAAAAAACTGGCARTGTTCMAGACCATTCCCTAAAAKCTCTTGAACCAAGTTATATGTTGGACGTGCATGTGCTATGCAAATAACAGCCATAGGTTGAACCCGAACAATCGATTTTACAGCATCATCAACTAAAACCGTATTAACCGGATATGAAAAAGCATTACGTAAATYAAYATTCATTTTTTTAAGRTATTTTTCAACRTATTTGAGTCCATCYTTTCCCCACATGCTATCYTCATAAAAAACAACWACATTTTCAAGCARYCGTCTTTTTACAACRTATGTTACAAGCCCYTTTGCTTCTCTTTTYAAAGAAGCTCTATAATTGACGGATAAAGGATACYTYTTTTTATATAACGCTTCTGTTCCACTTAAACTAAACCAAAATCCCATGCTGCCATCGGTAAGAGGAGTATCAAATATAGTGACAACTTTATCTTGTAAACTGCCAATCATTGTAGATATTTTCTTTTTTTGTAACGACTCTATATTTTTTCGTCCTTCTATTTGAGAATAATGATCATCAAGTGAATATAATCGAATRATTTTYCCATGTTGGGGAGCGCCTTTATTGAAAATATTGAATGTCATATTTAATCCATTAGAAAAATCTTTKCCTATTGTTGATATTCCACCRACTAAAGGAAGTGATGAYCCTAACGAAAATTCATAAAAATTATTTTTTCTACTAAATGCTGGTTGAGCCATCAATGACTTTGATCGGTCTTCTTTTCCACCTGTATCTGCCCAAGCTTCACCAAAAACAGCTATGAATGAAAGGTATACAAAAATAGCAACCGATTTCATCTTTTCCCCTCTTTAATAAAATATGATATACTTGTATCACCATATCGTAGAAAGACAAAAAACGTAAAGTGTTTAAACCCCTTAATGGAAGAAGGTAGATGAATAGATCACTTTTAATTATTATTTCTGGCCCATCAGGCGTTGGAAAAACRAGTATTGCAACGCAACTTATACARAGTTTGAAATCATCATTTCCAAMYSAAAAGATTATAACCTATACAACACGCAATCCCAGACAAAATGAAACAGATGCTGTCGATTACTTTTTTGTTACCAAAGAAAAATTCAAAGATCTTTTAGAATCAAATTTCTTCTTTGAACATACAAAATATAACAGTAATTTTTACGGTACCCCAAATGACTTCAAACAAAAACTTGATGCTGGAATATCATGCATAGCAGTGACCGATTATACCGTTGGACAACATATCAAACAAGGATTTTCATCAGCAGTTCTTCTCTGGATTCAACCTCCTTCCTTAAAGATTTTACAAAAACGACTTGAAAATCGAAAAACTGATTCACTTGAAAAAATATATAGTCGTATGCAAATTGCAAAAAAAGAACTCGCTGATGAGAATGAAAATAATTACTTCGATTATCATATAATCAATGATAACTTTCAGGAATGCATGAAGGAAATCAAGAAAATTGTACTGAGCAAAAGAAAAAAATAACTAATTTATAAGGAAAAACATATGAAACTAAAAAACATTATGTTCACTTTTTTGCTCTGCGTTCTATCAACCCTAGATTTATCTGCTGCTGAGTATTCTGATGAGGCAAGTAAAAATTTACTACGTTGTGCAAAAAATGGAAATATAGATGGGATGCAAAGAGCTCTTAACGAAGAAAATGCAAATATTAATATACAAAATAAAGATGGAAATACAGCTCTCCACCTCGCTACAATAACAAAAAAAGGGTGCCATCAAATTGTAAGTCAACTTCTTGAATATGAAGCCGACCCAAATATACAAAATAATGATGGAAACAGCCCTCTTCATTTCTCTGCACAAAATGGACAACTAGTATCTCTTTATCTTCTTATTGATAACAAAGCTGATCTTAATATACAAAATAAAGATGAAAAAACTCCTTTCGATCTTGCTTTGGAAGGAATAGACAACAAAGCTTGTATAGATATATTAGAATCGTCTATGGTCAGTAAGGTTAACATTAAACCTGCAAAAAAATAATACTATTCTAAGGAAAGATATGGGACCAACGAGACTTTGTCATGAACTTTTTGCTTAGTCTATCCTTTTTATTACGTTGTAATATACAAAAATATAGCTATTATCAAAATTCTTTTAGACGCTGGAGCTTTTCCTCTTGTAGACAACTATGATAAAAAGACCGCTCTTGACCTAGCTCAAAAAAACACAGATATCCTAAATATGTTAGAAGAATATGACTATAAAAAAAGAAATTATTATTTCATCTTCTGAATAAATAACATGAATCAGAACACTCAATAACAAACGTTTATTTTAAGTTTTTATTTCCTGATTCAAATAAAGGATTCATATGAGACTAAAAACTATCATTATCACACTTGTACTCAGCAATTTCATTTTTACATTACCCAATATTTTTGCTGCTGAATATTCTTCTAATGAAATAAGCCAACAATTAATAGATGCGGCACAAAATGGGGATCATCCTGCTGTAAAAGCTCTTCTTACAAACGATGCCAATCCTAACATGCAAGATAGTTGCGGGAAAACTCCTCTCCACTACGCAGCGAACTATGGAATTATAAATATAGCCTCTACCCTTCTTGAACACGAAGCTGATCTCACGATAAAAGATGGTGATGAAAATACACCCCTTCATTTAGCAACTATCTATGGACATCATGAAATAGCTGCTCTTCTACTTGAACATGGAGCTGACCCTAACGAAAAAAATATATATGGAAAAACTGCTAGTTATTTTATAGAAAAACATGCAAGTGAATCCATTCAAAAAAAATTAAAAGAAATTATGAGTACTTACGTAAAGCCTGCAAGAATAACTAAAGACAAAAACTACAAGTATGCAAGATAATATATAGAGTGAGTAACCAGAAAAGTCCTAAAACTAATAAAAAGACAAAGCTTTTATTCTGTCTGGCAACATTTCTTCCTTGACTCCATCCAATCCATGGAATAATCATACAAAAAATAAATGCTAAAAGCCGTTTTAATAATTCTTTATTGGCCGACCTCTTACTATCCTTCCAAAGCTGAACGATAGTTTTACTGCTCGCTTTTTCTTCCTGTACAATGTCCATACCCATTTGCATATCGCACGTAAGTTGCTTACATTGCATACGAATAATAAATCTGTCATGAACAAGATATCCATGAAAGTTTTGTAAGATCAATTGATCTTTCTCAATATCTTGTTTTCCTTTTTCAGCAGCCAGAATAAAATCAGCATCCTCTGATAAAAAATAATTAAAAAACAATTGCGACATACTTGATTGTTCATTCTTGCCTATCGATATAAAAAATCTGTTCTGCAAAGAATAAATCGTTTTTGAAGGAATGTATTGAAGTTGTTCAAATCCATATTTTTGATATTTTTTATACAAAAATTGTTCACTCCATGGAGCTCCCCATCCTATAATCCATCCGTATAAAATAAGAAGAAAAAAAGAAAAAAAGAATCTATGTAGACGCCATTTCAAACGTAGCAGTGACAAATAATCAAACCAGACGATCAGCCCTTTAATTTCCAGATGATATGCAACAGTGGCGTAACTATAAAAAGATGCTATGGGAATTATATACAGTAAAAATGATGGAATAAATTGCAATAAAAAAAGAAGCGCATACCAGCCCTGAAAGGGGATGTTCCGCGTTAACCCTTCTCCACCTAGTAATAAAAAAAAAAGCGCTATGCTATACATAAAAAAAAGGACTATACATCGTATAGTCCATATAGTCGCTAATTGAAGCATTATTATAAAACAGGCTCGCTATCAAGAACATGAACTCGTTCAATTGCAACAGCTTTTCCACTGGTCGCATCAATGTCGATCAGAACACCATTCACATTAAATGGTGGTTCTTTAACTACCTCGGCACGAAATGGCATCTGTGTAAGCGTTCTCTGCAAGATTGCTTCATACCGCAGACCTAGTGATGAATGAACGGCAGCACAAGCCCCCAAGTCAGTAATAAAAGCTGTTCCTTGCGGTAAAATACGTTCATCAGCTGTTTGAACATGTGTATGAGTACCGACAAATGCAGAAACTCTTCCATCGACATACAGAGCCGATACTATTTTTTCAGCTGTTGCTTCAGCATGAAAGTCAACCAAAATWATACGAGTTTTGGTACTRATATACGTTAAGATTGTATCCAAAGARCGTAGTGGACATTCTACCTTGTCATACATAAATGCTTGACCTTGAACATTGATAACAGCGACTTCATAAGAACCAACAGTAAAMAGYCCATATCCTTTTCCTGGACATCGAGCCGGATAGTTGATTGGTCGGAGCACATTTGGGTAGCGACCGAGRGARTGTCGTGTCTCTTCTTGAGCCCAAACATGRTTTCCTGTTGTAATCATTGAAGCACCATAACTCAGCAGATCTTTTGCTATAGATTCTGTTATCCCTTTGCCATTYTTTCCAGCATTTTCGCCATTAACRATAACAGCATCAACTTTATGTTTCGCTTTTAATTGCGGAATCCATCGTTTCATGAGAGCAACACCAGGTTGCCCAACAATATCACCTAAAAATAAAAATCGTAATTTTTGCATAGATATATTTTCGTAAAAAAAGAGAGGGGMAAAAGCCCCTCATAGTTAATAATTATTTTGCATATTCGATAATTCGTTTTTCACGAATTACATTCACTTTAATTTSACCWGGRWANTTSAWYTYKYTNTTCAATTTNTWTTGNCRATATCCCGTGCTAATAACATTGATCGACCATCATCAAGACGATCTTCATCAACAATAACACGAATCTCACGACCAGCTTGTAATGCATATGCTTTTTTTACTCCCTCAAAATTATAAGAGAGATCTTCTAGCTGCTCTAGTCGTTTAATATACGTTGAAAGCGTCTCTTTACGAGCTCCAGGACGMGATGCTGAAATAGCATCCGCAAGATGCGTAATAAAGCCATAAATAGTTTTTGAAGGAACCTCTTCATGGTGAGCTGCAATAGCATTGACYACAATAGGATCTTCTCCATATTTTTTAGCAAAATCGGCACCAATTAACGCATGAGGKCCYTCCACTTCTGCACTAATTGCCTTACCAATATCATGCAAAAGACCACAACGACTTGCTAGTTTTCCATCCAAGCCAAACTCTTCTGCAATCATACGAGCAAAATACGCGACTTCTTTACTATGTTCAAGATTGTTCTGAGTAAAACTTGTTCTAAAATGAAGCTTTCCAAGTAGAATATTTAATTCTGGATGAAGTTGAGAGAATCCAAATTCCATCAATGTTTGATGACCAATCTCTTCAATAGAGTGATCCAATTCTCTTTCACAGTTTTCTACTGTCTCTTCAATACGAGTTGGATTAATCCGTCCATCATGAATAAGTTTATTTAACGTCCGTTTTGCAATCTCACGACGAATTGGGTTGAATCCTGAGATGGTAATGATTTCTGGAGTCTCTCCAATAACAAACTCCATACCGGTCGCCATTTCAAGAGCTTTAATATTACGACCCTCTTTTCCAATAATACGTCCTTTCATTTCCTCATTAGGAAGATGAATGATACTTGAAGAGTGAAGAGTAACTTGCTCAGGAAGATATCGCTGCATTGCTGAACACATGATTCGAATAGATTTTTCTTTTGCAACAAGACGCGCTTCTTCTGTAGATTTAACAATCCATTTTTGTTGTTCAACTTTCACTTCTTCTCGTAAAGAATCAACCAAATATTTTTTTGCTTCATCTTTTTTCATTCCACTTAACATCTCAAGTTTTGTCATAAACTCTTCRTAAATTCTCTTTAATTTACCTTCACCGATGCTAAGCTGATCAAGACGTCGTGCAAGTTCTCGCTCTTTCCCTTGCAATTCTGTACGCAAAGARTCCAGCATGACCTCRCGCTGYTCTAACAAATCTTCTCGTTTTTGGTATTTATGCTCAAGTCTTTGCAGYTCAATYTTACTTTTYTTAATATCAAGATCAGACTCACTTCGTTTTTTATATAACTCATCCTTGAGTCTTATTGTTGATTCTCGTCTGTCTCTATCAATTTCTTCTCGTGCTTTTTGTAATATCTTCTGTGCAGAAGTCTCTGTTTCTTTTAAAAGTTTTTTATTATAAAAAAAATAGAAAGCGATAAGAACAGCACTTCCGCCTGCTCCCACAAGTCCACTTATTATTATATATACCATYWTWTCTCATCTTTCTTACTTAATGTTTCACAAAAAAAAGCACCCGTCTATGGTGACACGGTGCCTTTTTAGTATCAACTTTTATTAAATATAAATGTATACAACCCTTACGGCTGTTCACATAAAGTAATAATACGTTTAATTTGTTCATTAACAAGYTGCCCTTGCTCTTGTTGTTTGAGCTTTTCTGTTGCCAGTTGAAGTGCTACGAATATTGCTGCTTTCTCAGATGAAACATTTCCCTTTGATGTTAAATCTATCAGAAGATTACTTACARAGGAAGCAGCTTCAARTAGAATAGCCTCAGATTCATCWGTTGTTAATGAWTATTTTTTATTAAGAATCGCAATTTCTATGTTTTTCATGAATACAGATCCATTTTACTTTTGTGCTTCTTCAACTTTTTCAATACTCACCAACAACTCATCAACAGTTACTTTAATAGACTCTTTCTCATCAAGAAGTTCTGTTACTCGAAGAGATTCCTTAAGTAATGCCGCTTCTAAAGAGCTACAAGTTTCAGTCAAAGTCTTTTCAGACTCTTCTAAAACTATAATCTCTCTTTGAGTCTCTTGATATCGACTTAAAAGGTCACGTACTACAACTTCAAGTTTTTCTAAAGAACTCATCTAAACCTCCTCTTAATTAACTATGTATATTTCTCTCTAAAGAGAAATATACCATAACCAAGAAGTAAGCTTATCTTCAAGTCTTTTAGCCTTTTGCTGTTGCAACAAGCGTATCGAAAGCTTTAGGTTCTAAAATAGCCAACTGCGATAACATTTTTCTGTTAAGCAAGATTGAGTTTTTAATAAGACCTTCAATAAAGCGACTATACGAAATACCACGTTGTCTGCAAGCTGCAGCGATACGTGAAATAAAGAGYGCTCTATAATTTCTTTTCTTYAACTTACGACCTTTRTAAGCAAAAGCCATAGCTCTCATTAAAGTTTCTTTAGCTCTTTTAAAAATATTTGAGCGTTGACCCCAATAACCCTTAGTCTGTTTTAACAGTCTTTTATGTCGGCGTTTTGTTACCACACCACGTTTTACACGACTCATCGTAAACTACCTTTTCTATGTTTTAGATTATTAATTAATATGGTAAAAGCACTTTGAATTTTGCTGAATCTGCTTTTGAAACATACGCAATTCCGCGCAAGTTACGAATATCTTCAGATCCTTTTGCCCAAGCATGGTGACGTCGATACGCTTTAGCACGCTTAATTTTACCATTTTTCGTTTTTGCAAATCTTTTTTTACTCGCAGAATGAGTTTTCATTTTTGGCATTTTAATTCCTACTTCGTTCCGTTATTGTTTAATAAAAAAAATTTTTGACCAGAATGGAGAACCTCTACTTTCCTGTTCTTCCATGATAGTACCTAATTTTTCATTTTCTAAATCTACTTTAACTCGTTTAAACAGTTTTGGACCGACGTCATGCATCGTAATAGCTTCTCGTCCTCTAAACTGAAGAGTAAACTTAACTCTTTTTCCACTTTTAAGAAACTCAATAGCTTTATTCAGACGAACTTTGTAATCGCCTATGCCAATATTAGGGCGCATCTTGAGCTCTTTTACCTGTATAACTTTTTGATGCTTTTTAGCTTCATGTTGCTGTTTCTTCTTTTCGTATAAAAACTTACCAAAGTTCATAACACGAGCAACAGTATTATCGCCACTTTCACTAATTTGAACTAAATCCAAAGAAGAATTTTCAGCTAAAGTTAAAGCCTCTTGCTTTGATAAAACACCCAAGTTCTCACCATCAGCACTGATAACGCGCAGTTGGTCACTYTTAATAAACTCGTTAATTGAGTACCCACTATTTATAACAGGTTTCTGCCGTGATTTATGATTACTACTCACTTGTTTTTTCCTTCAATTGTTGAAGCTGATCTTCTTCAAGACCTTGATTACACACAGCTTTATAAATAATATCAAAAAAWTCTGGCTCTGACTTCAGCTTCTTAAAACAGTTGTCACGACCTTGAGCAATTTTTTCACCGTTAAATGAAAACCAAGCTCCAGATTGTACTATTATACCACGTGAAACTGCTAAATCAAGCAATTCAAGCTCCTTTGATATACCGTAACCAAAAATAAGRTCCAACTCAACCACTTTAAAGGGTGGAGCGACTTTATTTTTAGCTACTTTAACTTTAAYWCKATTWCCAATWGCAACATCWGCTYTCTTCAAMGTWGCAATTCTTCGAAYATCCAAYCGTAYRCTYGCATAAAAYTTYAAWGCATTGCCACCAGTAGTTGTCTCATTACTTGCAAACGGAAGTCCRCCTATCTTACTTCTAATCTGATTAATAAAGATAAATACAGTTTTAGATTTATGAACAACAGGAGTAAGYTTTCTCAATGCCTGCGACATCAAACGTGCTTGCAATCCAATATGCTGATCACCCATATTACCTTCAAGCTCATATCTGGGAACTAATGCTGCGACTGAGTCAATAACAAGCATATCTATAGCATTAGATCGTACGAGCATTTCTGCAATATCAAGCGCCTGCTCGCCACAGTCTGGCTGTGAAATAATAAGATCGTCAACATTAACACCAACTTGCGCTGCATAAACAGGATCCATTGCATGTTCCGCATCGATAAAAGCACATATTCCGCCACGCTTTTGAGCTTGTGCAATAGCATGTAGCGTCAAAGTCGTTTTTCCTGAGGCTTCAGGGCCATAAACTTCTATCACTCTTCCTCGTGGAAAACCACCAACGCCCAAAGCATCATCAATAAGCAGAGACCCTGTTGAAATAGTCTCAATAGACGCTCTAGACTTTTGACCAAAAAGCATGACTGCGCCTTCCCCACACTGTTTTTTTATCTGCGCAAAAGCAACTTCAAGCGCTTTGCGTTTGTCGCTATCAAAATGAGCGAGGGCTGACTCAGCACTTTTTACCGTCTTCTTTTGTGTCATAACTATATTGTCCTCAGTGTCCTAATATTACTGTAAAATTTGTGTATTATAAACTATCGTAGCATTTTTTTCTAAATACGCAATAAAAATCCCTAGCCAGATCTCTTTATAAGCCTCATAATGCACGGAAAATTCTTTCTTTTGTTCTTCAAGTGACTGAGGATAATCACTATTTTCTTCTCTATCTATCAGTTGAATTAAATAGTAACCATGCTCATCATGATGTTTCAAAACCTGTGATTTATCCTTTAAAAGGATCATGTTTTTTGAATATTCGTTATGTTTCTTCAACGCTTCCTCAAGAGTCACTTTATCCATGAACTTCGTCTCTGCCACGACACAATCCATATCTTTCAAAGCGGCTCCATCCAAGACTTTCTGTTGAATTGCTTCTATTTTTTGCTTAGTTCGATTATGAACTTCATCTCTCGTATAATCATCCAAAACAGCYGAGCGAATTTTTTTGAATAATGGTATTTCTGAATTATCTATTTCTTCTATCTTAAAAACAAAAACTGACTCTTTTCCTTGAACAAAGTGAATTGATCCAACCTGCAAACTTTTTCCAAAGACGCCTTCTATTAATTTTGCTTCTATCTCTTCTTGATTACTATCATCACGGGTAAGAGTTGTTTTTTTCCATGAAGCTTCAAATTCGCTCATTTTATCAAACAAAACAGATGGTTCATCTTTTGATGCCCGTACAATTTGACGAAYTTGAGAACTTAACTTACGAGAAGAYTGACCTTCCTGTAATCGTCTAATCACTTCTTTTCGCGCCTCATATAATGAATGCGTTACTGGGTCGACACGATGTTCTAGCTGAATGAGAGCGTATCCATCGTACAACTTAAGAACCTTGCTCATTTCACCTTTTTCTTTGAGTCTCAAAGCTGCACGTCGTATGCCTTCAGCAACTTCCCCTTTTTTAACAGACTCAACSAATCCTATTTTTTTTGACATTTCGTCATTGCGAGCATGTTTTTGAGCAAAATCTGAAAAYAACGYTGGATCTTTTTTCARTTTACTCTGCAAGTCTAARAGTTGCTGYTCTGCTTTTTCGTTTCCTTGAGACGAGATGAAAATTTCACGAATTGAAGCATCAGGAGCTGTTGAGAAATAGCGACCTTTATATCGTTCATAAAAGCTTTTAATCTCTTCTTCTGAAAAATTTGATCGTGCAGCATACTCTTTAAATGATATTTCAGCATATTGAATGCTTCTTTTTTCTGGTATGCGATACATTTCTTGACGTCCTTCGAAATAAGAACGGAGTTGATCGTCAGAAATTTYGTCTGTATTCATCTCTTTTTTTGTAGAAYTATGTAGAATTGTTCCGATTGAATACTTTTTYTTATCTGAACGTTTATGCCATTCAGATTTTAAAAACCAATCAGGCATAACAACACTTGTGTACAAGGCGTTATGTAAAAAAGATTGTAAAAGTCGCTTTTCTTCTGTTTTTTCAAATTCAGCAACAGTAAATCCCTGAGATCGAACATATTCGCCATACGCAGCRGTATTAACTGTTCCATCTTTTTGCATAACAAACGATGGGAGCYTATTAAAAAGCTGCTGAGAAATAACATCATCACTTAAACGAGCACCTATTTGGTATGCATGATAACCGACAACCTCTTGTTGGACCATGTTTTTCAAAACTTCATCAGGATTAACAGGAAACTGTTGACCGAGATAGCGAGCAAGAATATCTTTCATCGCTTTTTCTTGCACAATTCCTCTTTGAAGCTCATGAGCAGTTAATTTAGCCCCATTAATTGTAGCAACAGTCGCTTCACGAGAGCTCTGAGGAACGCGCATAAAGTATTGAGCTCCAATAGCTATGAAAACGAACCATAACAGGAAGTTCCAACTTTTTAGTTCTTGACGTAAAAATTTATTCATTATAAGTTCCTTTTTGTAAAAAAACTAACTTTTTCCACCATTTTTTCAATGGTACTGCATTTTTTAAAAAAAAAGAAGAAATATAAAATGGCGTAAAAAATAAATAACTACTTCTTTTTCACTTTTTTTAAAAAATTCTATAAAAAATATTGGGTTAAACAGCAAAAAGAAGCAGTTGCGCTTGTTAAGTCTCATTTTTTACAATATGATAATAAAAGCGGTCTAGAAAATTATAATTATTAAGTGAAGTGTTTTATTATGATTTATACAAAAAGAACATTTTTTTTACTTTCAGTACTTWTTKCTTTCACAGTTTCTGTAATTCCAGCAGCTGTAAAGAAGGAGTACAATGCCTCAAAAATTCTTTCTGAGAAAATKCCAGCAATAAAAAAAATACGTGGTTGGATACAAGGTACTGAATGGATTTTRAAGCAAKSGTCTAAAAAAAAAGAATCCCTTATTACAGCTTCATTCGATATTCCAATTATGGGCCACATAGTAGAATCTATGAGCAATTTAAAAAMTGCTGATCTTTTCTCGCCAGTTCGGCTTCAGAAGTTGTRSTATGCTTTTCTATTTGCTCCCGATCAAATTCCAATCTTGTTAAGAGAGRTTKCGCCTTACATCAAACTKGATCAATATGACTTCTTTGTTGATACGTTGGAAGAAATTGTAAAGGAACTTACAGCAAAAAATAGAACTRAAGATGAACAATCACTCATTAGTTCTTATATTTATGCGATTTTTAATGATGTTCAAGAGTTTTTAAACGCTCCAGACAGTTCAAAAAAACATTTCAAGTCTGACAATTTAATACAATTGTATCAGACACTTGTCAATGAAGAGATACGGGATTCAATATTTACAGCAGTAGATCCTCTTCTAAAATCTGAACCGTATCAAAAATTTCTTAATTTAAAATATGGAAAAGAAGAGTCCATAGTTGATCGATACAAAGAGAATCCATTAGAACTTCTTGTAGATTTCATTTTTGCTGAATCTGGCGAAAAGAATAGAAAATCTATAGCAAAATTTTTAAAACTTCTGAATATCAATACTCTGTTCAACTCTGATGTGGAAACAGCAACAGAATATATTAAAACGCTGAGAGATAATATTGAAAACATCGGDCCAGTCTTTTTAGTTACCCCACTWTCWWTAATTAGATCTKGTCTTAAAATGACCCAGCAAGGTTTAGACGAATTTTTGCCACCAGCCGATGATATCGGGGGAAAGGCTACTCGTATTTTCTTCTCTGCTCTCTTTTCCGAGCTTATATCTCCTCTTAATAAAGCGATAAAAGAGATCGAAGCAGCACCTGAAGATAAAGCTGTAAAAGGCAAATCAAATCTGAGCATAGCTATTGATGCTTTAGAAACAATAAACAACAAGTGGTTAGAATCAGCTGCTCTCTTTTTGGGAAAAGCCCCTGACCAAGCAGTTCATCTGCATAAAATTATCAATTTTGTCTTAGTTGATTTGTGGAAAAGCGGCGAATCCTTCCTTAAACCTTTTAATGCTTCATCAAAAGTACAAAAAACATATGAAGATATATTTGAAGATGATAGCAGTTGGAAAAGTTCTTTTAATAAACTTATCGAAGTATCTTCGAATGGTACCCTCAATTGCGTAGAACTCTACTATGAAATAAAAAATGGTAATTTACGATCAGAAGAATTGAAAAAAAGAGCAAAGCTAGAAGAGCATGATGAAAATTTCGATGATTATGATATTTTTGATAAACTTTGGTCAGGTAAAAAACTTTCTTCAGAAGAAGAGAAATACTATARCTACTTTAGTAAYTTTAAAGAATATRTAGATTATGAGAAAAATTTAAAAGATTTTTGTACGAACCAAACGAAGACCGGCCGTATAAAAGCTAAARACTTTGATGAKATWKCAGACAGAATYAAAGCRGTASAGCTYAGAAACGCTCTTCAAATGTTAGCAGCTGGTGAYTTATCAGTTCCTCTTCCATCCTGCTCAGAATATGCAGATCAAATCAAAACGATGCAGAAGAGAGTTTTAGCACAGAAAGAGTCACTTTTGGATGAAGAAGTCCAAACTCTGCTTTCAGCATTGAAATGGAACTCTCCCGGAGTATCTTTATCCTCTTTGATTAACAGAGAAAATAAAGAAGGTTTTGTATGTCTAAATATAGATAACTTCCTTGATAGGATTTTTCCTCAGCAATCAGTTTTTGAAAAATATGCTACAAAAGTTGCACAACGGTTTACGATTGTAACAATAGACGTATCTGACAAAGCTGCCCTTTCAAAAAAGTATGTTGTTAAAATTGAAAGTCGAAACAGAGCCATAGAAGAGTATAATAAAAAAATAACAGAGTACCAGGCTCTACCAAGCCTTATGTTCTCAAATCTTCCAGAAGAAGARAAAAAAGGRAAACAGAGAAAACAAGAYTCGCTGTCTGAAGATATTGAAAGAGAAAAAAATGCTCTCAGAAAGAAATCTAAGAGTCTYAGTGCCGAATTAAATGATCAGCAAAAACATCCTATTTTAAAAAATTATACAGCCGAGATTGAACAGTTTAATGCTAGAATAAAAGCTTACAATAAACGAGAGACCGAACTCCGTGCTTCCGATACAACCGAACAAGAAACGACTAATTTTTTAAAGGATGACCTACTCGATCTAACTCAAGAAGCTGATAATCTCAGTYTGAARATYAGAACTCACTTYATTTTAAATGAAAATGAAGAAGAKAGTGGCCTTGATATAATTAATTTGATTATTGATTCTGTTGGACAAGAAAAAAATGAAATAGAGAGCGGTGTTGATATCTTATTAAAGAAGAGGTTAGAAAAGATTCTTCAAGGTAATCTTGATTCCATAATTCCTACTGAAGAAAAAGGTGGCTGGTATGCGTCGCTTACCGGTTACAATTCAAATTCTATCAATAAAAGATACGCTTCTGACTTGGATGAAATCAAAGAACAAGCATTTTTACAAAGAAACTTACTCAACGAAATAGAAGTTAAAGAGTACATAGCCTTCTTAAATGAAGTTAAAAACAACAATTTGGATGAAAAAATCATAAAAATAAGCCATCCAACTTTGAAGATGTATGATGAACAGACAAGTCAAGTTCATAAGAAAATTCAGGAATACAAGGCGATCAATAAAAAGAGCTCAAAAGCTGCCAATATAAAGCTAAAAGCTCTGCATGAAGCTGTTGAAACATTAATTTTTGAAGTAGAAAACCATCATTTGATGGAGAGTCGACCATTAATAAAAAAGATAATCGAAGAAGTTAAACAGAAAGAGTTCAAAAAAGATCTTCTTACCAGCATAGAAGAGCTGAGCAAGCAGCAAGCTACTCTTGCTCAATGTGAAGAAAGAAAAATTTCTCATATCAACACTCGAGAATTACTACTCAAAGAAGAAAACAACTCGGTACTTTCCGCTTTGGAAAAACAGCATATGGTTATGCTTCAAAATACGGCTAAAATAATTCATTTCTCTCAAGAAAACGTGCTTTCCATAGACGAGTTCCTTGAACGTCAAAAACAGGTTGACCTTCATTCGTTTTTTCAAGAATCTCTGCAGGTGATTGAATCTGATACGGTAGAAATCGAAAATTACAAAGAAATTTTTGAATCCATGCGGTACCAAAAAGATATTTTCGGTGATACAGATATAATGACTTTAGAAAGCTTAATTGCAAAACATGATAACCCGAGTGACTCAGAGGATGAAGAAATAATTAAAGCTGAAAAAGAGAAGTCTATTAAAAAATGTAATACGTTATTCCTCAAAATCAGAGAGGAATTACTCAGTGAAAATTTGTACAAGAAAGAAGAATTAGGAAGTGACGAGACTGAAGTAGAAAAATATGTAACAGATAWTRARKAWSNTRTWKGAWNAYTCATSATRRYARRCRGATGATTGAAGAGTATCAGGCYGCTAAARARACTCTGAAGGCTCAGAATAAAATTAGCAAAGAAGAGCTCCAAGCGCGCGAATGGTATCTCTTAAAACTAAAAAAAATACATGCTTCAAATTTTGAACTTCTATCGCACAAGATAAAAGGATCATTCGGTAGCATACTTCCTTCTGCTGGACTGGTTGAAAAATCGGGAGTCTACTTTAATAGCTTCCTCCCTGAAATACTCAATGCRTCCAGATTACRTATAGATAAAAAATATGCTCTGCAATTTGAGCGAGATCTCCCKATCGCTAAAAAACTCGTTGAAAAAGAACTGCTTACATTTGAAGAACAAGTTATTTATGAAAAAGAGAAAGAGTATTTTGGAAACATTGATGATGAAACAGGGCTTGTTGGTTACTATGCAGCTTATCATGAAACTGAAGAACCAAAAACGCCTATCCAGATTTATCTTGTTGATCAGGTGAAAAAATTAAAAAAAAGAAAGATTTTTGATCTACTCTGGACTAAAGAAGTAAATGTTTTAGAAGAAGAATATCTGCCTAAGAAAAGTTTCACTTCAGAAGAAAAACAGGAGATTATCAAACTACTCGAATTATTTGAAATAAAAGATGAAAAAAGCAAACCAACCGTTGATGATGATGAAGAAAATGAACCAATCATTGATTATGATGTTGATATTGATGAGTATCAGTATAAATATTTGCTTAATTACTTCAGAAAGAATCAAGGTGGCGATACAGTTACAGCTACTCTTCCAGAACTTCAAAATTTATTTAACGAGTCTAAAGAAAATGTCAGTGATGAGGATCACACAGAACCAGAAGCTGCTGACAGCAACCTTTTAAAAATTATAAGTGATGCAGAAAAAAGAAGTCTGGATACGTATGGCTTCAACCCTATCAATTCTTACATGAGCAACAAAGAGTTAGAAGATCTTATTAAAAAGAATAAAAGTTATAAGCCGAGAGATTTTAAAGTTCAAGATCGATATTCACACATGCCAAAATCGAACCTGAGCTATATAAACTATGCTGATTATTTCGATAATTCNNTTTTANNCTTACAATTGCAGAAAAACTCTGTCCAGATAAAAAGAGATCCTTTGAYCGACGACCAACTGTACAGAATATGAAAACTATCTAYAACTTGATTGCTGAACAAGCKCCAATGCTACAAGAGATGTTTGATAGCATGCCAGAAGCAAGTACCCCTGATGTAAGCGAATTTGAACGATACATTGATGAAGTACAGAATAGTGATCGAGAAACGATTATCAAACGGAAAGATAAAGAAAAAAAGAAAGAAGAAAAAAAAGCAGAAAAGAGGAAAAAGAAACAGATCGAAATAGAAAACGAAGTAAACATCATGATTCCTGCAAACAATTCTCCGTTGATCGAAGTTCCATTGCCATTAACAGAAAATATCAAAGTCGGCCTAACGCCCTACGATCTCAAAAAGCTTCTGTACGACTTTATGAAATCATACGTAGAAAGTAATGTTATTGATGCTCAAGTTGACACGTTTAAAAAAGAAGAAGTACAAAAAAGATTATTGAAAGATAATGCTCGACTGCTTCAATACATCAAAAATGTATCACCTGCGGTAAGAAGAAAATTAAAACGTTACATTAAAAGTGGCGGAACAAAGCATGGACGGGAACTCGCAATTATTGACGATAGACAAAAAGAGAAAGCTTCTATGTTTCAACGTTTCTTTTTTAAGAAAAAATCAAAACGTGCCACTCAAAAAGCATCGTCGGTTAACAGTCTCCGTAATTATTTTGATGGCCAATTAACACCTCTTTTGGACAACCCTAAACAGATGGTAACATTACGTGCCCTCCTTCAAAAAACCTTATTTAACTCTGTCGTTGATACGATAGAAGAGACGGTTATCGGCAAATCTACAGGGCTTTTAACATATAAACAGAATGGAACCGGATACGAATCGAATAATCATATCACTTTTACACCGACCAATTTTTCTATATTATCCGGTGCTTTTGCACTGTTAGATTCTAAGTCGACACTCTTTTTCGCAAAGYTACAGGATACAAACAGGACAGTGCAGGAATATTGTAAAAACGGTACTTTAGGTGATGTACTTAAGAATAAAATGGGTCTACTTCCTGAAAATGTTCAAATGATCGGATCTGGTTTTCTCAGCAACTTTAAACCGAGCGAATTGGCTGAACTCTTAAAGAGTTTTTTTCCAGAAGAGATTCTAATAGCGTTAGGCGGAAAAAATCACCTGCTAGCAGAATATGCGATCTCAAACCTGCTATTTACCACAGCAAATGGCATTGTTGAGTACATTTTATTTGATAAGCTCTCAGGTCAACAATTAAGTCATTATTTTCAAAAGAACATCAGTACKTTAGAAGAAATACTCAATGAGTACAAAGATGCACAAAAAATYAATGATAAAGCMGGYGTAGCCTATGCTGAATATCGATTTTCAA
The DNA here is from genome assembly GCA_002401785.1 of Candidatus Babelota bacterium. Taxonomy (GTDB): domain Bacteria; phylum Babelota; class Babeliae; order Babelales; family CAZZPM01; genus CAZZPM01. The sequence goes on from NVUD01000008.1 coordinate 25,184, forward strand.
AATTTATAGARAAAAGCAAGGTAGCCCCAGTCTCAAATAARATTGTTTCGAAATTATTACCAAAATTCTKGTTTGCATACAATCTAACAAGTCGAGTTCTCTTTAATAACGATTCGTTAGAATTTGTTTCTATACTTACRAAAAGTTTATTTGGAAAAAAAGTTCCAAAAATAGTTTTAAGTGGAGGTTTTCTAGCAACTGCCCTAGGGATCTACTATAACATGTGGCAGTCAGTAGATGGAATATACAAAGACTGTAATGGTGCAGAATAATGATGTTTTTAATAAAGGATATAAAAATGATGAAAAGAATATTACGATACATGCTGCTTTTAGGTATGATCGGAACAACTATTAATGCGGCCAGTAGCAAAAAACTGGCTGACTTGGAGCAGCTAAAGGCAAGAGTTCAACAACATATACAAAATCCTAAGCTCTCTTCAAACGTGAAAACACTTATGAATGACGTAGGCATGGAAAGCGACAAAGAACTTTTAGATGGTGTTAAGTATCAAGAAAAAGTTTATGACTCTTATTATCATAGCTATCGTCGCACCAAAGATCGTGAAGTATATTGGGATCCTTCGAATGGCGTTACCTATAAAAATGACGACGATATAAGGAGATGGAGCCCCTTGCTTGATGTATATATGTACATTCCTGATACAACATACCGCCCAATCGAAGAACCTAACAACTTAAAGGGCAAAAGCAAAGAAGATTTAAAAGAAGAAGTTAAAGAATTATGGAAAAGCTTACTCCCCGCCATGGACACGAACATAGCAAACTGTAAGCAACAAATTAAAGACGATCGTGAAGACGCAAAAGAAAACCGTACAGCTTTCAGGCAATTTACACAAAAGTTTTTAGAAGCGCCAGCAAARAACCAAGAAGCTGTAGCACGTCAGAAAGAAGCAAACAAGGGCACCGTAAAAAGCTTGCAGGCTGTGATGAAGCAAGGCGATAAAATTGCTCTTGGGACAACCGGAGTCATTTGCGCATGTATACTCGCCTGGAAAGGATCAACTCTGTTTTTTTCTCAATTAGAAAAATATATCAATGCACCAGCATTAATCAAAAAAACAACACTTCCTAAAAACCCTCTACAAAAAGCAAGCCGTTTCTGGTATGGCAAACCAAAAGAAGAGAGTCGTCTTGCAGAGTTTAGAGGCCCAGATCACCTTAAAGAAGGTCTGATGAATACGATTGAACAGACACAACGAGCAAAAGAGATGGGAATTCCTTTTAAAAACATTCTCTTGTATGGTCCTCCTGGAACAGGAAAAACTATGTTTGCAGAAATTATAGCAAAAGAATCAGATCTTGAATACGCACTCTTTTCAGGTGCCGATTTTAATAATTTTGAAAAACTAGATCAAGCGATTATAGAATTAGCAAAAATCGTTGAATGGGCAGAAGCGAGCCCACGAGGAATATTGGTTTTCGTTGATGAAGCAGAGTCGTTCTTACGTGAAAGAAGATCTCCTGATGCTGACCTTAGATCATGCGCGCTTACAGAAAAGTTCTTATCTTTAGTTGAAAAACCTTCAAGTAATAAAATYATGTGGGTTTTTGCAAGTAATAACCGTGGTGCTTTTGACGTAGCAGCTGAAAGTCGTATCGCCACAAGTTTTCATATGACATTACCAAGTAAAGAAGCGAGCTGTGAAATTTTCCTTGGAGCGATGGAAAAAATGGATATATTTTTGAGCGATGAAGTCAAACAGAATCTCTATAAACATAGTCATCTGTTTGAAGGRTTCTCTGGTCGTTCTACCGAAGAAGTCGGACTAGAAATCGCCCGTATTGTCGCCTTAGGTGAAAAAGAAGCAGATCTTAACCTTCTTCTTGCAACAATTCAGATCACTCGTGATAAGAATGCATCGTTCAAGAAAGAACAGATCAAGTATCAAATGGCACGATATGGCAAGGTCATTACAGAAATAGATCTTGAAAGTTCACCTGCACCGAGCGCATAAAAATAGATAATACAAAAGAAGAGGGTTTTGCCCTCTTCTTCAACTCTTTTCATACAAAATATATCTAATTCAACTTCTCAAGATTACAGAGAAATTCAAAAGAAAATTGAAAATGAACTTTCAGATCAATAAAATCGGCATTCATCCCCAGCATTCAAAGAACTGAGAAGCTATGCCGACGTTAAATAAAATATGAAAGACTTTATAAAAGAGAGCTCAGAAGTTTTCGATACTCTAAAAAACCTTCTTGATTCTCAAATACGAAATAATTGTTCWGAGTTGACCGACCTATTTCAAGATCTTTAGATAGTGACAACGAGAATGACTTCCAGAACGTCTTCTGTCTTTTAGCATACAAACATGTAGCCCGAACWAGAAARGMGTTAAGYTCMTCAAAATYTGATCGATCCTTTCCAGAACGAATCCAATCTGCAATCGCCTTGTACCCAATCAATCCTTTTCTATCATAAAAATCGTACCATTGATCGGTATTATGTTCTYCAACCTCTTCAATCCATCCCCCATCAAGCATRATYTTTGTTCKCTGRGCWATACGATCTTTAAGCTTTGATTTTTCTAYATCRATCCAGACAAAAAAAGAATCAAAYGGTTTTTKCAACKRAGGAYTGCATTCWGATGGGATTCTACCCGTCTGATTAAAAWGTGTGAGGGAACGTTCAAGACGATATCGATCATTAACATGAATCGCTTCAGCTCTTATCGGATCGATAAGWTTAAGCTTTTGCCARAGCTCTTCATTKGAAGYRSYATCAAATTGAWKCARGKTTTTTTCRAATTKTATYCSCTCAAAYTCGAGAGGAGGATAAAAAAGGGATTTAATATAAAAAAGTGAACCACCAACAATTATTGCTCGCTTGCCACGCATATGAATATCATCAACAGTTTTCAAGACCAAAGAACGATATTTTTTAACATCGAAATCAACTGGATCTCGACATATATCAAATAAGTGCTGTTTAAATGGAGTCTCTCTGTAGTTCGGCTTTGCCGTTCCAACAGATAGGGATGCATAAAACTGTCCCATGTCAGCATTGATTAATTCAGCATCTAGATCAAGAGCAAGCTTTTCAGCCAAAGCTGTTTTCCCAGATCCTGTAGGACCCAGGATAAAAATGACCTGACTTGAGAGCTGTTTTTTTATAGTATTCATCTGTACCAATAGAAATAGTATTATTTTTTAAGAAATTATATCCTCATACAAAATAGTTACTATATANTTTTTTTGCAAAAAAAATATGAAAAAGAATGAAATATATATAATTTTGATGCGAAAGGAACGATGACGGACTTGTACATCCGTCACACAAGAATTATATGTAATAAAATTATTTAAAGCTGTATCAAACAGATTGACTCTGTTCTTGCGATTGAGTTCCAGAAAACTCTTGTCCCATAAAAGGAGCCTTCAACTCTTGTACAATTTCTTCTTTTTCAACAGTTCTTACCGTAACTACTTCTTGTACAATTAAGTCTTCAACCAGTGTCAACAGCGCTTTTTCACCAAAGGAAAGTTCTTTCTGTTTGGTRATATRCATAAAGTCTCGATAGATCTTCATTAAGTTTCTCAAGATACCCGTCTGCATCAGAGCTTGACACCGTTTATGTCTTCTACTCCAGCCACTTGGCGTAAAATCTATACTTTCAAATTTYCGTTCAGGCATCAAGTTAAGYTCCAAAAAAGCATCAGCTATCTCTTTTTCGCTACTTAAGAAACGTAATCCCGACTGTTTTATYGTATGAGACGGRAGCCAGACAGTTTGAGCCTTAAATTTAAAGGAGAGCTTCATAACTTGGACGGTTTTATCTAAAATTTTTTTTTCTTCAAATTCTTCCAGMAGAGCGACGCCATGGCCTGGAAAGAAAACATAATCACCGAGCGTAAACATAATCGTACCTTTTTAACCAATTTACTTTTTTACACTTTTAAGTTTTTTAAATAATTAACTTCATTACATCGATTATTCAAATACTTTATCTATCTTTTCTATTTTAGCAGTCTATTTCAATTTAGCCAAGTTCAAATTCATGCTTTTTTTAACATTTATGCTTTTTCAGCCYAAAAACTTTTATTTTTAATACTTTTTAGAAAATTATTAAAAGAGGAGAAAAGATTGCATTTCTTTCAATTATTTAGGAAAATATAACATATATCGAAAAAAAATAATGTTTTCCCCTTACCCCGTTAGGCTAAAATGTCTTCACTCTCTACTTTTGCCTTTGATACATTAATTAAAAAACTTAAGAARAAYACCCTTACTAATCTCTTTGGTAGCCTTATTTATATTGTTCTTCGATTTGTTTTTTATACATCATTATTTGGATATATCGATAAAACTATGTATGGAAGCATGGGATACTTCTTCTCATACATATTCTTGATGGTGAATCTTGCTAGTGCCCCTACGCTCTATATTCCCGCCCACATGATGAATGCCCGTAATAAAAACATATTCTCTTTTTTTAAACTGATCATTTTACACATATTTTTATTAACTATAGCCATCATCTTCTTTCGAACACATGTTCAAACGATAAAAACCGTCCAAGACCTCTTAGTTACCTATCCTTCAATGTTATTGATYACAAGTCTTTTAATATTATTTGAAGGACTGAGATTRCTACTCCGTTTCTGTATGCACATGATTAATAAAACATATATCATTGTTCCTGTTGAACTTGCAAGTATGATGATATACATGGCTGTTCTCTTTTATTTTTTAACAACCTCCTCCAATTTTTCTTTATATCACATTTTCATTCCTTTTYTRATTGACTCTATAATTATAACAGGATACTTTCTCTTTTTATTCGTGCAGTGGATTAAAAAAGAAGAAAACAACACTCAGTATCAACTCGCTCCAGAAGCATCAAAAATTAATAGCCGCAAAGAACTTTTCTTTGACTCACTCGCCCACTCGCTTAGTTTTTATGCACAAGCTCTCTTAAGCGACAACATGATCATTGTTTCTTTTATGCCTTCTTTAGGGCTCGCTCATGTGGCCCTCCCTAAATTTGCAGCATACATAGCTGAAAGCTTTAGAATTCTCATTCGTTCGTTAGTCAAGTTTTCTATGATTCCAGCACTGTCTGCTATAAAAAGAGAGACWRATCAATCAGAAAATATCAAAGTTAAGAAAATGTTTATTTCATACGCAAAAGATAARTTTCTCAATATTTTGATTCTCTCTTTAGCTATTATTTTTCTTCTCTTAATTGTTTCATATTTCCACCCTCATCTATATCAAAATAATACAAACTTCTTTTCATCATCATTATTCTTGATATCTGTTTTTTTAACCGCAAAGTATATTGACCAATGGAACTTCTTTTATGAGAAAATCATCCTAGCTGAAGAAAAACCTTTGCCCATCATTGCCATTGCACTTATAAAAATCAGCATTGCTATCTCTCTTTACATCGCACATATTTCTTTGGCAAAAACCCTCTTGCTCTTAGTTTTAATTAAAATGATAACTGCCCTTTTCCTCTATTTTTATGCACAAAAAGTTATAGAAGAATAGTTACTTCCTTTTTCTTAAAATATTCTCTTTGCTTAAAACAAGCAGGAATAAGCCCTGCTTTTGCTCTTGTTCCCCCGAACGCGATCCGCAAGAGAGCTAAAAAGAGAKANGARCGCAATCTTTTCATCAMGATAAAGTACATAAGAGGGGTTGAGCGAGGGAACAAGAGCAAAAGGTACTAATGGNCNNCNAAAAAAACATCNTTTTATCASAANAASRTCCARTTTCCATAAAAAGGTTTCKTCYMYTGAAWGATTATGCGAAACTAAATGTGAGTCTCGGGCACTAAAAGAATCTAAAAAAACTTGACAAGCTTTCTATAAAAAATTAAGATAAAATCAGAAACATTGATAATAGAAAAAACTRAACAAGCCCAACTCACKAGGAGATTTAATGGCTAAAATTATAGGTATAGATTTAGGAACAACGAACTCTGTTGTTTCATTCATGGAAGCTGGACAAGCAAAAGTTATTCCTAATCAAGAAGGCAACCAGACAASYMCAKCMATSSKWSYYWYYASCAAAGANNNKAWYTCWCSAMWMRYYRRWRCAATRGCTAARMSMYRRRMWATTACCAACCCAGAAAACACTATYTATTCATCCAAGAGATTTATCGGACGCAAATTCAAAGACATGCAAAAAGAGCTYATCAACAGYTTTCCATACAAACTTGTAGAAGGAAAGAATGGCGATGTTGCAATAGAAGTTTCYGGACGAAAATATGCTCCAGAAGAAATTTCAGCAATTGTTCTACAAAAACTTAAACAATCAGCTGAAGAGTACCTAGGTGAAACAGTTACCGAAGCAGTAATTACAGTACCTGCTTACTTCAATGATGCACAAAGACAGGCTACAAAAGATGCTGGTAAAATTGCTGGACTCGATGTAAAAAGAATCATAAACGAGCCAACAGCTGCAGCACTCGCATACGGAATGGATAAAAAAGAACACGAAACAATCGTTATTTTTGACTTCGGTGGTGGAACATTTGACATCTCAGTTCTCGAAGTTGGTGATGGCGTAGTTGAAGTAAAATCAACCAATGGTGACACTGAACTAGGTGGCGATAACATTGATGAAATTCTTATCAAATACCTCATCGAAACATTTAAAAAAGAACAAGGCGTTGATCTCAASAACGATCGAATGGCTTTACAACGATTRAAAGAAGCAACAGAAAAAGCAAAAGTTGAGCTCTCTTCAACAACYGAAACYGAAATCAACCTTCCTTACATCACAGCTGATGCATCAGGACCTAAACACTTAGTTATCAAAGTTACTCGTACAAAGTTCGAAGCATTATGCGACAACGTATTTACCAAGCTTTTCGTTCCTTGTAAAAAAGCGTTACAAGATGCCAACCTCGAAGTTAAAGATATTAACGAAGTTATTCTTGTTGGTGGTTCAACACGAATCCCTAAAGTACAAGAGATGGTTAAAAAATTCTTTAATAAAGAACCAAATAAATCAGTGAATCCTGATGAAGTTGTTTCCATTGGTGCAGCAATTCAAGGTGGCGTTCTTGCAGGTGATGTGAATGATGTTCTTCTTCTTGAYGTTACCCCWCTCTCTCTTGGYATTGAGACCATGGGTGGAGTTTCAACAAAAYTAATMGAACGAAACACAACTATYCCAACAAAGAAATCTCAAGTMTTCTCAACCGCAGAAGATAATCAAACAGCCGTTGACATCCATGTTGTACAAGGTGAAAGAGAATTTGCTCCTGATAACAAAACACTTGGCCGATTCCGCCTTGAAGGCATTCAATCAGCTGCGCGTGGCGTTCCTCAAATCGAAGTTATCTTTGATATCGATGCAAACGGYATTGTGCATGTAACAGCAAAAGACAAAGGAACTGGCAAAGAACAACGTGTTACCTTAAGCAATGCATCTGGACTTTCAAAAGAAGAGATTGACCAACGAGTAGAAGAAGCTGCACAACACGAAGAAGAAGATAAAAAGAAACGTGAAGCTATCGACAAAAAAAATCAACTTGATGGCCTCATCATTACTTTGGAAAAAAACCTTTCTGAAAACAAAGAAAAACTTCCCATTGCAGATGTAGACAGCACAGAAAAAGCGATAGAAGCAGCAAAAGCAGCTCTTAAAGAACATGAAAACAGTGCTGAAGAGCTACAAAAAGCATATGATGAACTTATTAAAGCTTCTCATAAACTTGCAGAAATCATGTACAGTGCAGAAAAACCAGCTACCGAAGAAAGCAATCCAGAACAACAAACAGAAGAAACAAAGAAAAAACCCGAAGCAAAAGATGGTAAAGACCAAGGTCCTATCGATACAGAATTTGAATAAAATTTCTATWCAGAAGTAATAAAAAGGGGCAACAGTYAAGTTGCCCCTTTTTATTACTTCTGAAAAAACTTGCTTTAAAAAAAAATATTTCCGTACACTAAGATAGAGTTGTTAAAATCATTTTAAAAAAGGAGAATATCGTGATTTTCAAAAATATACTCATTCTTGCATGCGCAACATTAATTGGCGCATCCTTTACAGGTTGCTATGGCAAAGATAGCAAAAAGTGCAGCAAAGGCAAATCATCAGAATACAAAAAATGTAGTAAAAAGGGTAATTGTAAAAAATGCGACATGCCTATGAAAAAATGTAAATGCGGCAAATAGATCTTTAAAACTTAAGGGGTAGTCAGTTCATGACCTACCCCTTTTTTTCAACTTCCCAACCCTCTATTTTCTCCCAAAAAATCATTTGCTAAACTTCCTTTTTTCTGTTATATTAGTGAAAATTAATAAGTAATTTTGATTATTATAACAAAAAAATTTTGACCTTATAGGATTTACAATGAAAGCAAGTTTTCCAACAAAAGAGACTATCATGTCTCATGGTGTATTTGATCGCAATTTCTCTGAATTTACCGTTGGTGACACAATTGAAGTGGCACAAATTGTAAAGGAAGGCAACAAAGAACGTACCCAATTATTTACTGGATATGTTATCGGAATGCACAATCATGGAATTTCAAGTACATTTACCGTTAGAAAATTTGGTGCGAACAACATTGGTGTAGAAAGAATTTTTCCTTTTTACTCTCCTATTATTCAAGATATCAAGCTTATCAAGCAAGGTCGTGTTCGTCGTGCTAAATTATACTACATCCGTACACGAATTGGTAAATCATCTCGTATTAAAGAAAAAGTATTGACCAGAGTTCAAAAAGAAGCGTTGGCAGCAAAGAAAGCTCGTAAAGCAGCTGCTGCTCAATAGCATTCTATAATTAGAAGCAATGCAACGAGAAAGATCAATTTTTCATCTATCTTGTACATCTGTTTTTTAATTATTTTTGTAAGCGATTATTTACAAAAATATGACCTTTCTCAAAAAAGGTGACTTATTTCAGCTCAACATTTTTTGTTGTAGGTGAAAGCGTTGACTTTTATCAAGAAGAATTTTACAAAACTGACAGGAATAACCGTTCCTGTCAGTTTTGTTTTAAAGAATAATACACCCTTCTTCCCTCCTCCCTCATCAATTACAGGATTTGACCAACAACTTACTGCCTGATATAAGCAGCTCATTTTAAAAGATTCTAGGTCCAAACTCTGCCCAAATACCTTAAAGCAGACCTGATACCTTTATTGATAAGCTATAGCATAAGTCATCTAGCTATCCTCTGCTCACAAAGAAGAAATCATGACTGTATAAAWTTTCTTATTATTTCATGATCCTTTCCAAAAAAAGTTCAAAAAGGTTTTGTGATGTTCTAACTTAAGTGATTAAAGCTATCCAGACATTATGCGATCATGGAACAGGCAAAGAATGTTTTTGAAACTATCTGACGATTATTAGCAAAAAGTTACTGTTTAATAAAAAAAGAAATTCTACATAATATCGAAATCATCTTTGCTAACAGTCTTTCTTAAAAGTAACCTGTATTATCAGACAGAATAACAGATAAAATGAACTGGTAATTATTCATTACATARATCTTAGAAAAAGATTGTCARAAGTCAGCGTTGACAACCTTTTTTAAATCATGATAAGCTCTCCTCATATCCATGTCGAAGTGGTGAAATTGGTAGACACGCTAGATTCAGAGTCTAGTCCAGGTAACTGGGTAGGGGTTCAAGTCCCCTCTTCGGCACCAACTCAGCTCTATACGAAAACATACAAACTAAAGAGCTATCAATACGCCACCCCATCATTCAAACAATGTCCAAACTTCTAAACTAAAACACTTAAAATCCTGATTTCCAATCTTTTTGAAACATAGAAAGAGACTTTTTTAACTAAATAGCTCTTTTATCTGAGCTCCACTTGCATTTTTACTCTATGCGTAATAAACTTTACCATATGAATTTTTAATAGGAAACGATCGACATAATTAACATTTTGGATATAAAATGAATAGTTTAAAAAAAATATATGCTTCTTTTTTGCTACTTGCTTCTTTGATGAGTCTTTCTTCAATAGAAACATACGCAAGTAGTGGCTTTGATGACACAGCTGACAATGTTAAAGATTATTTRMYACCAGGYCTAAGTCAAAAAGAAAAAGATATCTTCTTYACAGTAGGAATCGYAAGCACAACAACTRCTATGCTCGTAACACTCATGGGTACTTATTTTATTAAAAAAAAAGCAGAAAAWAAAACTGAAGAAATTGTTACAATGCTTRAAGCGCTTGAAAATGAATTTCCTCTTTTTCCAACATGGATATCTAAAAATAAAAAAATTGAATGTATTATCTCTGCAATTGAACATGCCGATGCTGATCAAGTTATATACAACTATAAAACAGTAMAAAACAGATATAATCAGCTACTTACTCAGTATAATTATTTACAAGTACGTAGAATATCTATCAACTCATTAATTACTACAGCAACTTCTCTTGCAGTACAGAAAAAATTAGGGGTTAATTATCAAAAATTAGAAGATGCTATAGATTTCAGCACACTCTTTTTACAAGCAGCTCAATATAAATATACAGATCAACAGATCAAGCTACTCGAGCACACACCATACTTTATGATAAAAAGTGCTAATATCGAAACTAAAGCTGCAAACTTATTTCCTAAATTCTTCAATACTCAGGCTAAAACATGCTCACAAAGTATGATGAAGCTTTATGCACTCATGACTGAAATATCTACYGAAYTAACAGCACATAGAAATGCACTGMTAACAATGGATGCAAATAAYCAAAATAATGAAGTTATGAATCGTATTGAACTGTTCCTCTATCAAATAGATGAAGAYTACAAACAGATAAATACCAAATACAGACTTCCTCTTCCAWTACATTTACGRRATCCGCTAACTCATAGCAATGCAACAATTGCAGATCCMGGAGTTATGCCTAAAGGTTCTCAACAGGCTCAARCGAACAATGTTAAATTAACATTAATAGAAARATTAAAAARCTTCTTCTCRCRAAAAAAGCCAGRARMSAGTAATCAAATAGTGACTGAGAACAGCAGCAAAGAATCTGATATAAAGCCGACTTTAATCCAAAAATTAAAAAGCTTCTTCTCACGAAAAAAACCAGTGGAAATCAGTCAAGCAGTAGTCGAAAACGGAACAACTGATAAAAATATAAAAATTGAAACTCCTATCAACAAYCAGACTGTTCCTACGGAAATGAACACAAAGATTATTCAACCAGAGRTTACCGTAGAAGAGACTAAAAAAGATCAGATCAAAAGAATAGTCAAAAGAACGTTTCAAGTTTTAGGAATACTTGGATWTGGTGCTATCTGTACTGGGTTKATCATAGACTATCAGAATGGGCACTTTTCTCCAGGAACTGATTATGCAGATTAAATAGTATGCCTTTCATCAATTCCAGATTGCAAGACACCCAAGCTTGCCATGGTTACAAGCAGATAGCTYAATCCATAGCTTATCAATGGYAATGGTACGCCGACTATTGGCAARACACCAACAACCATCCCWAYRTTRACYARAACTGCWARCATGATRTGYAACAACTGACCGATACCAACCAGATGYAYCARAAAATKATCTSTATTTAAWARMTTCMRWAMAATACGAAGACTCAATAAAAGATACAATAAAAGTAAAABAATTGCTCCAACAAGHCCCCAYTCTTCACATAAAATTGCAAAAATCATATCAGAATGATCTTCAGGTAGAAATGAAAATCGATTCTGAGTTCCTTTCAAAAAACCTTTCCCCCACAGCCCTCCAGATCCTATGGCTATCAATGATTGCTCAACCTGATACCGTTCCCCCTTCTTTTCTCCATACCCACAGAAAACATATATTCGCCGCTTTTGATACGGCTTTAAACTTATGAAAATTAATGGTGCACCAATAACAGATGCCAATGCTCCATATAAAAAAAATTTACGTGATAATCCAGCAGCCCATAAAACACCAAGTCCTTGAAATAAAACTAACAATGATGTACCCAAATCTGGCTGTTTTTTTATAAGCCAAACAGTAATCGCCAGCGTTCCTAAAGGAATCCCCCAGAGCCATGATCTTGATCGTGATCCAGTTATACGAGCTGTAATAAAACTTTCATACAGAAAATATCCAAGGAAAAAAGGGAGTAGAAACTTGATCAACTCAGATGGCTGCCCTCTAAAAAAATAAAGCGATATCCARCGTCGTGCTCCCARSACAACAAATCCCTTACAATACGTATACAACAAGAGACCAACTGCAAAAAAATATGCTTGGTAACCAAGGCGACTCAACGTTACCAAAGGCATTCCAGCTAAGAGCAGATAAACAGATAGTCCAACGCAACATCCAACCAACTGTTTTTTAAAAAAATACGAATACATTACAGCATCGGTATGCGTTGCACTTAAAACTGAAAGCAGTCCAACTCCTAACAAACAAAGTGTCAACAGAAACTGAACCCAATCAAAGGATCGATATGACAATCGCTGCCAAAACATAGAACTCCTATTTCAGACTATATTTTTAAGATATTTTTCAGTATTCTAACGATTATAAAGTAGCTACTCCCTCTTAATAAGTCCATAAAGAATTAAGGCGCATAGAATGATTCCCCACAAACTTGTTATAAAAAATTTTCTCAGTTATGGAGAAACACCAACTGTCATACAATTTGATGCATACCACCTCATCTGTCTTTCTGGAAAGAATGGAAATGGGAAGTCAGCACTACTTGATGCATTGACATGGGCTATTTGGGGACAAGCTCGCAAAGTAAGCGGTGCAGGAAAACCTGATGATGGACTTTTACGGCTGGGACAGACACGTATGCTTGTAACTTTAGAATTCTCTTGCAACCGACAAAAATACCGCGTTCGTCGTGAATATATCAAAAGTAAAAGCAAGTCTATGGCCTCACTCGATCTTGAGATTCAACAGGAAAAAGGTTACTTTTCGTCACTGACCGACAAAACTATTCGCGCAACACAAGAAAAAATAAACAGCGTTGTTGGCGTTGACTTCGAAACATTCATTAATTCATCATTCATTCGACAAGGACAATCAAACGAATTTTCAAAAAAATCACCTAAAGAACGGAAAGAAATTTTAGCAAGCATACTTGGCCTTGACCACTATCAAAAACTACAAAGTGCTGCTTTAGAAAAAATCCGATCGATTCAAGCAGAGCAACAGATACTCAGAAGACTTAACGCACATGCTCAGACAGAAATAGAAAAAAAAGAGGAAGTCGAAACTGTTTATATCAAAACAGATCAAGACGAAGCCAACATTCGACAAAAAATTGTTTCACATAAAAATGAACTACTTGAACAAGTAGAAAAAATAACTACGTTAGAAAAAGTAAAAATAGAGTATCACCACCTGATGAGCCAAAAAGAAAAAGCAAGCAAAGAGCTCAAGTACGGGATTGAAAATCTTACGATCTTAAAAAGAAACTGGAAGCAAATTCATCAAGAATCAATACACTTGAGCAACAAAGATATAATTAATAGAAAAATAAAAGAAAAAGAAAAAGAGCTCAATCTCTAYAACATCAKACAGAAGCAACAGATAGAATTGACAACAAAAGAGAAACTAATACAAGCAAGTATAGAAAAACTTAATATTGAAGAACAGAAGCATCTCAATGAAGTAACAAGCAAAAAAAATGCTCTAGAAATAGARYTGACTCAAAAGAARTCCGAGCTTGACCATCAATCATCTGAACAGAAAAAAATAGAAACTAGCATTCAAGAAAAAATAAAATTAATAGAACTAGATAAACAGATAGAACAGAAAATAAAAAAKGCCACGGATCAACATCTTTCATTCGAAACAAAATTTGAAAAAAGGAAATCYTTTTATCATATGTTTGTTCAAAAATTACAATTCATCAAKAAAAACAGYAGTGATTTRCAAGAAAAAAAAGATCGTTTAGAAAAACAGAGCTCAACACATTGCCCCYTSTGTGATCAACTCGTTACCGCAGCACGAAAAAAATTTCTTTAYAACGCACTTATCAAACAAGAACAGTTCCTTAATCACCAAAAACAACGAGTCACAACAGTCCTAACAGGGCTTAAAAAGATACTCCTTGAACAACATCCAGAATTACAAACACTCACAAAAAAGCTACAGGTATATATTCAACAACATGTACAGCGAGAAGAGCTCAAAAAAGAACTCTCTGCCAATAAAATTGAGTGCCAACAGCTACTATCCACCAGAACAATACTGTTACAATTAGTAGAAACAGAAGTTCAAAAAATAAAAGTGCTGAAAATCAGCCTACTTAAAGAAAATATAGAATTAACAACGTATAAAAAAGAACTCTCTCGCATAAGATCAGAAATCGCTACCCTCGATTTTAATCAAACTTTACATGCAACAATACAACAAGAACTACATACATTGTATCAAGCTATCAACCCAGAAAATATTAATAAACAGAAAACAGATAAAAAAGTTCTATATACCGATATTAAACATCTGATCGATCAGCTAAAAAAGCTCAAACTGTCAATTAAATCAACAGATGAAGAAAGATCAAAATTACCGCTATTTGAAGCAGATTACAGAGCAATTAAAATAGCAAAAAGAGAGCTCGAACAGATACTTGAAGAGACTCAAAAGCAGCTTGAAACAGTTTTAATTCAACAGACAAAAGCATCTAAYGAACTACAACGAATTAAAAAACTAACCTCCGAATCAGAAAAACAGACTAAAACTATTGAACTGCTACAGAAAGAAGTCARTCAATACCAGACCATAGCACAAGCTTTCAGTAAAAATGGCATTCCAGCACTACTTATTGAAGAAGTCATCCCTGAGATCGAATCTGAAGCGAACCARYTGCTACAGAARCTTACTAACAATCAAGCACAARTTTTCATTGAATCAGTCCGMGAYCTTAAAAAAGGTGGSGTCAAAGAGACACTTGATATTCATATTTCCGATACTGCKGGCATTCGTCCYTATGAAATGTTYTCAGGAGGAGAAGCYTTYMGAATMGACCTTGCTCTCAGAATTGCTATCTCGAAACTTCTTGCTCGAAARTCTGGAACAGCWTTACAAACATTAATTATCGACGAAGGATTTGGATCTCAAGACGAAGAAGGATTACAAAAGATCATGGATGCTCTTTATAAAATTCAAAACGATTTTGCAAAAATAATAATTGTTTCACACTTACCACTTATGAAAGACAATTTTCCCGTCCATTTTGTAATTGAAAAAAACGCCCTCGGTTCTCAAATACGCATTGAAGAGCGTGGATAGTTCTTATCAAAATAATTTGAATATTTTTGTATAATTGAAAAGTCTAACATTTCAATTATTTTATTTTGTCCTCTTATATAAAAGATATGAAAAACAGAATACTCAGAGACCAAGCCTTTCAAATAGCTAATCATTTTGCACTGTTTTTTATTTTTTTTAAAAAAAAATTTACAAAAAAAATACTTAAGATATCTTGATTAAGTCTACATTTTAAAATACAGTAACAATCAATAAAAAATATAAATTTTACAGACTGAAACATTTCATATTATACGYCAGCAAGGCGTCCCATRCTGCATTATMATGTTTTAGTCTGCCTATCGYCACCTACCAAAAGAAAGGATTTTTAATGCTCACAAAAAATGAAAYTACTCCTGCTTCATCCTCTCACAAGACAGATGTATCACACGTTTCTCTTCTATTTTCGGTAAAGAAAAAAAGTGGTAAAAACGATGTTTTTTCRCTYGATAAAATGRTAGCTACACTCAAACGMACTATCCGAGAATATGAAAAYAKTATTGATAYCGATACKGTTATAAAAGCTGCTGTAAAAAATATTTTTGATGGCATTTCAACAGATGATATCGAAACTAATCTCATTCTTGTTACAACATCAATGATTGAAAAAGATCCTGCGTACAGTAAAATAGCATCACGRATTTTATTACAAAAACTTTCCAAAGAAGTTATGGGTCAATCAGTTTCTRATGAAACACGTCATGCAGCATATCAAAAAGCATTTATCAACAATTTTRCAGATGCTATACAAGGAAAAGTKCTTGATGAACGACTYAAACAATTTGATATTGAACGACTAGCACAAGAGCTTGTTATCGAACGTGATGATCTCTTTGAATACATGGGATTACAAATTTTATACGAACGATATTTTCTAAGATTGGATGGCCGACGYATAGAACTACCTCAAATTTTCTGGATGCGTRTCTCCATGGGATTAGCAATTAATGAAAAAAACCAAACAGAAAAAGCTATCGAATATTATCATACARTTTCACAACTRCAYTACTCWCCWKSAACSCCAACMCTCTTYAAYTCAGCAACTAYCCAYCCACAAYTMAGCTCTTGTTAYTTAACAACAATYCCTSACAATCTTCCTGATATTTTCAAATGCTTRRGWGAYAATGCYCAAYTRTCAAAATGGTCRGGCGGCCTTGGAAATGATTGGACAMATATCCGTGGYACCGGATCRCTSATTAARACAGTAGGRATACCGAGTCARGGAGTCGTTCCTTTTYTRAAAATAGCCAATGATGTYACCTGTGCAATCAGCCGAAGTGGTAGCCGYCGTGGTGCAACCTGTGCWTACCTAGAAACATGGCACTATGACATYGAAGACTTCATYGAYTTRCGTCGTAAYACYGGTGATGARCGACGCCGTACYCATGACATGAATAYWKCAAAYTGGATTCCTGATCTATTTATGAARCGKATGCTCAAYAAYGAAARCTGGACCTTGTYYTCTCCYGAYGAAACCCCTGATYTWCATGATTTATAYGGMAAAGCWTTTGAAGARCGGTACTGTTGGTATGAARAARAAGCTGCTCAAGGAARAATAAAATTATTTAAAACAGTYTCAGCMGTAMAACTATGGCGAAARATGTTAACCCGTCTCTTTGAAACWGGRCAYCCTTGGCTTGTMTTTAAAGATCCTTGTAATGTTCGATCYCCYCAAGATCATGCAGGTRTYATTCATTCATCAAAYCTTTGYACWGAGATCACRCTMAATACATCARMWGAWGAAACTGCTGTCTGTAATCTYGGATCACTYAAYATYGGYAAACATRTWCAMGATGGMRWMATGCAATGGRAAAAACTAAAAACAACTATTAAAACAGCTATTCATATGCTTGATAATGTAATTGACATCAATTTTTATCCAACCAAAGAAGCAAAAAATTCTAATGCTAARCATCGACCAATTGGTCTTGGTATCATGGGACTWCARGATGCATTATATCTTCTTGATATTCCTRTGGARTCTGAAGAAGCGCTTCTGTTTTCAAACGATCTTATGGAATTCGTATCATTTCATGCAATCAAAACATCKTCAGAAATAGCTGCNSRWAAAGGGTNCYTATSMAAGCTTTAAAGGATCAAAGTGGGATCGAAACYTRCTCCCTATYGACACCCTCGATCTTCTYGAACGTGAACGTGGMATGCCTCTTGATGTCGATCGGAATACAAAGCTTCCATGGAACGAAGTTCGTGAATCAATTAAAAAATATGGCATACGTAATTCAAATCTCATGGCAATCGCTCCAACCGCAACTATTTCAAATATTACCGGCTGTTTTCCATGCACCGAACCTATTTATAAAAATATCTATGTAAAAGCRAACATGAGTGGAGAGTTTACTATCATCAATAAATATCTTGTTGATGATTTAAAAAAACTAAATATYTGGAATGATSAAATGCTTGATCTYATCAAATATTATGATGGAAAYATWGCACAGATTGAAGCRATWCCAKCRAARCTAAAARCTAAATATCGACAAGCATTTGATATTGAYTCRATMTGGCTCTTAAARCTTAATGCRGTYCGATCAAARTGGATTGATCARAGCCAATCTCAYAATGTATTTATGGCAGAAGCAAGTGGAAARAAAATGCATGAAACATACGTAGCTGCATGGMAAATGGGYCTTAAGTCRASSTATTATTTYAGAACGCTTGGAGCAAGCCAAATAGAAAAATCAACAYTSARYGCAAAACAATTTGGCTACACACAGAAWCGTACGTACGATGCMCCAAAAGAAACAGCAAGYRGTGTAGCAACAGCYGCAKCTTGTAACATCAATGATAYYGAYTGTGAAKCATGTCAATAAAACAACCCGYAACAGAAAAGAAAACTATGATTGAAAATATAAAAAAACCGGGACGTGGTCGAATTATCAATAATAMTGGAACAGACCCTAACAAAATTCTTCCGATGACCTACATGTGGGCTCGYCAACAYTAYAAAGATGGYGTAGCAAACAACTGGACTCCTGAAGAAGTCTCCATGCAAAAAGATGTTGAACAGTGGAARTCRCCAACAGCATTAACTGAAACTGAACGACGATTAATTATGTGGAACTTAGGATTCTTTTCAACAGCAGAATCTTTAACTGCAAACAATCTTGTTCTGACTGTATATAATCACGTCACCAACCCAGAATGTCGTCAATATATTCTTAGACAGGCGTATGAAGAAGCTGTTCATACCGACACCTTTATTTACTGTTGTGACTCACTTGGACTTGATCCAGATGAAATTTACACCATGTATCAGACTGTTCCATCAATTAAAGCAAAAGATGACTACGTTGTTAAYTTAACTAAATCAATTTTAGATCCTCTTTTYAAAACRGATTCAGAAGAGAATATACARAARTTTCTTCATGATTTAATCGGCTACTACGTAATCATGGAAGGCATTTTCTTCTATGCAGGVTTTGCTATGATGTTAGCCCTCAAGCGAAATAATAAAATGGTCGGCATCGGTGAACAATTTGAATACATCATGCGTGATGAAAGTATYCATCTHGCCTTCGGATGTGACTTGATTAACGCAATTAAAGMAGAAAATCCRRRWGYCTGGACSCCAGCATTYCAAAAAGARATAACCGACATGATYGCACATTCTGTTATTCTTGAAACGAACTATGCTCTTGATGCATGTCCTCAAGGAATGCTCGGTATYAACAGCCAACAATTTGTCGAATATGTTGAGCACATCGCTGATCGACGCCTTGAACGGCTTGGTCTTCCACAAATATATGGAACYGCAAATCCATTTCCATGGATGTCGCAATCGGTTGATCTCACCAAAGAAAAAAACTTCTTTGAAACACGCGTCACTGAATACAAAACAGCTGGATCTCTTGATTGGGATTAAATATTTAAGACATAAAAAAAGAGAKCCGTTCTAGATCTAGAACGGMTCTCTTTTTTATATTATTTTTCTTTAACTGATTTTAATTGAAGGAGTTGCAACATCTTTAACTAAGTTGAAAACCTTAAGTAACGACTTAATATTATTCAAAAATCGTTCGCCAGCCGGATGCGCTGTTGCTCCCGCAGCAAGACTTAAAAAACCAGAAGTAATTAACATACTTTTTGAACTCAATAAATGTTTTGTAAACAGACCATCAAATGTAGTAACTTCTGTTGAATCTGAAAGTTTTTGTCCAGATTTTTGCGACAATGTTGGAAGTAACTGTTTAAATAAAGATCCTACGACTGGTGAAATTAAACGAGTCAGACGCTTTACCTTTCGTGCATTACATTTTCTAAACAGAGCATATTTAGTTAAAGCTTCTGTGACAAATGCACCTGATGCACCGGCGACGCCGGTTTCCCACTGAAACTCTAACGTTCCATTTTGAGCAATTGTACCTTCAGTTAATCCACGAACTAAAAAATTCCATCCACCACGTAAAAGACCTGTTCCTAAAACATCTTGTCCTCGAGCTGAACTATTAACATACTTCTGAACAAATGCAACTTTATCTTTTTTAGTTATAGATTTATCATAGTCTAGCAAACATAATCCGACTAAATACTTAATCATATTATGTATAACTTTTTCACCCATAAACGGARCATACCCTTCTTCTCGYTCTGAAAGCTCACTAGARTCTTCACGTATAATATCCATAGTTGTCGCAACACCACCTTCAATAGCATCAGTAACAAYTGAATTATATRTRTTATCAACTGGAAYCTTTGAAGCTAATTTTCCGCCCTTTGCCAACGMRATMCCTTCAAAAAACCCTTTAACTGCACCGGGCAAAAGATTATTTTTTGCCGAAACAATAACTTCTTCAAAACTTGATCCATCTTTATGTTCATGAACGTGATGATGTTCATGCCTTATCACAGAACTAGAATGAACTGATTCACCATTTTCATGACCAGCACTCAAAGCGCAAAAACTGAAARCAAACGTTGCTCTTAAAAAATTCTTATACATATTCATAGACTATCCTTAAATAATTATGTAAAAACGTTAATCTGTCGATATTTTYATATCATTAATAAAATACATCGACCCTATYRAAATAACAAAAGGGRTATCCCTAAAAGATGGTATTTATTGAAAAACAAGAGTTTTATTAGAAAAAAAAGATATTTTCATCCATTTCTAAAAGAACATTATTCTGTTAAGATATAGTAAAAATTATTTAAAACCTTCTTTAATTTTAGAAAGATATCATGCATAAACCAATTTTACTCAGCAATATAAGCCTTTCTTTCCTCAACAAAGATTGTTTTGAAGACTTTTCTACAACAATACAACCTGGTAGTCGCATTGCAATYATCGGMAGCAATGGAACTGGCAAGTCGAGTCTGATCAATATTATTCGAGGARCAGTTCAACCATCAGATGGGCGAATYATCATTCCTGAAAATCTATCWATCGGCTATGTTGAACAAGTAATTAATGATTACAATGAATTAAGTGGTGGACAGAAACTGAATAAAAGACTAACCGAAGCGCTTGCACTTTTTCCTGACCTGTTGCTCTTAGATGAACCGACCAATCATCTYGAYCTTACTAATCGGAAGCATCTCATTCGTATGCTCMARAAATATCAAGGGACTCTTATTGTTGTAAGCCAYGACAAAGAACTTTTACAAAAYTGTACAGATARAATTTGGCATATCGAAAACAACAAAATTCACGAATTTTCTGGTTTATATGATGATTACATCCGTGAAACCAGACGAAAACATGCTGAAATTAAAAAAAATCTCTCAGCACTCAAACGTGAAAAAAAAGCTTCTCATGAAAAATTAATGAAAGAACAGAAGCGTGCCGCAAATAGCAAGTCAAAAGGAGAAAAAAGCATATTAACAAAAAGATGGAATGCGATGACTGGCAATGCAAAAGCAATGAAAGCTGAAACATCACAGGGTAAAAAAGTCAAATCGATAGATGAAAAAAAACAGGCTTTAATTGATCAGTTAGCCGAACAAGGACTCCCAGAAGTAATCAAGCCTACATTTGTTCTCGATGCAGACGATAGAGTTATTGATGACATCCTCACAATAAACGGAGCTGATATCGGTTACTCCAAAGAAAAYATTATACTTACAAATATTAATCTGTCACTTTCCTCAGAAGAACGAATCGCTATTTCTGGTGAGAATGCTTCTGGAAAATCTACCTTGTTAAAAGCGATACTTGRAAAAGATGATATTTTYAAAACAGGAAGCTGGCATACACCAAAAGTCGAAAATATAGGTTATTTAGATCAACACTATTCTAATCTTAACCCTACAGAATCAGTACTTGACCATCTGCATGCAATTAAACCAGACTGGTACGAAACTGACCTGCGACGACATTTAAATAGTTTTTTATTTCGTAAAAATGAAGAGGTTTCGAATATAGTATCCAATCTATCTGGTGGAGAACGAGCAAGGCTTTCACTCTGCTTAATTGCAGCTCACCCACCCAAACTTCTTATTTTAGATGAAGTCAGCAATAATCTCGATCTTGAAACAAAAGAACATGTTATTCAAATATTAAAAGAATACCCCGGCGCAATGATTATTGTGTCTCATGAAAAAGATTTTCTTACAGAAATTGAAATTGACCAGACCTACACCATTCAAGATGGAACTATGAGTTTGTCGGAGAATCCATAGGATGACTAACTTCTTCTACAGCCAGCTGTTCTTCTTCCATTTTTTTCAATAGCTGTTCAAGTTCATCATCGCCACTAATGTTTTTTTCTTTTTCGACTTTTGCCTGATCTTTTTTACCAAATAATGACTTAAATAAAGATGAAAAACTTTTATATTTAGATTCGATATAATAACCGCCTGCAATGAGTGTTGCTATTGAAAGAGCAATAAAAAGATCCTTATTTGAACTGAGAGAGCTTTGAGATCCAGCATGTAACTGCTTGTACGCTTCATCTTTCTGTTTCTTTTGTTGGATTACTGCACTTCTTATTGTTTCATCTKGAATCTCCTTAAGAACCGACTCCAYAGCACCTGCAGCAACAAAMAGAGCTGCTACYTCTTCAGAYTKTACKYYATGCAAAGGTTCWTTKYCATMWWTRTCTTTATCACAAAAATTTGTATAGGGATTCTTCAAAAGACTTTYTACTATTTCTRYATTGTCWYTTTCTACAGCTAGATGYAAAGCTGTTNTTTCMMTTWSWWYTWYNTGCATTAAYCAGATGACCTTTKTTRTCAGAAKCTATTAAAATTTGTGCTATTTCAGCATTYTCATTTTCTACCGCTAAATGTAGAGCTGTTTCTTTAAATTTATTTTCAATTTCARCATCTGCACCCTTCTCAATAAGTTTTTCCACTACTTCAGTGAGATTATTTTCTACAGCATAATGAAGAGGAGTATATTTAGCTTTATCTTGTACATTAACATTTGCACCCTKTTCAATAAGKARTTTTGCTAKKWTTRCATWCYGTAATATTACAGYAAAATGAAGMGGKGTMACATTCTCATAYATCACATCATGAGAGAAAAATCCTTTTGCTACATTATCAATATCTGCCTTATTTTTAATAAATAAGTTAATAATATCAAGATTTGAGTTCTTTCCTATAGCCCAATGCAAAGCTGTAAACTCACCCACGTCATCTCTGCATTTTGTATTAATCTCAATACTTTCATCCTTAATTAACTCTTCAATTTCCTCTATTGGCTTTTTATTTTTAACAGCTTCGATCAAACGATAATCTACAGCCGAAAAGCTCACTGACGGAATTAATAATAAAAGCAAAGCGTATCGTACATTTATTTTTAACAGTATTTTTTTCATACTTAAACCCTTAATAATGTATTAAACTAAATTTCTAAATAAAAGAAAGCAATTCAGGAGGCTCTCCCATAAAATCTCTATCTGAAATAGAATACTACAAATTTTGCAGAAAAAAAAGAGCCCAAACTTCAAAACAAGAAGAAAAAGCTCTTTTTTTTAAAAAAACCTGCTATTTTTTTTTAAATAGCTCAATTATTTTAAAAATACCTTTACAAAGATCGACCAGACCATTTGCAAAATGTACAGCTCGTACGCTATCTTTATGCTGTGAAAGCCAGGCAACGCTTACAAGACCAAGTCCGGATCCAGCAACAATTTTAGTATCGAATAAATAACTATCTTTATCTGTTTCCATTATTACAAACTCTTTTCCAGCACGTGATAACGCTACTGATTTCATCAGGCTTCCACCCATCGTTGAAGCTAAACGACACATTCGTTTCGATCGCTTTGATTTTCTGTTTGCGTCTGGGCCAGAATCAAACAGCACCCCAGATAATAATGCTCCAGCAAAAGAGCCCATAAAAGCTGATATTCCAACTAATGGATTCCATACAAAATCTTTTTTACCGTTAACATCTTTTATATAAAAACCCTCTGTAGCAGAACGAAAAACAGATTCTAATAAGATCTTAGAAAAACGACTTGAATCTACTTGACGATCTCGAACAAGATTATTAATAAATCGCTCTAACAGAACTGATTTACTTTTTTCAATATCTTTCTCTTCAACAAACATATCAACCATCAAAAGACCAACTATATATTTCATAATATTATGCATGCATTTGTCTACAACATACGAGCCTGTTTCATCATTTCGTTGCTGAAACTCTTCAGAATTTTCTCGCCATTCTTGAATCAAAATACTTGATACAGCTTCGGTTAAATCTGATGCCGGCAATGCTAAATATTTATTTTTAAGTGCAACATCGCTGCTTTGCATCAAAGAAACAAATGCTTCCACAGCTCCTTCCAATGATCCTGTTATAAATCCTGGAACCAGCGTTCGACTGCCCGACTCAACCATCTCATCAAAAGATGGTCCCTCACTTACCTGAATAACATGCGTATGATGCACAGACTCGTCAGCAAGAAGATCTTGTTGTAAGCAAAGCATTCCAAATGTAGTTAAAAATAGAATAATTTTTTTCATATGATCACCCTTAATAAAAGTAGAATCTTTTCAATACATATAGAATTACTCTACCATAAAAAATCAGTATCGCAAGAGTAACGGCTTTTTCATGTCATCTTCGATAGGCATTCCTTTTAAAGATAAAATAGTCGGAGCAACAGTACTCAAACCGGCAGATTGCCCCTCAGTTTTCAATTGTCCAGATAATATCTGTTCAGATGACATTTGTTCAAATGATATTTGTTCAAATGATATTTGTTCAAATTTTTTACCTTTTGAGTCTTTTGAAGCGACCAAAAACAGTACATCATTTGTAGAATGTGAGGTTCTTTTTTCACCTGTTTTTTCATCAATCATCTCTTCTGCATTTCCATGATCTGATGTAATAACAAGCGTTCCATCCCGTTGATCAAGATGCTCAAATATTTTTTTAAGCTGAGCATCCAACAGTTCACATGCCGTAACAGTCGCATCAAAATCTCCTGAGTGTGCGACCATGTCAGCGTTGGCATAATTGACGACAATGAAACCAACCTGCTCGTCTTGCAACTGCTTAATCACTTCTTCTGTTATCTTTTCTGCAGACATAGCAGGATTATCCGCATATGAATCATGCTTAGATGAGGGAACAATAATTTGCTTTTCACTTGAAACAGAAGAGGAGCTATTTCCATGCAAATAATAACCGACATGCATCCGCTTTTCGCTTTCTGCAATTGTTACAATTTTAAACTCTTCTTTTTCTGCCTCTCTATTCATAGCTGCCAACAATCCATTTTCAACTGTAACTCGTTCAAGCAATGGAACAGGCGCCCACGAAGGTATTGCTTCCCAATATTGTACAGAACTCATAGTCTGATTAAAAAGCAAACCTCCTTGCTCTGAATCAGATAATCGCTCTACTATCTGCTTTGTTCGCTCCGGCCGAATATTGAAGAAAAAAAGAGCATCATCAGAATCGATGACTCCTTGAGGATCAAGAAGCACTGGATTAATATACTGATCATCATTGCCTAACTCATATGATTCATTTAAAATATCACGCCAATTTTTTTTTGAAATCAGACTCTGTTTTGTTATTGCTGCCACCACCTGATCGGTTCGATCATAATTTTTATCTCGATCCATAGCATACAGACGACCTGAAAGACTCGCGATAGAAACAGAGCCTAACTCCTGACAAATAGAATCTAGACGTGATAAGTATTCTTGAGCAGATCTTGGAGCAACGTCACGACCATCAAGCCAGGCATGAACCAGTATCTCTTTAACTCCTGCTGCATGCGAACTTTTTATCAAAGCATACAGATGCTCTTCATGACTATGAACGCCCCCATCAGATAGCAGACCCAAAAAATGCAGGCGTTTTTTATCTCGTACAATATCTTTTAAAAATCGTTGCCACTCATTGTGATGCGACAACCGATCCTGTTGAATCAAATCATGCATCCGCTTCAATGGAGATGAAATTACTCGCCCTGCTCCAATCGTTAGATGTCCAACCTCAGAATTGCCAGCGTATCCAGGCAACAAGCCTACAGCTTCCTCTGCTGCCTGAAGCTCTATCCATGGATATTGATCCATTAAAAAATCAAGCGTTGGCATTTTTGCTTGAAAAACTGCATTTCCTACCTTTTTATCAGAAAGTCCAAACCCATCAAAAATTACCAGAATGAGTGGTTTTATTATATTTTTTACCATCTTTTTACTCCTATTTGAATATTATTGTCAAAAATATCAAAAAACTTTAAAAAAAAAGAGTACTATGTTAAGGTAAGATTCAAATAAATATTTCTCATTATAATAAAAATATGATCTTTAAAAGAAAGAAAATTTTATGAAAAAATGGTACCTCAACTTTGCTCTCTTTTTTTCAACTTCAATCTGTTTGCAGATAGTACAGGCTCATGAACTTAACCTTGATGATTTAGATCTTATAAATGCAAGTGATATCAAAACAGAAACTTCCTGGGCTAATTATGCAAATGGCCTCAAAGAACTTCCTTCACTTGCTATTGAAACATTTCCAAAAATAGCCTTAACATTTTCAACTCTTTTACCTCTTATCGTAGGTGTAGGAACAAGATCAAAAAATAAAGCTTTATTAACACTTTTTTTAACTGGCTATCCTCTCTATAAATCTGTAACCATTCTCTATGAAGAACAGAATGAGTCTTTAGATTTAGAATAATTTAAAGAGCTGGAACAATAGAAAACAACTACTATTTTAGCAGTTTTGTCTAACCAAATTCCAACTACAAACAATGCTTAATTAAACAATAAAATCTCCAAAAGTAGATACCAAATCAGATGTTTGCTGCAGCAATAATTTCTACTTGAACAGTGCTATCAATAATAATCAAAAAACTTTAAAAAAAATAATATTCTGCTACCAT
>NVUD01000009.1 GCA_002401785.1 Candidatus Babelota bacterium
AAAATTAACCGATTTGTGGTACACTTAGTCCCGCACCCTGGAGGCCTGGACCCGTACCCCTAGAACCGACCCCAGTAAAATCTTAAACCTTGGAGACACTTTCAAATTGCAGAAAATAAACGTAAAAAATAAATGTTATAAATTATATAATTCGTCTTTTTATCATCTTAGTTTAAGTTTTAATAGAGATACAATGGATTTTAAAAGTGAATATTTATTTTTTCAAAGCAACAAATAATTCAGTACTTAACTGAACAGAACTATACATGGCACCATGATTCAACAAATGATCTGGATATACATTTAAGAAATAAAATACGCTTACAGCTGATTCCGTCACTCAAAAGTATTGACCAACGGAGTCTCTCAAATATTAGACGATTTCAAGTACATGCTGCCCTTGATGCCGATTTTTTCCTTCATGAAACAGCAGAAGCTCTTAAGAGAATGACCAAAAAACRGTCTGATGAAAATAACAAAAAATATTCTCGATCGCTTTATTTTAAAGAACATCCTGCTATTCAAAAACGGATACTCACCCGACTTTTATACCTACATCAATACAGTGGAATTATATCAGAAGGAATTATTCTAGAAATTATTCGTTTTTTAATGCATAATCAAGGAGGAGAACATACCATCAAGCATCTTGTTATTCATAAAAAACAGGATGATTTTTGGATAGTCCCATAAAAATAGGGACCCCATAAAAGACCATTTCAAAAAAAGGAGGTCATGGGAGTGATACATCATTTACTTTCCTTCGGACTATGCTGTTCGATGCTTATGCATGGACTTATTCTATTTCTTTTCTGTTGCTCTATCGGTTTCAAAACTTCTCTTATTGATGAAAAACTTAAAGAAAAAAAAGAAGAATCAATCTCTCTTTTTTCACTTTCTTCTTTTGAACAGATTAAAAACGAACCCCAATCTACAAAAAAAACAGAAAGTGATATTCCTTCAGAGGATACTCCTGAAAAGCAGACCGACTCAGAAATAACAGAACCTACAGAAGAACAAGCTGCTAGCAAACAACAGCTTCAAGAAGAGACAAATGATAACTATCCTACAGAAAGCGTCACTGCAGAGATCAAAGAAAAAATATTAAATGAAGCAATATTAGAAAGCAGCTCTTCCTTGATAGAAACAGTAATAACTGCTGTAGAACAAGAGAAACTTGCTCGATCAACATTCTTAAAATCAATGATGTCGCAGACTCAAACTGTAACAAAAACAGATTTTTTTCACCATGCAAAATCTATTGCTCAATCTCCACCACTCACCTCCTTAAACAATACCCCTACAGGAAACTTTTCTGCCAAAATAAGTGGGTTAGGTAGCCTCAAATTTCATTCATATGAAGAAAAAGTACGGAATGCACTGATCACTGCATTCAACACAATTAAACACCGATTTAAATCATCAGGAAAGAACAATTTTGCAGCTGCTCGAACCGCTATTGATTTAATTATTAATAAAGATGGATCAATTTTACAACTATATCTTGTACACTCGTCCGGAGATACAGCTTTTGATAAAATGATAATGGAATCGATCAAATATGCTGCACCATTTCCTTCAATTCCAAATCATCTGGGAATAGACAAATATCGCCTTGGCGGAATGGAACTATACGTAAATTACTAAATTTTTTGATCACAATTTGATTGAAGAGGACACTGACTACATTTTGGATTTCGAGGCAAACAAGTATTCTGTCCCCAGATAACAAGCCAATTATTCCATGATATCCAGAGCTGCTTGGGCAGTAATTGCTCAAGTGTTTTTTCTGTCTCTTCTACTGTTTTTGTTTGAATCAGTCCGAGCCGATTAGAAATACGATGAACATGCACATCAACACAAATAGCTGGTGTATCAAATGCCATACCGAGAACTAAATTAGCTGTTTTTGCACCAACTCCCCGAATTGAGATGAGCAACGATTTATCTGAAGGAACAGCCCCATCAAAACGACTGATTATTTGTTCTGAAACATACTGTAATGTTGCCGCTTTTTGTCTATAGAAACCTGTTCTAAAAATAATTCGTTCTAAAACTACTCGATCAAGATTAACTAATTGCTCTGCTGTTTTTATAACTTTTAATAAGTCTTGCACTACAAGCCATGTTACAATATCACGTGATCGCAGACTTAATAATGTTGCAATCAAAATTAAGAARGGATCTTTACCGTACTTACTTATTAAAAGATCAATTAAGGGTGGAGYCTCTTTTTTTGTCTCTTTTTCTAATAAAGTAACAAGTTTTAATAACTGATCTGTTTTTTCTGTCATAATAAAACCCTCGAATTTTTTGTATCCCAATGATATGATAGTAAAAAACTATTATCAAACAGACAAGGACTTTTAATGAAAGTTGAAAATTTTAAAAAATTAGTTGATCAATTTTTAGAACATCTCGAGTATGAAAAACATCTTTCAATTCATACCATCCGTGCATATAAAAACGACCTTTTTCAACTAATAACATTTTGGAACTCATCTCTCGAAAAAGATCCTCAAGAACGAGCTTTTGATCAAATTGTTCAACGACACGTTCTTGCGTTATTCAATAAAAAATTGAATAAATCATCACTCGCCCGTAAATTTTCATGTCTTCGAAGTCTCCAAACCTTTGCCAAACAAGAAAACATTTCACTACCTGGAACATTTAGATCACCTAAAATYGAACGRCGMTTGCCTGTTATTTTATCGATAGAAGAGATACAATACTTACTAGATGTCGTCCCAACAGATGCACTTGATACCAAATTTCCCCTRCGTGATAAAGCAGTTTTTGAAACATTRTATGCGACAGGTGTCCGATGTGCCGAACTTATTAGYATCGAAATAGGTGATATTAAYTTTGAAGAACAGAGCATTAAAGTYCTAGGAAAAGGAAACAAAGAACGACTTGTTCTGTTTGGGGAAAGCGCAGAAAAAGCGATCAAGCAATATATCGAAATAGAACGAATAAAACTTATTAAAGATCCCCTACAAAAAAAATTGTTTATTAATTATGAAGGGGGATCGCTCACATCACGATCGATACAACGMATCTGYCAGATGTTCAGAAAACATTTAAAAACTGATCAAATATTAACACCTCACAAGCTACGTCACTCATTTGCTACACACTTGTTGCAACAAGGAGCCGATCTTCGCATGGTACAAGAGCTTTTAGGACATGCAACATTAACCAGTACCGAAATTTACACACAAATAGCAAACAGACACCTTATCGAACAATGCAACGAAAAGCAYCCWCTYGCAACYAAYCCYAAGYTKCAATTYAARAAARAMARSCYTYAARAKMARRAAWSTTWRNAGAAMARWCTCWWWAWMTTCYWYTYTTTKTNCAAAAAACCGACCGCACTTTGCTTTTTGGGTATCATATGCTACTGTATGAGGGAATAAACTGTTGTTCTAGTAATTTTTTAAAAGGAGTCTCATCTATGATTTTTACAAAAAAAAGTTTTTTAGCTTTAAGTTTCATAAGTTTTATTGGATTTTCATCAGTATTTGCTGATAATGATACAGAAGAAGAGTCTGGTATTGCTAACCAAGTGATCAGTAGTATACAAAGTAAAGATATCAGCAATGTCTTAACACGTATTGCAGCTAAAAGTGCTTTTGAAATTGGTTTAAAAAATGTAGGCAAGAAACACATAGTAGAATTTTTTTTAAAAAAAGATGACAATAAATCAAATGATGACCGAACTATCAAGGGAAAATATGTAGAGTCCTCATGGCATAATTTTCAAAAAGATTCTGTGAAAGCTATGGCAAATTGCGCTCTTGATGAAATCATTCCTCTTGATAAAAATACAAATATTGTTTTACAGCATGCAGACYTRCTYGTCCCTACTGTTGTTAAATCTTTATATGATGATAAARAAGATTATGGAATCAACTACTCAAGGGASAAGTTRGAAAACATGGTAATTRATTTGTTAAAAAAAGAGACTGACAAAGGYTTTTTAATAAATAAAGATTTTAAAAAATTACGCACAGCTCAAGAAATYKSKYTATTTATYGCTGATTGCTTAACRGAARYATTRGATGRTAAAAGTAAAGWTACAATTATAAAACAAGTYAAGGTCGACGGTAACGATCAATACGACATCAAAGGAATCACAAAAGACATTTTAAATAATAAAATTATATCTCCCATTATTATGTCATAYGTTGGTAATGAAATCATTAAACAAACAGTCAAAACAAAAAATAAAAAGATTCTTGGTAACATGAGTATGCTTATGAGTAAATACTTTGTTTCAAATTTAATTGAAAAAATGCTCAACAGATAAAGATAAATTCAGATCAACTCATTAAATTTTAGAGCGCCTTAAAAAGCGCTCTTTTTTTTTATCCAAAAACCATCAACCGAATGCCTTCCAAAAAGAGCGTAAAAGTCACCAACTTATTAAAATAATGTTCTGGCAGATGCTTGATCAAATATTTCACAATGTAGGCACCAATAATAAGCGTCACAGGGGCTAACAATAAACAGATGTATAAGTCAGGACCTAAACGCATTCCATGCGAAAGATATCCGATTGATCGCGTACTATCAGTAATCAACTCAAACATATGACTCATCACAATATATTCTTGATACGACAACATAAAAGATTGTAAAAAAACGGATCGAATAGCGCCGCTGAATCCAAATATTCCAGCTAAAAAACCTGAACTGAATCCACCTATTAAAGCAGTTGAATCACTTGCCGGAAATTTAAAGTCCATGTACCAACGAATAAGAACAACATAGAGTATCAAAAACAGACCCATCCCTCGCATCAATAAGTCATGAGAAATATCAAATGATATCCATGCTCCTAAAAAACTACCCAGTATCATCGGCAACCCAAAGAGCGCAAACAATCGCCACTGAACTTTCTTTTTTAAAAAGAAAAGAATCCAGACACTTGCAATTGAATGCGTAAGTCCTGTAAATAAGAAAACTTCTTGTGCAGGAAAAAAAGAGACCAGAAAAGGTGTTGTTATCGTTGACATTCCAAATCCAGTTGGGCCACTGAGCACTGCTGCTAAAAAATTAAAGAGGGTAACTAAAATAATAACATACATATTTTGCTCCTTTTCATTGTTATAATAGGACTCTGTATCACTGTATGATATCTGTTGAACAAAGAACAATAAAGAAGATTTGACTCAAAAAAATCAACTAAAATCTTTGCTATTACAAAACTTTTTTGTTAATGTAAAAAATAAAAATAGCTTTTATCTGGGGAGTGATATGTCATACTTGATGCAGCTTGATAAGCAGATTCAATCAATTAAAAAAACAAAAAAAATAACCCACGCTATGCGATTAATAGCAATGTCCCTTTATGCTCGTATTGCAAAAATACAGAAATCTGCAAAAGAGTATCAAAAAAAATACCATGCTCTTTTAAATCTTATTTCAGAAAATGACCCTGATTGGAAAAATCCTATTACGTTTGTAAATGATCCATTTAACAAACGACCTTTAATCATCTTGATTTCATCTATCAAGGGATTATGTGGTGGATTTAATGAAAACATCCTTTCATACTTTGATCGTTTTATTGAAACATCACAGTATCAAACGCCTCTATTTATCGCTATTGGTCGACGAGCAAACAGCCATCTTGAACAATTCATTAAAAAAACCGCTCGKGGRTCTATCATAAGATCATATCCTGAAATMTCTTCACATTCAATTGATGAGACKATTAATGATCTCACRCAAGTCATTTTACAACTTTCTCCTCGATACTCTTCTATGATTATTTATAGTACAAAATTTCAAAATTTTTTTAATCAACGTCCAACATATACAACTATTGTTAAAACGCATGAACAACAAAAAGATCGTCGAATAACTTCTCATAAACAGACAGAACAGCAAGACGATGCAACAGATATTATATGGGAACATTCCGCGCGTGATATTTTAAATATTATGGGTGCTTCGTTTCTGCAATCAACAATAACACCACTTATTATTGATTCACTTGTTGCAGAACAATCTGCTCGATTTCTAGCAATGGAGCATGCAACATCTAATGCTGAAAAATATATAGAGAAATTAGAATTACAATATAATAAGTTACGCCAAGAGTCTATCACCAAAGAACTTTCAGAGATAACCTCTATCATGACAAAAAGCTCTGAGTAACATAAAGAGAAAACATATGAGAATAGCAGAACTTAATAAAAAAATTTTCACAAAAAAAATTGATGAGAAGATTCTTGTTATTTCTCAAAAAATTCTTTTTGGTAAAACAGCACCACAAGGTCTTATTGCTGGCAACCCTGAGGAATACTTTAGTTTAATCCAAAATCATAAACAATTTCTATGGCGCTCTGAAATGGAAGTTGATGAAAGCTATAAGCAGATTATTCCACTGTTTGTTTTTATGCATGAGGACAAAATCTTTTTAATGCAACGGAGTAAAAAAGCAGGAGATGCTCGACTTCAATCAATGTACACTGTCGGTATTGGAGGGCATGTACGTGAAGAAGATCTCAAAGAAGCATCGATTCAAAGCTGGGTATTANGAGAGTTTGAAGAAGAAGTTGACTACTGCGGAACTCTAAAAATTGAACCTATTGGCATGATTAATGATGACTCTAATGCTGTTGGTCGCGTTCATGCTGGCTTTATTTTTCTGGCTCACGGATCCGATGATGCAATCAGTATAAAAAGTGAACTCCAGTCAGGGAAACTCGTTTCACTTGAAGATGCCTTGAGTAAAGGTGATAAACTTRAGAGCTGGACACGAATGATTATTGAACATCTTTTAGACACAAATAATAATTAAATCTACTTAGGCGATAGCATTTTATATGTTACAGAGCATGAGTATTGCTCATCTTCTATCAAGATTTCTTCAAAATTCAAAGCTTGTAGCAAACTTTCACCATTTGGTAAATGACGACAAGTTCTGGTATAGATATTCTGTTTCCTATTATAAAGATGATTTATATAGAGCAACATCTCTGAATATACCAATTGATAATTTCCTGAAAATATAGTCGAATATAAGAAAAYATCCATTCCTTGTAAATTATTCAAGGCAAACATTCCTAATTAAATCATCAGATTCAAAGATTTTAAATAATAAAAAACCCTCTTTGTACTTAAACAAGTCTTTAATTTCATTCCAAGAAGAAAGTAATGATGCATTAATATGTTTCTGATTTTCTACTGGAATTGCATACAGGCTATAATTAATAAACGCTTCTTTATACGCATCTATATTTTCATCATCTTTAACCATTTCAAATCTAACATTTTCCAGACCTGGAATATCTTTTGCATGTAAGACAGAATTTAAAAAACAGAAAATTGTCACTAAAATAATTAGATTTTTCACTTCATCCCTCTCAAAGAATTTTGCCAAGCGCTCTTAAAATAAGACTCGCTCCTTACGATTAAATGATGACAACTCGATACTGTCCCAACAAATGTACCAATTTCTTTTAAAAAGTCTACGGGAAAAAATCTATAGTGAGGATCTACAGAAAGCTTCATCGCTTTAAGCTTAAATTCAATATCTGATATAATATTGCTACAATCAGATGCATATATTCTTTAACAGCCTGGAAACATTGATAGCACATGATGACCAAGAGCAACATATACAGCTGCATTTCCTTCTTTGATTGGTGAGGCATGAGAAGCTAAACATTCTACCACCTGAGGCATTTTTGCCCTCTCTGCATCATAAGCAACTACTTCTTTACTTTTCTCTAAAAGTGAATACGCCCGGCTTTTAAGCCGGGGCTTCGTAGAAGGCTGAAAACTTATTGATTTTTAATATACTTACGAATGGCACTTTCACTACAAGAACCGACAGTTTCTGCAAAGTATCCATCGCCCCAAAAGCTATCTCCCCACAAAAACTCTTCTAATTCTGGATA
Source organism: Candidatus Babelota bacterium (assembly GCA_002401785.1). GTDB lineage: Bacteria > Babelota > Babeliae > Babelales > CAZZPM01 > CAZZPM01. Next base: position 7,914 of record NVUD01000009.1, read on the forward strand.
TTCTTCTCTTATTTTTTTACTACTACCACCTTTAAATAGTTGTACTACCTTGCTTACACTCATACTTGGCTTCAACTGAACAAGCATATGAACATGATCAATTTGAATGTTAAGATCATGAATTTCCCACATATTTACTTCAGCACACTGCCTTAACAGCTCTTCAACTCGCTTTGATAAGTTTCCGTGTAGCAATCTTTTTCGATACTTTGGTATCCAAACTATATGATACATCAATTTATGCTTTGTATGTGATCTAGACCAATATTTGCTCATTTTTATATTGTATCATTTTTATTGGCTCTTCGCAAAAATACACGGTTTTAAAACCTGCTTTTCACTCATCGCCAAGCGGACTCGCATTCATTCCAGGTCTTCAAAGACCTGGGGTATTCTGCTTCAGGGTAATAAAAAAAATCGCAAAGAAATGCGATTTTTAAAAAGATTGCTAAACATTCGACCCTTGTCTTAATTGGAAACCTCCCTAACACAGATTAAAAACTATTATTTCTGTATGAATCATAGATGATAATAACCAATATTAAAAGAGAATAATTGTTTTGTTCCGAGTAAAAAGAAAAGCCTTAATCAAGAAATTCTTCAACAGAAAGCACCTGTGGAACTTCTTTTCTAAGTGTGTTCTCAATTAATAATTTAAGTGAATATGTTGATGATGGACAGCCATCACAAGCACCAGATAAGCGAACTTTAACAATTCCATTTTCAAAAGAAACAAAATCAACATTTCCTCCATGCATCAAAAATTGAGGACGGATTTCCTCCATTACATCACGAATTTGTGCTTCTAAAACTTCAGGCGATAATTGCATAAACATGTACCATTGTTATTAATATTTTTTAAGATATATAAATAATCTTTTCATTAATAAATGATTCTCGTGCTTGGCTAAAAAACACGAGATACTTTATCAAAAGAATAAAAAAGGGGCATATGCACACCCCTTACTTTATACCCATTCAAGCCGAGCTATAGGAGCGGTATCGCTCGCACGCTTGCCTAATAAGATAATTCGTGTGTATCCGCCTTCTCGGCCAAGATACTGCGGAGCAATCTCTTTAATCAATTTCTGCACAGCAGAAAAATCATATGGAAGCTCTTTTCGCAATCGACGAATAGTATTAAAATCATACCCTTTTCGTGCAATTGTTACTAATTTTTCAATCAAGCGACGTACTTCTTTAACACGTGCTTTTGTTGTCTTAAGAGAACCAAATTTAATCAAATGAATCATTTGATTACGAAGAACTGCCACTCTGTGTGGACCCTTCATATTTAGCTTACTACGACCATTTTGATGTTTTTTTGTCATGACTCAGTCCCATCAGTTTCTTGCTCTTTGATCATTTTTTTCAAATCGAGCTCTTTTATATTCATACCCAGCCGCAAATTAAACGCAGCTAAAATTTCCTTAACTTCACGTAAAGATTTTCTTCCAAGATTCTTAATTTTTAATAATTCATCATCTGAAAGATTTACCAAATCTATAATACGTTTAACGCCAGAACTCAATAAACAATTATGTGCACGAACAGAAAATTCAAGTTCATCAATTGGTTTTAAGAAAAGATCAACTGGTATACCTGCTGCACCTGCTCGATGATCAGAAAAAGTATCCTGTGTTGTATCAACTTCTTCAACTTGTGAAATTTCATTAAATGGAATTTCAGTTGCACTTAAAAAGTGTTCAAATTGCGTACGTAAAACAGATGTTCCATAATGCACAATATCTTGTGGATGCATTGCACCATTAGTATGAATTCGAATACGCAACTTATCATAGTTAATTTCTCTTCCTACCCGTGTTTTTTCAATAGTATATTCAACACGACGAACAGGAGAAAACATAGCATCGATATATATACGACCATCTTCCTGCAATGATTCACCACGTGGCCATTGAGCAGCAACATATCCTCGTCCCATTTCAACAGCAAACTCAATAGAAAGCTCTGCATCTTTCCCGAGGTTTGCAATGATATGATCTTTATTAAGCACTTCCAAATGGTCATCAGCAATAATGTCACCTGATTTAGCAACCATTTCACCACTGCAATTGAGAGTCATTTTTCCTGGTTCACCAGTATTATTCTTAATAACTATGCCCTTAATGTTCAAAATCATATGCAGAACATCTTCAATGACACCTTTCACCGTTGAAAATTCATTATTAATTCCCTTAATTACAATAGATGTCACCGCAGAACCCTCTACTGAAGAAAGCATCACTCGTCGCAATGCATTCCCAAGAGTGATTCCAAAACCGGCTTCCAACGGTTCAACTATCAGTTCACCCGTTAAATCAGACGACTGAGACGCGTCCCATTGTAACTGAGGAATCGTTAATGACTTATAACTTTTCCTTTGCATCAAAATCTCCTTGAATCTAATCAATAGCTTTCGCCATACACCAACGAATTATGTACACAGACTAACTCGCTTTCACCTTTATCTTTCATCACATTCAAAAACTATTTTGAATATAACTCAACAATCAAATGCTCTTCGATAGGTGTCACAATATCAGTACGAACTGGTGATCGTAATACAACACCTTTACGTTCGCTCTTCTTTAACTCAAGCCATTCAGGAACTTTGATACCCATATTGATTCTTTTATCAATAACATTTTCAACAAAACTCTTTTTTTCTAATGTCTGAGAAGTAAATGAAATAATATCATTAATTGAAACCAAAAAAGAAGGTGACTTAACACGCTGATTATTAACAGTTACCAAACCATGCACAATCATCTGACGTGCTTGTCTGCGTGAAATAGCCATTTTCAAACGAAAAACAACATTATCAAGTCGAGATTCAAGCATTGACAGAAGATTCTCGCCTGTTCCACCCTTATGTTGAACAGCAATATTAAAAAAACGTTTGAATTGCTCTTCAATTAAACCATACATAAGTTTAACTTTTTGTTTTTCACGTAATTGCTTACCATATTCTGATGTTTTTTTTGCCCCTGGTTTTTTACCATGTTGCCCTGGCGCAGGCAGTCCTTTTTCAATAGAACATTTTGACGTGCGACAACGAGCACCTTTTAAAAATAACTTTTCACCTGCTTGTCGACACTGACGACACGATGCAGCACTACTAATCATATACTTTCCTTACTGATAAATCATACTAAGTATTTTACTATAAAATATATTATACTCGACGCTTTTTTGGAGCTCGTACGCCATTATGTGGCAATGGTGTAACGTCACGCAATACGGTAACATTCAACCCAGAAGACTGAAATGCTCGAACTACAGAATCACGCCCTGATCCAGGACCTTGCATATTAACTTCAATAAGACGAACACCATGTATTACCAACTCTTTTGCCAAATTACCTGCAATTTGAGTCGCTGCAAAAGGTGTACCCTTACGAGCACCTTTAAATCCAAGTTGTCCTGAACTACCACGCATTAATATATCACCATCAGTTGTTGATATTGAAACTAATGTGTTATTAAAACTTGACTTAACATGTGCAATAACTGTATCAATACCATTATATCTTTTTTTTGTTTTCGCTTTTTTTTTGTAAGCCATCCTACACTTTCTAAGTTAAACTATCGGTTTGAATTATTTTTTAGTCGCTACTTTTTTATTTGGAACAGTTCCACCAGCTTTACGTGGTCCCTTACGTGTTCGAGCATTTGTTTTTGTTCTTTGCCCTCTTACAGGTAATGAACGTTTATGTCTCAAACCACGATATGATCCAATTTCTTGTAAACGCTTAATACTTAAAGTTATTTCTTTTCTTAAATCACCTTCAACTCTATGTTTTCCTGTGATTTCTTTTTGAATAGAAGCAACTTCTTCATTTGTTAAACTCTTTACACGAGTATCAGGATTAACACCAGTTACCGCTAAAATATCTTTTGATACTTTAGGGCCAATGCCAAAAATATATGTTAATCCAATTTCAATTCTTTTTTCTTTTGGTAAAAAAACACCCTCTATACGAGCCATGCATACACCTCAAAAATTATTTGCTATATGTACTAAAAACTATCTTCATTATCCTTGACGCTGTTTATGGCGAGGATTTTTTTTACAAATAATTCTCACTACACCAACCCGTCTTATTACCTTACAATCACCGCACATTTTTTTTACTGATGTTCGTACTTTCATTTTATTACCTATCTATAATCAATGTACTTAATACTTCACGCCATAACACGCAATTATACCTTATAGCGTACTATAATTCTTCCTTTAGTCAAATCATACGGCGACAGCTCAACAGCAACTCTATCTCCAAGCAACAAACGAACATAATGCATTCGCATTTTGCCTGAAATATGTGCTAAAACCGTATGACCCCCCTCTAAAACCACATTAAACATAGCATTAGGAAGAGCTTTTTCTACTATACCATCCATAACAATTACGTCATTATTTTTTTTTTTTCATCATTTTATACGTTTTTTCACCTATAAACGAGTCAACACCTCGCACCCCGTGGCGGTTACTACAATTGTATCCTCCACATGAGCAGCCAATTTTCCATCAACAGTCTTTGCTGTCCACCCATCAGACATGATTTTCACATCATAGCTACCTTCGGTAATCATCGGCTCTATTGCAATAGTCATACCTTCCCGCAAAATAACTTTTGGTGTTCCCTCAACATAGTTTGGAACATCAGGTTCTTCATGCAATGAACGACCAATACCATGACCAGCAAATTTCCGCACAATTCCAAAACCCTCTGACTCAACCGTTGTTTGTATTTCATGCACAACTTCAGATAATAAAATACCGGGAGTTACTTTTTGTATAGCTTTATCAAGCGCTTTTTCTGCTGTATTTACTAAAGCAATTGCTACCAATGATGCATCACCTATTAAAAAAGAACGTGCCATATCAGCACAATACCCCTTACTAGAACCAACAACATCAATAGAAATAATATCTCCATCAGATAGAATAACATCTTCTGATGGAACACCATGAACAATTACATCATTCACTGAAATACATGTTGCATGCTTATAACCAGCATAACCTTTACAAACCGGCTTAAGTMCTCGAAATATCATYTCTTGTTCAAACCATTGATCTATAGCATATGTACTTGTACCTGCYTGAAGTAAACCAGTCRATTGAAACTGCACAAAAGTCTCTGCCAARCTTCTTCCTGCAGTTCTCATATAATCAATTGAACGCTTATTTTTTATAATAATCATAAAGCAACTTCTTTTTCTTCTTCTTTACGAATGCAATGATCAACAAACCAATTRAACACTTGTTTCCTTGTTAAATATGTTGCATCCAAGGCTTTCAAAACCAGATCAATCGATTTGTATCGATCTAACAAAGCATTTCTAATATTATTATAATCTTGAATTCGTGAACGAACAACTGCTGGATCATCATCTTTTCTACGCATTAATGGTGCATCACATTTATCGCAATAACCTACTTTTTGAGGTGGATGAACCARAATAGAATAAACTGATTGACAGTTTTTATTACTACAAACAAGTCGTGCGGAAATTCTTTCGATAATAACATCTTCAACTACATCTAAARAAATAACTTCAAATATCACATTGTTATATTCTTTAAGAAGTTCATTTAATGCATTDACCTGACCAACCGTACGTGGATATCCATCAAGTAAAATATGTTTTTCTGTTTTTATTTTGCTTTCAAGCCATTGATGAACCATTTTTACAATAAATTCATCTGGAACAAGTTTTCCCTGACTAGTATACTTAATAAAAATTTTTCCTAACTCATCTTCATCTGCAATATGCTTTCGACACAAATCACCCACAGACAAAAATATTGCACCTAACTCTTTTTCACATCGAGCTGCAAGCGTTCCTTTTCCAGATCCTGGAGGCCCACACAATGAAAAAATTCGTGTAACTCGTTGCATATTATTTCTCACATTTTTTACAAATTAACGAACTCTACGACCACGAAGACGTGCACCTGACAACAAAAAGCCACTATAGCTTTGATCTATCAATGTTGCCTCTATCTGAGAAGACATATCAAGCCCAACACCAACTGCAATAAGTAAGCTCATACCATCAACGAGAACGGGAGATGCTATGAAGCCTTGTATTATACGAGGCAGCACAGCTAAAAGTGCTAAATACAATGCTCCTGGCAAACCTACTCTATTAAGTAAATATTCAAAATACTCAGCTGTTTTCTTACCTGGTCTAATTCCCAAAATRTATCCACCATTTTTTCTAATATTTTCTGCCAATTCAACTGGATTAAAAATAATAGAAGTRTATACATATGAAAATAGAATAATTAATCCAACRGTAAGAACTGTATGTARTGGAGTTCCATAGTCAAACCATTCTGCAAATGCATTTATAGCTCCCAAACGAGCAAAAATCATTTTTAAAAACATGATCGGCATTGTTAACATAGCACTTGCAAAAATAATTGGYACTACACCTGCAGAGTTCAATTTAAAAGGAATATATGAAGAGCCACCATTAAACACCTTCTGTCCAACAACACGCTTAGCATACTGAATGAAAACTCTTCTTTCACCCCGCTCTAAAAAGACTATACAGCCAACTAAAGCTAATGCAAAAGCTATAACAAATAAGAAAAGGAAGTGACCTATTTGACCAGTAATTAAACCACCAAATAGTTTGATAACTGCAGTAGGTAGCCCAACAACAATACCTGCAAAAATAATTACAGAACTTCCATTTCCCATGCCATGAACATTTATTTGCTCACCAAGCCACATAACAAATAAAGAACCAATGCTTAGAATAAGCATCGACATTATTCGAAATGACCAACCAGGAGTAATAACAAGTCCTTCTTGCATACGCTCTAACATTGTTGCCAAACCAAAACCATGCATTAAACTTAATCCACAAGCTAAATACCGTGTATATTGATTTAATTGACGACGACCATAATCTCCCTCTTTAGCTAAAGCTTCAAAAGARGGGATAGTAATCGTCAATATTTGTATCATAATTGATGCACTAATATATGGAGAAATACCGAGCGCAAAAATTGCCACATTCTTTAATGCTCCACCAGAAAACAAATCTAAATATTTAAAAAAACCAGAAGCCCCTTGACTCATAAAGTCTTTCAAAATAATAGTATTAATTCCTGGCAATGGTATATGAGCTCCCAGCCTATAAACAGCTAGAGCACTAAAAGTAAATGCCAGTTTTCGTCTTAAATCAGAAATCAAAAATATATTTTTGAAGCTCGATAGTGATATCAACACTCTATTTCTCCTTTTTTAACAAAACCTTTCCACCGGCAGTTTCAACTGCACTCATTGCAGACTTGCTTGCCGCATCAACAGTAATGGTAAGACTCTTACTCAATGCACCTTTTGCTAATAATTTCAATTTGCTTTTTCGTGCATTTTTTACGATTCCCTTTTCCATACAAGCTGCTACATCAACTGTAGAACCATTCTCGAAATGAGATTCCAAATCACGCAAATTAATAATTACTATTTTATCTGCATGAATATTTGTAAACCCACGACAAGGAATACGTCTAGAAAGTGGCATTTGACCACCCTCAAAAGTATGTCCTATTTTTCTATTGGCACCAGATCTAGACTTCTGACCAGTCTCGCCTCGACCAGATGTTCCGCCACGACCACCATTACGTCCGATTCTTTTTCTTTTTTGTTTCAAAGATTGTAAATTACTGAGTTGTAACATTGTCTACTCCACACATTTCTTTAACCGACATATTTCTCAACTGAGCTATGCGAGCCGCAGATCTAAGCTTCGAAAATGCTGTTAAAGTTGCAAGAGCAACATTTCCAGGATTCGAAGATCCTAACGATTTCGCCAAAACATCTTTAATGCCTGCTGCATCCATCAATGCACGCACTGCTCCACCTGCAATAACCCCTGTACCTTTTGACGCTGAACGCAAAAGAACATGACTTGCTCCATGTCGAGCTTCTACTGTGTAAGGAATTGTTGTTTTGTATAGTGGAATATCACACATATTTTTACGTGCACGYYKTAAYGCTTTTGYAATTGCCATRGMAACTTCTCGRCTTTTRCCTGTWGCYAAWCCAATRCGCCCRTTTCTATTTCCAACAACGACTAAYGCAGAGAAAGYAAGTCGTCTACCACCACGAATAACYTTTACAACWCGTCGMACRCTCARAACAGTTTCTACAAACTCWTCTGSRTTWTGACGCGTATCTTTTGTTCTCTTATCTGACATTATATGTCCTAGCCTCTATAAATTTATTAAAAAAACTGYTGTTCACTAAAATTGCAATCCGCTTTCTCTCAAACCCTCTACAAAGGCTTGTATACGACCATGATATTTATATTTACCACGATCAAAGAAAACATCTTTGATATCYTGCTCTACCGCTTGCTTACCTAAAGCAATTCCAACTTGACGAGCAACAGATTTTTTATCGCCATCAAAAGACATTCCATACGATGACAAACTCAAAACTGTATGTTTTTTAACATCATCAACAATTTGAGCGCCTATATGCCGTAAACTTCTAAAAATTGAAACGCGTAATTTTGAGCCTCGACTTGTCATCTTTTTGCGATTACGCAACGCCCTTTTCTTTGCTCTTAATGCAATACTTTTTTGTATGCTCATCGCAAATTCCTTACCTTATAAAAACCATTTAATTTACCTGCTACGCCTTTGTTTTTCCAGCTTTACGAATAATAACTTCATTATTACGTAAAATACCCGTTCCCTTATATGGTTCAGGTGGTCTCAAAGATCGAATAGCATCACATACATTACCTAAAATAAATTTGTCAATACTCTTGAAAACAAGATTTTGTCCTGTTCTATCAATATTCACATCGATACCTTCAGGTAATWWWTMTWMWKYTWYAYRSMTNTATCCAAGAGAGAATGTCAATTTACGACCTTCTTGCTGTGCCTTATATCCAAGACCAACAATTTTTATTGACTCTTCAAATCCCTTTTCTACACCTTGTACTTTATTAGCAAGTAATGCCCGATGTAATCCCCAAAGCATTTTACTTTTTCGATCGTCACCTGCTTCAACAGATAATGTTAACTGTTTATCACTATATGCACAGCTTACTTCATCAGGTAAAACATGTGTAACGACAGCTTTTGTACCCTTGATAGTAATAGTTTTACCATTTACTTCTACTTCTGCTGATACAACTACAATCGGTTTTCGTCCTACTTTTGACATATTTTTCCCTTACCATACATAACAAAGAAGCTCACCACCGACAACTTTTGAACGCGCCCGACGATCACTCATAAGACCTTCATTGGTAGTCAAAATTGAAATACCTAATCCACCAATAATTGGCTTCAAATCTGCTGCCTTCGAATAGTTRCGCCGACCAGGCGTACTTACTCGAACTACTTCATGAATAACTGAYTCACCATCAACATACTTCAAATATACCAACAATTCGGATTTAACCTCTGWTACATCATTCTTTTTATAATCTTTAATATAACCCTCTTCTTTCAAAACACGTGCGATTTCAGCATTAAGTTTTGAATAAGGAGCTGTTATTGATCGTTTATAAACCTTTAATGCATTCCTAATTATTGTTAAAAAATTACCTACTGTATCAATAGACATAGTTCTTCCTTATAAAGTTACCAGCTTGCTTTTTTAACACCTGGAAGCAGACCTTCTAATGCATATTTTCTAAAACAAATTCTACACATTAAAAAATCTCTCATAAAACCACGAGGCCTGCCACATTCTCTACAACGATTYCGTGCACGAGTAGAAAACTTAGGCGTTTTATTGGCCTTCTCAACCATTGCTTTTCTTGCCATTTTTTATTTCCTCTATCAAAATCTTACTGAGCACGAAAAGGCATACCAAACGCCTTTAACAATGCAAATGCTTCTGTATCTTTTGATGTAGAAGTATGAATAGTGATATTAAATCCACGAGCCTTGTCTATTTTATCATAGTCAAGCTCTGGAAAAATCATCCAATCTTTAATACCTACATTATAGTTTCCGGTTCCGTCAAGACGCACAGACACACCATTGAAGTCTCGAACACTTGGCAATGCAAGATGAATAAGTCTATCAAAAAAGTTGTACATCTTCTCGCCACGCAAAGTAACTCTTACTCCAATAAACATGCCTTCTCGCAACTTAAAACTTGCTATTGACTTACGTGCGCGTGTTTTAACCGCAATTTGTCCTACTATTGTTTCAAGAGTTTCTTTAATGCCTTGTAAGACCTTGCTATCATTAACAGCATCTTTGACACCAATATTTAAAACAATTTTTTCTATGCGAGGTACTTGCATAATATTTTCTAGCTTCAATGTCTCTTGTAGCTTTTTTTTCAATTCGTTTTGATATATATCTTTCAACCGAGATTTCATATATCCGTTCCTTTAAATAACATCTTGAGATCGATGAGAAATACGTACTTTCGAACCATCATCAAGTGTTTTTACACGTATTCGACAAGGTTTATCTGTACTTGGACATATTGGCATTACTTTACATGTATGAATAAAGCTTTCTTCTTTTCGAATTCCACCTTGTTCACCTTGTGCACGTGCTTTAACATGATGAGTCAATATAGCAACACCCTTAACTTTAACTTTATTTTTCTTGGTATTAACCTGAATAACACGCCCCTGCTTGTTCTTATCTTTTCCAGATATGACCATTACTAAATCATTTTTTTTAATTCGACGTAACATACTATGATCCCTTATAAAACTTCTGGAGCTAATGAAAGAATTTTTGCAAAACCTCGTGCACGCAATTCACGCGCTATGGGACCAAATATACGTGTTCCTATTGGCTTACTATCTTTTTTRTTGATAATTACAACAGCATTATCATCAAATCTAATATATGTTCCATCTGCGCGACGTGTCTCTTTTCGTGTTCGAGCAACAACTGCAGTATGAACTTCATGCTTTTTAACTGTTGACCCTGGTGTTGCACTTTTCACAGCAACTTTTACAAGATCACCTATGTAAGCAAATCTTTTTCTTGTTCCACCCATTACTTGAATAACTTGTACTTCTTTTGCACCAGAGTTATCTGCAGCAATAAGTCTTGTCTGTTTTTGTATCATTATTATGCTCCYTGTCTTACAGAACGCATAATTTCAACTAAACGCATATGCTTTGTTTTTGATAATGAACGCGTTTCAACAATTTTAACGAAATCACCATCTTTTGCATGCATTAGTTCATCATGAACTTTATATCGCTTTGATCTTCTGATAATTTTTCCTAACAATGGATGTTTAAAAGTTCTTTGAACTTTCACAACAATTGTTTTTTCCATTTTATCAGACACAACATAACCTTCAAAAAAACGTTTTTGTTTTGCACGCTTTACCGTACCCATATTACTCATATAAAAACTCCATACATTCTTGCTTAATCGCCTTACACGTGGCTATTTTTTTTTCATATTGAGCAAGGTAAGAGCCTGCGCAATCTTTACTCGTACTTTTCTCATTTGAGAGAAGTCTGTTACTTGCCCTATAGCTARTCCCATCTTTAAATCAAARTATTCTTTTTTTAAAGACTGAACTACCTCTCGCAATTCAACAGTATTTTTCTTCTTTATTTCTTCTGGTATCATAACTATACACTAACTTTTATTAATTGGWTKWARYAMMRMYWRSWWSWCMAMKNGTCTTGTCTACAAATTTSGTTTTRATAGAAAGCTTRTAAGAAGCRCTATGCAAWATYTCTTTTGCTKSYTCTCGACTTACACCRCCYAYYTCTAAAATAAYACGWCCRCGCTTSACAATAGAAACCCAAAATTCAGGATTCCCTTTWCCYTTACCCATTCGTGTTTCTGCCGGTTTTTTAGTAACTGGTTTGTCAGGAAACATGCGTAAAAATAGTTCGCCKATTTTCTTAAGTTTTCTATTAATRGTCACACGAACCGCCTCAATTTGACGAGCTGATATACGTCCTGGCTCTAAAGCCATTAGACCATATTCTCCAAATGCAATTGTTCGAGCACCTTTTGACATTCCGCCAATACGTCCTTTTTGAACTTTTCTATACTTTGTTTTTTTAGGCATCAACATAGACGTATTCCTTTACCGATATTCGCCTTTACAAATCCACACTTTGACCCCAATGATTCCATAAATGGTCTTTGATTCTGCAAGCGCATAATCAACACATGTTCTCAAAGTATGTAATGGCATTTCACCAACATTTAATTTCTCACTTCGTGCAATTTCTGCACCACCAAGTCGCCCAGAACAAACAATCTTGACTCCCTTTGCCCCACTTTTTAATGCCTGAAATCCAGCTCTTTTCATCGCACGCTTAAAACCTACACGACGAGAAAGTTGTTCTGCTATRTTTTTGGCAACAAGTGAAGCATGTAGATCAGGGTTTTTAACCTCTTGAACTGAAACTTCAGCATTTTTTTTAAATTCTTTTAAAATGTCTGCACGAAGCTGGTCAATTCCTTGACCCTTCTTACCAATTAAAACACCTGGTCGAGATGAATGTACTATAATTCTGATGTTTTTACCAGCCTTTTCTATTACGACCTTAGCAATATCAATATCATTAAGACGTTTTTTCAACCAACGACGCAAACGAAGATCTTCTATAACTTCTGCACCATAGTTTTTTTTTGCAAACCAATGCGCATGCCAATCTTCAAAAACACCTAATCTAAACCCTAATGGATGTACTTTTTGTCCCACACTGCACCTCATTCAACAATATTTTATTCATTGTCTGTACTTTTTACCACTTCTACTTCTATGTCTATATGACTTAAGCGCTTCTTCAAAATTGATGCACGTCCTTGTGCTCCTGGTTTCATATATTTAATAACAGGACCTTGATCAATTCTAATCGCTTYTATACGCATATCTTTTAAAATCTTCTTATCCTGCGCTTTATCAACCGCATTTGCACATGCTGACTTTAATGTTTTTAAAACAGGAGTCACACGACRAGATATCGAAGTTTTCAACCATGCTTCTGCTTCCTGTACAGACTTACCACGTATTACATCAGCTATAGGACGTAATTTAAATGGTGAAACATGTACATATCTGCTTTTTGCTCTTGCATCCATATTTTTATTTCCTTAAAAATACTATTTTTTACCTGCCATTTTTCTTTGTCCACTATGTAATCTAAAAGTACGTGTTGGAGCAAACTCTCCCAAAGCATGTCCTACCATATTTTCAGTTAAGAAAACAGATATATGTTTTCTGCCATTATGAACAGCAATAGTCAAGCCAACCAAGTCAGGAGTAATTAAACTTGATCGCTTCCAAGTCTTGATTACTTCTTTTTTAGTTGAATTTTTATTCTTTTCTATTTTTTCTAATAATGAAGGTGCAATATATGGACCTTTTTTWATCGAACGTGCCATCAATATTCCTTAAMTTTTRAYATTTWAYASASTYTCAAACTAYGGACGACGACGCTTCACAATTGCTGCACTCTTTCTACGACGAGTTCTAGCACCCTTACAAGGCTTGCCCCACGGAGTTGTTGGATGTGATCCAGACTTTGAACGCCCTTCACCACCACCATGTGGGTGATCRACAGGGTTCATTGCCATACCACGAACAGTTGGTCGTACWCCTCTRTGTCGACTTCTACCTGCTTTTCCAAGCTTCATATTTCGATARTCAGCGTTCGAYAATGTTCCYAYAGTYGCCCAGCACTCCATTGAAACAGTTCGCAATTCTCCAGATGGCATYTTCAACAATGCTYKWTSATTTTCTTTTGATACAAGYTGWAYTGAAGARCCTGCAGAACGWGCMATYTTYCCACCTTGAGATGGARYRACTTCTACRTTATGCACAAAAAAACCTGTTGGAATTGCTTTTAAAGGGAGACARTTTCCTGTACGAGCATCAACTTTTTCACCTGATACAACTTCATCTCCAACTTTCAATCCTTCTGCTTTAAGGATATATCCCTTTGCACCATTTTTATATATTACTAATGCAATAGGTAAATTACGATTAGGATCATATTCAAAAGCAGAAATCTTTCCTAAAACATCACGATGCATTCGCTTGAAATCAACAATACGATACATACGTTTTGCTCCACCACCTTGGTGTCGCCTTGTAATACGTCCATAAGCATTTCTTCCACCAGTTTTTGGAAGTGGTGCAAGCAGACTCTTTTCTGGACGTTTTTTACTTAAATCCTTGTCAACAATAAACTGCTGCCCTCGTAGAGAAGCATTTCTCGGTCTACGTGTTACAATTGCCATTTTTTTAATTCCTTCTATGCAACAAGTTATTCCGAAACAGACTGTTGTTTACTTGCCGTTTTAAACTGTTCAAGCAGCTCTATTTTATAACCTTTTTTCAAAGTTATAATTGCCTTTTTCTTATCAGAACACTTGTAAGCACGTTTTCCTGCTGCAATTTTATTTTTACCAGTTGTTCTTGAAGTACGCACTTTATCAACTTCTACATTCCAAATTTTTCTTACAGCATCTGCAATCATTGGTTTATTTGCACCTAAATGAACATCAAGTGTAATATGTCCCAATTTTGAATATGACTGTAAGCTCTTTGATGTCAAAATAAGTTTTTTGACAATATCATATCTACTTAATTCCATCGCGTCACCATCTTATTAAAGGCTAGTACATCTTTTTTCATAAACAACCAGCTATCTGCATGCGCTAAGTCATACACATTTGGATTATCAAAAAATAAAATATGAACAGAAGAAATATTACGAAATGAAGCATACARCAAYTGATCATCTGGCTGTATAAACAACAAAACYTTCTTCTTATTTAAACCTAGTTTTTTCAACATATCCATTGCGACTTTTGTACGCGGAGCTTCTTGCTTAGTATTGTAGTCAATACAAGAAATGTGAGATCCGTCTAACATTCCAAAATACACATTATTCAATGCAAGTGCTTTTTGTGCCTGTGTCATTGTTAATGTTCTTGTACGTGCTYGCGGACCAAAAATAACYCCRCCTTTTCTCCATAAYGGKGARCGTAAAGAACCAACACGAGCTCGTCCTGTACCTTTTTGTCTCCATGGCTTCTTAGTAGAAAAGTTAACTTGTGCCCGCGTCTTACAAGCAACTGTTCCTTGACGCCAATTTTGACGCAAAACACGAATAGCTGTTGCAAAAACTACAGAATTAGTCTTCTTTTTTTCAATGGCAACTGGCTGAAAAGATTCCTTTTGCTCGCCTTCCATTGTATATAAATCTATCTTGCTCATTACTTATCCCTGTGTACGTATTGCTAAAAGAGTATTTTTTCTTCCAGGAATCGCACCTTTAATAAAAACAGATCCTGTTTCGCCATCTATTTTAACTATTTTCAAGCCACGAACAGTCACCTTTACAAATCCTGTATGACCAGGCATTTTCTTGCCCTTTTGAACTTCACCCTGCGTACGCTGTCCAGCAGATGAACCTGGCGCTCGATGAGATTTAGAACCATGAGATGCAGGACCGCCCTTAAAACCATGACGCTTCATCACACCTTGAAAGCCAAGACCCTTGCTCACACCTGAAACATCAACTTTCATGCCTTCAACAAAATCTGTATCTTTCAAAGTTAGTTTTTGTCCCAATACATACTCATCACTATCATGAGATGTTTGACACTGAATCTCTCGAACATGCAAAAAATGTTTTTTCTTCTTTTGCAAAAAATTGAGATCAAAAGTTTGGTCAGTATAACGCTTTCTGAGCATTCCAATTTGTAAAGAACTATATCCATCTTTATCTTGGAATTTGATCTGCGTTATATACCAGTCAGCAATGTTAACTACTGTAACTGGAATGACATTTCGCTCTTGATCAAATATTTGCGTCATTCCAACTTTTGTTCCTAAAAGCTTTTGTAACATATTTTCCTCTTATTACCGACCTATCTAATTTCAACATCAACACCAGCTGAAATATTTAATTTCATAAGAGCTTCCATTGTCTGCTCAACTGGTGACACAATATCAACCACACGCTTATGTATTATTAATCGAAATTGCTCTCGAGATTTTTTATCAACGTGCGGCGAACGCAAAACTGTATAAGTTTTGGTTTTATTTGGAAGAGGAATAGGCCCAATTAATTGAGATCCTGTTCTCTTCACTGCAAGAACTATCTGYTTAACAGCTGTATCAAGCAATTGATGATCATAAGACTTTAAGGTCAAACGTATCTTGTTTTTTTTCTTGTTCATAAATATAAACCCGATCGACTTACTTAATAATCTTTGTCACAACACCAGCACCAATGGTTCGACCACCTTCACGTACTGCGAATTTTAAATCTTTTTCCATTGCAACTGGACTAACCAATTGAACATTAACTGTAAGGTTATCCCCAGGCATAACCATTTCACGACCTTCTGGCAATGTTACGGATCCTGTTACATCAGTTGTTCTAAAATAAAACTGAGGACGATACCCTGAGAAAAATGGACTATGTCGACCACCTTCTTCTTTTGTCATGACAAACATTTCTGCTTCAAATTCTTTATGTGGAGTTACAGTTCCAGGAGCAACAAGCACCTGACCACGCTCAACATCTTCTTTTTTTATGCCACGAACCAAAAGACCAACGTTATCACCTGGTTGACATTCATTCATTTCTTTATTGAACATCTCAATACCGGTTACTGTTGTTTTAACGGTATCCYTAAAGCCAACGATTTCWATCTCTTGACCAAGTTTCAAYACACCACGCTCAACACGYCCTGTYACTACGGTACCACGACCAGAAATTGAAAAMACATCTTCAACTGGCAACAAAAATGRCTTGTCRGCATCRCGCTCTGGAGTTGGAATTGTTTCATCAACAGCTTTCATCAACTCRTTRATAGCTTGARYACCATAYTTACCAGTATCGCCTTCTAATGCCTTAACAGCTGACCCTCTAATGAAAGGAATCGTATCRCCTGGAAARTCATAYTTAGAYAACRAYTCACGWACTTCTTCTTCTACAAGTTCGATCATGTCTTCATCGCCTTCAGGAATCATGTCGCACTTATTCAAGAAAACAACGATTGAAGGAACGTTCACTTGTCGTGCAAGYACAACGTGCTCACGAGTTTGTGGCATAGGACCATCAGTAGCTGAAACTACCAAAATTGCACCATCCATTTGAGCTGCACCAGTAATCATATTTTTAATATAATCTTTGTGTCCAGGACAATCTACGTGAGCATAGTGACGTTTTTCTGTTTCATACTCAACGTGTGTTGCAGAAATAGTAATACCACGCGCACGCTCTTCTGGAGCTTTATCAATCTGATCATAGGCTTTAAATACAGCCCCACCAGTTTCTGCCAAKACTTTTGTAATTGCCGCTGTCAAACTTGTTTTACCATGATCAACGTGACCAATTGTTCCGACATTACAATGCGGCTTCGTTCTTTGAAATACAGCTTTTGCCATTGCAGGCCTTTCCTAATAAAAATACCAAACTATTTCTTACTACTTACTACTGCTTCTTGCACACTTTTTGGGGTCTCACGATATTCAGAAAATTCCATTGAATAACCTGCACGCCCTTGTGTCATTGATCGCAATGCGGTCGCATATCCAAACATCTCAGAAAGTGGGACTTCAGCATCAACAACTTGAGTACCTTTTCGCTCATGCATACCTAAAATACGACCACGACGAGAACTCAAGTCACCCATAACATCACCCATATTGTCTTCAGGCGTTAAAACCTCAACCTTCATGATTGGTTCTAATAAAACAGGAGATGCTTTTGCCATTGCTTCTTTAAATGCCATAGATGCTGCTATTTTAAATGCCATTTCTGACGAATCAACATCATGATATGAGCCTTCATACAACTCGACTTTAAGGTCGACAACAGGATATCCTCCAATGACTCCAGCATTCAAAGATTCTCGCAAACCTTTTTCAATACCAGGAATATATTCCTTAGGAATCATTCCACCAACRATTTCATTTGAAAATTCAAAACCAGCACCACGCTCTAGTGGATTCATACGAATCCGTACGTGACCAAACTGACCACGACCACCAGATTGACGAATAAACTTTCCTTCAGCCGCAACAGGCTTCTGAACTGTTTCTTTATATGCAACYTGAGGCTTRCCAATTGTTGATTCAACTTTATATTCACGTAATAGACGATCAACCATWATTTCAAGATGCAACTCRCCCATTCCAGCAATTACRGTCTGCCCAGTCTCTTCATTAAAAGAGAACCTGAATGACGGATCTTCCTGCATTAATTTACGTAACGCAAGACTCATCTTTTCGTAATCACCYTTGTTTTTTGGCTCAACAGCAACACTKACCACTGGCTCAGGAGCATAAATAGATTCTAATAATATTTGATGATTTTCATCACACAAAGTATCACCAGTTACTACATCCTTGAGACCAACAACTGCTGCAATATCGCCAGCTACAACTTCTTTAATTTCTTCACGCTTATCTGCATGCAGACGAACCATTCGACTTACTCGCTCACGCTTACCTTTTGATGCATTATAAACATATGAACCAGCTTCAAGCTTACCTGAGTAAACGCGTATAAATGTTAATGATCCAACAAATGGRTCAACCATAATTTTAAATGCTAACGCAGAAAATGGCTCTGTATTTTTTGATGTTCGCTTTTCRACTTCTTCTGTATCAGGATTAGTTCCTTCAACTGGTGGAACTTCAAGAGGAGAWGGCARATAATCAACAACAGCATCCAATAATATTTGAAGACCTTTGTTTTTAAGAGCMGTRCCACAAAAAACTGGTGTGATCAACTGATCTAAAACGCCTTTACGAATAGCYARTTTAATYTCATYAAGCGAAATATCTCCGCCTTCTAAGTAACGATCTGCTATTGACTCATCAAAATCAGCTGCTGCTTCAACAATYGMATCATACATTTCTKCACGCTTTTCAGCATAYTCAGCAGGAACATCTTTCCACTCAAARGAGATATCATCCGGCTTCGTTGAGTATTCAGCAAACCTATTTGTTAAAACATCAACCATACCAATAAATTCTTCTGACTGACCAACAGGAATATGCATTGCAATAGGATTGCCATGAAGCATTTCTTTAATTTCACCAATCACAGTAAAATAATTTGCGCCAATACGATCAAGCTTATTAACAAATGCAATACGAGGAACGTTATGCTTATTCGCCTGACGCCAKACTGTYTCTGTYTGAGGCTGAACACCRCCTACAGCACAAAAAACAGCAACTGCWCCATCAAGAACACGAAGCGAACGTTCAACTTCAATTGTAAAATCAACGTGACCTGGTGTATCAATAATATTAATATCGTAATCATTCCATGCACAACTAATAGCTGCTGCAGTAATGGTAATACCACGCTCTTTTTCTTGCTCCATCCAGTCAGTTGCAGCTTCACCTTCGTGAACTTCACCCATTTCATGCAAAACACCAGTAGCATACAAAATACGTTCTGTTACCGTCGTTTTACCTGCATCGATATGCGCCATAATACCAATATTACGACATTTTTCTAAGTTTCTTTTACTCATTACCCCCAAGCTCCTTACCAACCATAGTGAGAAAATGCACGATTTGCTTCAGCCATTTTGTGAACATCTGTACGTTTTTTAACAGCATTTCCACGACCCTCTGAAGCTTCAAACAATTCATTTGCTAGTCGAGCRCCCATCGTTCTATCTGAACGACTAGATGCCGCAGCAATAATCCACCTAATAGAAAGGGCTACTGCACGACTTGAACGCACTTCTGTTGGAATCTGATACACACCACCACCAACACGACGAGAACGAACCTCTACAGTAGGYTGAACCTGCTGTAACGCACGATCAAAAACTTCTAAYRCTTGCTCATCATTGCCACCATGTTTCTGCTTCAAAGCATCAAATGCTYCGTAAACAATAGCCTGAGCAATAGTTTTTTTTCCACGCTCCATTACAACATTTATAAATTTTTGCACTAATCCTGATCGAAATCGTGGATCCACACCAATATCTCGAACTAAATTAACCGATTTACGACGTGGCATTAGCTACCTTTCTTTTTCTTCTTGGTACCATATAATGAACGACTTTGGTTTCTACCTTTTACCCCAGCAGCATCAAGTGCTCCACGCACAATATGATACTTAACACCGTTCAAATCTTTCACTTTTCCTCCACGCACAAGAACAACCGAGTGCTCCTGCAAGTTGTGGCCTTCACCCCCAATATAGGCAGTGACTTCTTTTCCTGTAGTAAGCTTCACACGAGCCACTTTTCGCATCGCAGAGTTTGGCTTTTTAGGTGTCATTGTATACACCTTCACACATACTCCTCGACGCTGTGGGCACGAGTTCAAAGCTCCTGATTTTGTTTTCTTTTCAAATTGCTTACGCTTCTCGCGTACAAGTTGACTTATCGTTGGCATACTTTCTGACCTACGGTTATGATATTATAAAAAATGTAAAGCAATCTATCTCAGTCAAACAAAACCCCGCCTTACAGATAAAATTGCTTTGAAAACTATTTTACTTTTAATCCTCGCTTTTCCACTGCAAGTATAAAAAGTCATATTTCATTTTACCTTTTTTGCCAATTTTTTCAAGAAAAAAAAAGACAAACCTTAAAAAAGTCCCTTACAACCCCCTGTTGCAACCCCCTTTATAAAACTTTTTACTCGATCTAATGCACATATTTTGAAAAAAAAATAAGTATAGACTTAGCCTATCCATCATGATATATTTTCTGATACAGTGCCTTTAAAAGTTCTTTTTTAGTCTAAAAAAATAAGGAAAATATCATGGCTGACTTGTTTTGTCTTCTTTCCAACATCGTTCATAATAGTTTACTTTTTGGTATAATACTTATCGGATTTGGACTTCTTATAACTATTCACGAATGTGGTCACTTTCTATTTGCAAAACTTTTTGGAATAGCAACGCCAACTTTTTCCATTGGCATGGGACCAAAAATATTTCAAAAGAAAATATTTGGAACAGACTTCTGCCTCTCTTTATTACCTATTGGTGGCTATGTTGAAATTGCAACAAAGCCAGAGATCGACAGTCCTGCCCTTCCATATGGATCATATTTCAATGATAAACCCTACTGGCAAAAGCTTTGTGTAATGCTCGGAGGCATTGCTTTTAACCTTATTACTTCTTTTTTAATTTATTTTGCTGTTTTCGCTCATGGAAAACCAATAATATACGTTGATAGCATCCTCATTAACGAAGTACTTCCCGGAACTCCTGCCGACAAAGCCAAGCTCCTTAAAGGCGATATTATTACAGCACTCGAYRATMAAAAACTTTCTTCAATAAAAAACTTTTCWTTRAGCAAGCTTCTTCCTGMTACAAAAACAAAAATGRTAATTGAAATYAAAAGAAAAAACCTKCTTAAGAARATAACCATTAATCTTCCTGAGGCAAGCAATACTCCTCGTATCGGTATACAATACTCACCAGTTTCATTTTCGGTATCCGAACAAAAAATGAGCTTGTCTGAAGCAATGAAAAGCGCTTTTAAAACAACCAAAGAGACTATACATGGAACCGTTCATGCCATTAAATCTATGTTTACACAACGAAGTTTAAAAAATGCTGGTGGCCCTGTTATGATTTTTAGCGAATCGTTTAAAATGGCTCAACAAGGATTTAAAGCCTTACTCCTCTTTCTTGCATTTATTAGCATCAACCTTGCAATCCTCAATTTCCTCCCACTTGGAGCTCTTGATGGAGGCCAAATGCTCTTTGTGACGATCGAATGGATTATTAGAAGAGAACTCCCTGACATGATAAAAATAGCTATCAATCTCGGGTCATTTGCTCTTTTCATAGCCCTTTCTTTATATTTAACCTTTAATGACATACTTCGTATTTTTTTTAGCTAATACTTTTTAGAAAAATTCCCATACGGATGGGGTCTGTTTTAARTACAATAAAAGCTCTCGATGAAGAGCGTGCCCTGGATTACATRCATTTAYCTGAGCGCAAAGAAACCCTCCTAAAAGAAACAGATCCCCGTAGCAGTCCAAAACCTTATGCCTTRCAGGCTCATCATTCCATTGTAACTCTTGCATCCAAGATYCATCTTTTCTAACAAGAGTATTTTCTAAACTCGCTCCCAATGCAAAACCATTTCTTTTTAAATAATTCCACTGATCATACTCTCCAAAAGTACGTGCTGGAATAATATTTTGACAAAAAAATGTTTGATCTTGATACTTGATATCAGTAGAATAAGATTCATCTTTTAAAAAAACTGGCCTTGTCATAAAAATAGAAATCGATAGACCCTCATCATACGGTTTCAATTCAATAAATCGATCTTCTCTTTCTATGAAAACAGTATCAAGAATACGAATACGACGGGACTTCTTCTTTAATGTTTTAATACCAACCTCTAAAAACTTCTTAATGAAMAGTRCCGAACTTCCATCCAAAATAGGAATCTCATTTCCTTCAACGTGAACCATTAAATTATCAATACCCAAACCAGCACATGCAGCAATAAAATGCTCGACTGTGCTCAACCTCCACTCTTCCTGAGCAAAGACTGTTGCACAGTCTGTTGCGATAGGAATCGATTTGCCAATGAYAATTTTCACCTTGCTTACAGATTGTTCAAAAATAATTCCATGATCTTCTGGCGYAGGATAACAGCWTATTTTTTCATGCTTACCAGAATGAACCCCGACTCCTTCAAAAGAGACCACTTGRGATACTGTTTTTTGCAACACGAAACCTTCTCCTCCATAAAAAAAGCCGGCACTTTTAATGCCGGCTCAACAATTATCTTTTTATAAGAAAAAGCAATTACTATACTTGTGCAGTATGTGGATGTTTATCACCAACATAAACACGAAGCTTTTTAAACATTGCTCGTCCCATTTTACTTTTTGGTAACATTCCACGTACAGCTGACTCAACTAAAAAAGCTGGATTCTTTGCAAAAGCATCTTTAGCTGTTGTTTCTTTCAAACCACCACGGTATCCTGAATAACGCTTATAGATCTTGTCGCTCCATTTTTTACCAGTTAGCTTGAGCTTTTCACAATTGATAACCACAACATAGTCTCCAGTATCTGTATGTGGTGTATACTCAGCCTTATGACGACCCCGCAAAATATCTGCTATACGAGTTGATACCCGACCAAGTATTTGATCTTTTATATCAATAACAATCCACTTAGGGTCTCTTTGTTCATTTTTTAAAACAAATGCCTTGTTCATATCCATGATTGGAAGCCTTTTCTATTAATTTTTTATCAAAAACAACGATATAATCTTGACCACAGACAACGGGGAAGCCTGTGAAAACTATATATCATAGTATCTAAAAATCTAATATTGGTCAAATTTAAATTTTAATTTTTTAGATCGACAATCGTCTTAAAAAACTCCACAAAAAGTGGGTGKGGYTTTAAAGGCCGAGATRAAAACTCAGGATGAAACTGTACACCAATCATAAATGGATGCTCTTTCATCTCCGATATTTCAACCAAATCGTGCTCTCTATGGATACCTGAAAACTGAATACCTACCGCTTCTAAATCATGACGATACTGATTATTAAACTCATATCTATGACGATGTCTTTCATGTACTAAATTTTCTTGATATGCATCATATGCACGAGTCTGAGGCATAATAGTGCATTCATACGAACCCAAACGCATTGATGCTCCCTTAACCTTTACAACTCGTTGCTCCTCCAGCATTGAGACAATTGGATACTGAGTAGTTGGATCAATTTCAGTACTAGATGCATCTTTAAACCCACAAAGMGATCGAGCKGCTTCAACAAGCATAACTTGCATTCCCAAACARAGCCCTAAAAAAGGTTTTTTATAGGTTCGAGCCCATTGAGCAGCAATAACCTTTCCTTCAAATCCTCTTTTGTCAAATCCTCCAGGAACAACAATACCATCAACAGAATGTAAAAGATCTAACGCTTTTTCATCGCCCTTTTCTAATAACCCAGCCTCTATATAATCAACTACAAGACGCACATTAACTTTATAAGAAGCTGCCTTTAATGCTTCAATAACACTCATATATGGATCATTRCTTCCATGATATTTTACCACAATACCAATATGAATCTCTTTATCAGCTTCTTGAATTGAATCTATCAACGTATTCCATGAAGAYAAATCAGCTTTTTTAGGCGACYTKATTCCCATAATCTTTTGTAAAACTTCACTTACTCCCTGAGAATTCAAAGAATTGAAAAGCTTATAAATAATTGAATATGTTTTGAGCTGAAAAACTGCCTCTTCAGCAACATCACAAAATAAAGCTACTTTAGATTTTATTGAAGCATCAACATCAAAATCTGTTCTTAAAAAGAGCATATCTGGGATAATACCAGCTTTTTTCATTAACATAACGCTATGTTGAGTTGGCTTTGTTTTTACTTCATTGGCCCACCCTAAATATGGCACATAACTCAAGTGACATAACGTCATCATTCCTTCTGAAAGCTCTCTTTTTAATTGACGGATTGTTTCTAAAAAAATYTCCCCTTCAATGTCACCAACAGTTCCCCCTATTTCAATTAAAACAATATCTGCTTGAGAGCTAGMAGCCAAATCAAATAAATACTGTTTAATTGTATCAACTGCATGAGGAACCAGTTGAATGCATCGCCCTAAAAAAGCGCCTGCACGCTCTTTGCTCAAAATTTTATTAAAYAACTTTCCTGCTGTCAAAGAAGAATCTTTGCCCAATGAAAYATCTAGAAATCTTTCATAATGTCCTAAATCAAGATCTGTCTCACTTCCATCATCTGTAACAAAAACCTCACCATGCTCTAATGGAGACATCGTTCCTGAGTCAACATTTAARTACGGATCCCACTTCACAACTGAAATTGAATATCCCGCACTTTTTAATAAAATACCTAAAGAAGAAACYAAAACACCCTTACCTATTGATGAACAGACACCACCTGTTACTACTACAAATCGTGTTTCTCTTCCTCTAGTAACTTCATGCATGATCACAAACCTCTTTTTCGGATGARTTCATAAGATCCTCAATTTCTTCAATGTTTTTGGGAATATCATCACTCAAACAGACAAATCCATCCTCTACTATAACATAATCATCCTCGATCCTAACGCCAATTTTCTCAGATGGCAAATAAATACCAGGCTCAATTGTAATAACATCTCCTTCTAACAAAGGCTTAGTTGTATCACCAACATCGTGCACATCCAGACCTAAAAAATGACCTATTTTATGAGTAAAATATTGAGCRCAACCATGGTATTCAAAAAATTTTACGGCTAARTGATGTAGTGATTTATCTGGTTCTTGCTGATTATATAAAAACATCCCTGGTCGGACATGATCCTCTATATATCTTTGTGCTTGTAAAACAAGATTATATATCTCTGCTTGACGATCAGTAAACARYCCTGATGCTGGATATGTTCTTGAAATATCAGCTGCATATCGACCATACAAWGCTCCAATATCCACTAARACAACATCACCATCACGAATSGTAGATTTTCTAGCTGTGTAATGCAACACGGTGCTGTTTGTACCCGTAGCAATAACACTTGGAAAAGCTGGACCCTCTGAGCCTAAGTATAAAAAAATTGATTCAATACATGATTGTAATTCATACTCAGATACTCCAGGAGCAATCATTTGTGCAACAGCTTCATGTGAGGCAGCTGTTATTCGAATAGCTTCATGCAAAAAACTAATTTCYTCAACACTTTTGGTTCTTCTCATTTCATGAATMAATGACGAAATATCAATGCTATTTTCAATRCCMGCTAATTTTTTTATTTCTGGTAAAATAATATTTTGAGAAACATATAAAGATGRTGGATTCATTGCAAAGCATAGAYCGTACCCAGACGATRCATACTCCTGTAGCACTGTAGTAATATGTTTATAATGCGATTCGTTAAAAAGCAATGTTGCAGATAAAGAACTCCAAGCATCTCCTAAATAAACAACTTCATCAAGACCACGCTGAAGAGCCTCTTCAGATCCTTTTTTTGCAGGTAAAATAACTCCTGAGACCCACATAGATCGAACTTCAGGATACTGTGGAATGAATAAAGAGGTAGATCCATCACTTTTGATACATAATAAACTTCCCGGCTCTTCAATTCCGGACAAATAAAAAAATGTGCTCTCTTGTCGAAAATTATACCAATGATCTTCAAAATTACCCATAAGAATTAGTACAAAATCTGTAGAATTTGTACTTTGAGAAATTTTTTCAATTAACAGATTTCGTCGTGCTGCATACACCTCTTTTTTCATTATCTGATTCATCTACTATTCCTTTTTATTGCTCCATGAATATTTCCTTTAAAACATTATAGTATCCTAACAAAACTATACTGTTTTTAATACATATTCGCCTTATTTTTCTCTCAATCAGAAAAAAGCAATCGTACTGAAAATATCATATGCCAAGCATTTTTTGTTATTTGAAAAACAGAATATTGCTCATACTCTAACCCTATTCCAAGACGCCAACAATCAAAATTCCACCATATTTTTGCAACTTGCCGCTTTAATCGTAAAGATAAATTTCCACTATTTTTTGCATACAGCTGCCACCACCCCTGGTAAGAACTTTCAAAACATTTTCCAAGTTTTATTTTTACAGCAGCAACACCAAAGTGGCCAATATCTCGTAATGATCGTATGGAAGCTAATTCAGAAGAAAGATAAACATACCTAACTTCATAACGAAGTGCAGAAAACTCCTGCCAAGCAAGCAGCGAAAACATATGTAAAAAATTTTCTCTACAYCCCCACTCACCTTCARCTGATAATGAATAYCCAGCCTTTTGASTTTCTAGATAGAAKYGTGATTTCCATGGRAAAGARRTACCMRATTTYAAGCATTTCTKYTTTYGATCACGCATCTGTTCATCTGACCAATCAACTCCTTGCAAAAAATTCCAATATCCAAAGCAACTACWTGTTCGCAYAGTYGTTTTAAGCTGATACCAGAGAAGAGATTCATGATATCGATAATCATATAAATCATACCCTTGAAAAACATCATCTGATTGTAACTGAATTGGTTGATAACAGAATTTAACCGAAGAAAACATACGATAAGAGGCTTCACTTGTAAGAACAAAATACTCTGGAAACGACCAAGAACTTTGCAAACGAAATGAAAAAAATCCATGATCTCCATCTTTTTTTTTCTCAATACTTTTATGATATAAAACAAATCCAGGATGAAGTTCTGTATGCCATACATAATCCATCCCACGTATAAAAAAATGTGAAACGAGATCGCCCTGCAGTCGTAAAACGGCATCTTGCGATAGAACCTCTCTTTTCCCTGGAATGTAATAACTATTCTCAGACTGTTTGCAAACTACTGATGAACTTTGTTTACATACATGTAATGCATCTACCATGCAACGAGGCCTCAACATCCAAGTTTTTGAAGAAGAGTATATATTTTTTAAAAATGAAAAGTATGGACCTCTTAATAAAGAATTATATGTTTTATTAACAAGTATTATATCATTGTTTTTTACGGAGCTATTTGAAGTACTATAAAATAATGCATCAAAACCTGTAGATACTTCTAAAAATGAACTTTTCATTCGAAATTTTCCTGAATAAGCAGAATCCTGATTTTGCCAAAATAGTGGCTGAAACATCCAACGTGATGGTTGTAAAACATTACCTTCATAAGCATAAAACATCCAAGATAGATCATTTTTTTTATCAGAACTTGATCCATACAGATTTCCATGCATAAAAAAAGGYGMTCTATCAAGRCGYGTAGATTCAATGCCATCATCATAACCCCATAAAGCTNCATACCCACCAACCAGCTCTCCTTTAAAAGAAGACGAAGAAAACCGAAGCCGTTCCAACAGAGCAATACCCTTTTTTGATTCCGCATGCAAAACATGCTTTGCATCAAAAGCATCACTAAAAAGTGAATAATATGGGATTTCAACACCAAACCCCCCTCGTTTTTCAGTAAAAAAAGTTGGGAATAAAAAACCAGAGCAGGGATTAAGCGAGTATAAAAGAGTATTAATAGGCAAAGGAATTGTTATTTTTTGCCACCATCGACATGAAACACCATGCACAATAAGCTTCTGCTTTGTTGTTAAACAAACTTTATTTATTAAAAACTCCCAGTGAGATATTTTATGATTGCATGAAGTAAAACGAGCATCATACAGAACAGCCTGACCATCAAGAAAGARAGTTCCTCGCTCAGCATRTAAACGACATTTTTTACATCTCATCACCAGATTACTCAATACAAACTGTTCGTTTTTTAAATCAAATAATAGTGAGTGACACAGAAGAGTAACTTCACCCATTGTAATAAAAATAGGTTGTTTTACTGACCCATAACAAATAATCTTCTCTGACTTTGAATYATACAACAGACGATCAGCTGAAATAGATAAACGATCATTAATAACTGCTGAAACATTACCACSTGCCCAATAAGTATCTTTAYTCTCAGATCCTTGATAATCACTTGTTAAYAGTATTTTTTGAATCGATTGTAAAGAGCTCGATGAAGCTATAGAGATATTTAATAGTAAAAATAAAAAAATGGATGCGTACATCGTACGTCCAAGTATCATCAAAATGGCTGTCGACCACTCAATGCTTTATTAATAGTAACTCGATCAATGAACTCCAAGCTTGATCCRGCTGGAACACCACTTGCAAACTTAGAAACTAAAAGATGACTTGATAATTTGGTAGCAATAAAACTTGCTGTTGTTTCACCTTCAGGAGTTGGATTAGTTCCAAAAATTATCTCTTCCGTTTCTTCATTGATACGAGTTAATAATTCTTTAATTCGTATTTCATCAGGACCAATTCCATTCAACGGACAGAGTACACCACCTAAAACATGATATACTCCCTTATATTCCTGAGCACGCTCAATTGCCATCAARTCATGCCATGTTTCTACAAYACAAATAATATTTTGTTTACGAGAAGCATCCTGACAAATAACACACTTTTGATTGATTTCTGCCCAATTAAAACAAGATTGGCAGAAATCAATAGTATCCTTTGCTTCATGCAAAACCTGGCATAATTTTTCAATRTCTTCTGTTGAAGCCTCTAAAAAATATCCRACAACCTTGTATATATTTTTCGAAGCAAGATAAGGAATTTTTTGTAACTGCCCAACCAATTTCTGTAATGATGGTARCTGACGTGCCATACGACTCTCTCCTTACTTATGCAARTTATGCAAAAAAAGTTCGTCGAAACTTRTCTTCCAACATAGTAAAAATATTATTTGAAAGCCAATACAGAACCATGCCAGCAGGAAAATTCATAAACARAGCTGTTAATACAAATGGAAGAAAGAGCATCGCAACTCGCTGCCTACTATCTTTTGTTGGTGTAACAATCTGTTGTCCTAACATTGCTAAACCCATWACAATTGGCAAAACATAATACGGATCTTTTGCTGAYAAATCAGTAATCCATCCAAAAAACGGAGCCTGATACAATTCAATATARTTATTTAAAACACGRTAYAATGAAAAGAAAACAAACATYTGTAAAAACAGTGGYAAACATCCCAACAYTTGTGTTGTTGGAGAAAGATTATGCTCTTTGTAGAAACTCATCATCTCTTCATGCTGTTTTTGYACATCATCYTTGTATTTTCTTCTAATATGCTCAATAGTCGGTTGATACTTTTGCATTCTTTCCATACGACTTTTTGCAAATATCATAAAAGGTAAAAATGGTATTTTTATYAATGCTGTTAAAGCAACAATCGCTATACCATAGTTTTGAAAATACTGATACAACAGCTGCAAAAACCATAACAACCATTTACAAATTCTTGATAACCATCCAAATGATAATAACCCGTCAAGATCATCTCTTACTGATGAYAAACTTTCAAGCGTTTTTGGTCCAACATAGAAACTTAAATTCCATGATTGTTTTTTTTCAACAGGATTGCCTTCAAAAACTATTTGTAGCTGTTTCTTTTCTATACGCTTGTAATAAGCACGTTTTACAAATTTTTCTGGATCTGAAATCAATCCTTGTGCTGAATATTTATCTTCCACACCTAAACAGTAAGGAGAAACCCAAAACCATTCACTTTCTTGTGATGAAGAGACTTTTTCAAATGATACAGCATCAGTTTTTTGCACAAAACCATTCACTGTGTTGTCACTCAACCCTTCAATGAAAGGACCTGACACAAATAAACGTGGAATAACAGCGTCGACTTGAGCTGATCGCGGCTCTACAGAAAGCGTTACATTCATAACATATGTATCTAAAGAAATCTCATATTTTTTAATAATATTCCACTCTTTTGTATCTGCTACAAATGTTACAGAATTATCAGTTTTTTCCTTCAACACATAATTATATGCTGCCGAACCATCGTCTCCCATAACCAGAGCAAATGATCTTTTCTCTCGCTCGCTATATCCCGTATGATCAAACATACGTAAACCATTCCCCTGTTTATCAGTATACTTTTTCATAGTAATTGAAACAGGTGCTCCACCATGATTTGAAAATTGAACAACAAGCYTYTCAGTYTCAATTGTTTCAAGCGATTCTTTTGARAGTTTTTCATTATCAACAAAATCAAGCTCTTTAAACAAAGGGCGTATCTCCTTGCTAACAGGAGCTTTAAACGACTGACCAGCTAATTGAACAGCTTCTACATCCATACGATTCGAAGAAAAATAATATTGCAATGCAAGAACTGCAACAGTTGAAAACATCATCGAATAAAAAAACTTTTTATCCATACTTTATAACCTTCTGAAAAAGAGACTAATTGAAAGAACTTAATGAAAGGCAAAATTTAGCATATTTTTTAACGTAAGCCAAGAAGAGTTCTCCATCTCTTTCTCAAAAACTCTTTATTTTCAAAAAAGCTTTCTTCTATATTAAAAAATAATTCTAATTGATATCTGTCAAAAAAAATTATGAGTAAGGAGCTCCACATGCTCACACAGAATAAAAAAGAACCGAAAAAATTAAAAATCAGTGAACTTTCAGGCCTTCTTAAAATAAAGAAGTCAACAATTAAACGATGGGAACAAGAGTTTGATTTGTCTACAGCTTCACCACACTTATACTCAGAAAAAGAGATACTGCTTTTTAAAAAAATAAAACGGATGATTCATGAAGAATCACTCTCAATCCGACAAGTACGAGAAAATCTTAAAACATCCTCCAAAAAAACAGAGTGTAAAGACAATTCATTTACCCCTGCTCAAAGCACAGTTGACGACTCACCTAACATACCAGAAGAAAACATTTTACTTGAAACTAGCCCTTCTGAATTAACAGACAATCAAAATAAAACTCAAATAACAACTCATGCTGAAGTCAGCACCTCTTTTAAAGAGGTTAACCAGAGTCAATTAGTTGCTCCTTCAAAAAACCAAATTGTTTTGCAAAACAGTATTTCAGATATCAAAACTGCTTTATTATCTATAAAAAATAAACTTGCTCAGTAGAGCTATTTTAACAAATATTTCCTCTTGGCAAAATCATAATCAACATAAAAAAATTGACTTAATTTATATAATACCCTAATGTACAAATTAAGTTTTATGGTACTTATACAATCTCTTACAAAAAAGGATATACATATGAAAAAAATATTTTTAGCAGCAATTTTAAGCGCAGTAACTTACAATGTACAAGCAGACGTAACTACAGACGCGATTGAAGAAACAGCTGCAACACTTATCAAAGTAGCTGCAACTGATATCAAAGAAGAAGCAAACGCTCCTGAAGATATCACAGCAGTAGAAGCTAAAGAAGAGACTACAGCTGAGTAGTTCTTTTTAAAAGAAACGAAATAAGACCCTGTAAGCAAATGCTATGCAGGGTCTTATTTTTTATATACTATTTAATAAAAATTGTTGCGTAACTTCAGTCTAAATATCTAATCATGTGATCACGCTTTGGATAGATCGAGGGAAGTAGAAAATAAATATATTAAACATCGTTCATTCATTATTGCTCCATATCGTAACAATAATCTAATACATTCTTTGTGATTTCCATTAACTGCTAAATCAAGGGCTGTTGGACATCTATCTGTTCTATAATTTATAATATCAAATGAAAGTATTTTTTTCATTTCTTCTATAATGGGAAGAATTAATCGACAAAGATCTATATTACCATGCTCTGAAACAAGCTGTAAAATACTTATCTTTCCATTACTGCCTTCCCAAATACCAAAATTATTAATAAGAAGATGGGTCATCTTATATTGTTTATCATTTAAAACAATCTGCTTTTTTTTATTTTTATTAAAAATTTCTTGAGCTTTTTTTGTATCATTATCCATACATGCCTGAAAGAAACTTCTCACATCTCCTGATTCACTTGATCCTAAAGACAAAATAATGAGGGGCATAGGTTGACCTGCTGCCTGAACTCTCCCACCATAAATACCCACTAGAAAGAATAACAATAAACTCTTGTATAAAAAACCAATAATAATTTTTTTCATATCAAATTTTCCTCAACCTATCCTAAAGCGCGTAATTATAATCTATGTTAAAAGCATACCTAAGAATTAAATATTTGCTACCTCAGAGCGATAAAGC
Organism: Candidatus Babelota bacterium; assembly: GCA_002401785.1. Taxonomy (GTDB): domain Bacteria; phylum Babelota; class Babeliae; order Babelales; family CAZZPM01; genus CAZZPM01. Next base: position 40,484 of record NVUD01000009.1, read on the forward strand.
TTATTTGTCGCCCCATACTTTGCTTACCATTTCGACGAGATGAGTGATATGTAGGAATACAGAGAGTACAGAAGCTTTCTCGTCTATTGATATTCCGGAATAAACAGCCACGAGAAAGTAGAAATTGAATATTTAATTCAACAAGATCACAATACGTTTTCCCATCTTCCTTACCTACATACAATGTCATACGCTCATACGATGTTTCTTGCACCTTTTCAATGACTTCTTTACCAACTTCGAAGCAGGGTAAATGAATGCTTGGTCCTATAAAAATCTGTAATTTATTAGAATCTATTTCAAAGTTTTCTATTAATAAGTCAACTGCACGAGCGGCAACTCCTTTTACTGATCCCTTCCATCCGGCATGAACAGCAGTAATAACCTCTTTATCTGGCGCATATAATAATAATGGAACACAATCTGCTGTGAATACAGCTATTCCTATATTTTTTTTATTGGTAATGAGAATATCTGCTTCTTCAGCCAAAACATGTGATCCATCTGCAACCTCATCAAGAACAACATGGCTTATCCCATGAATCTGTTGAACAGCATACAGACTTTTTATATTTTTTTGATACAACAAAGTATCCATAGATTGGATATTCTTTTGATATTCCTTCGTCATATTATCATGCGCATCACCAAAATATATTTTCACACCGCTGTTCATTCTCAATACCTTTTATCATCAATAAAAATCATATATATTCCACTCTGATATTTTATATAATTTCTATAAAAAATAAAGGACCGCATTACATCGATCCTTTACTATATTTCCACAAACCATACTCCTTGTTTAACTCTTCTGATTAGACTCCATTTTTTTTCTTAAAAATGTAGGAGTATCAATATCATAAAAGTCATCCCTTTTTGCTTCTTTAATTACTACTGATTCTTCCTTGGAGGAGTCTTCCATCAACATATCATAAGATGATTGCTCAACAACCACTGGCTTTTTTTTTACTTTCAACAAGTCATCGTTACTCTCTTCTGCAAGTCCAAAAGCCGTATCTTCTTTCTTTTCATTAAATCCTGTTGCAATCACTGTAACCATAACTTCATCATTAATTGATGGGTCAATAACAGAACCTAAAATAATATTTGCGTCCTCTCTTACCATGTCATAAACTACCTGAGCTGCATCATTAATTTCATGTAACCCAAGATCGCTATTACCAGTAATATTAATTAAAATACCAGACGCTCCACCAATGTTTATATTTTCAAGAAGTGGCGAATTAATGGCTGATAGCGCAGCTTTTGCAGCACGATCCTCGCCTTTGCACTGTGCTGTTCCCATAATTGCACGTCCCATATCCTTCATAACAGCACGAACATCAGCAAAATCTACATTGATAAGACCTGTTTTAATAATAATATCTGAAATACCTTTAATTGCTTGATGCAGTACATTATTCGATAACGTAAATGCATCCATCATTGATACTTTAGGATCAGCGACTGCAAGCAACTTTTGATTAGGAACAACAATATATGTATCAACTACTGAACAGAGTTGCTCAACTGCATGCTCTGCATAAGACAGACGTCTTTTTCCTTCAAATAAAAAAGGCTTTGTAATAATAGCAACTGTTAAGATTCCCTGCTCTTTTGCTGCTGCTGCAATAACAGGTAATGCCCCAGAGCCGGTCCCTCCCCCTAACCCTGCCGCTAAAAATAAAATATCCGCATCAGTTATAGCATTGATAATATCCTCTATACTTTCTTCTGCTGCTCTACGACCAACTTCTGGATTTGATCCTGCCCCAAGACCTTTAGTAATTTTACTACCAAGCTGTATTTTTTCTGAGGCCTGTGACAAATTCAACGCTTGTGCATCAGTATTTGCAACAATATATGTTACTTCTTCTATGTCACCAGCTTGTATCATGCTATTAATAGCATTTCCTCCAGCACCTCCAACACCCATCACCTTGATAGATGCGTTTGATACTACTTTCAATTCTTGCTCTACATTAAGTTCGATCACTAGACTCTCCCTTCATTAAGAATGACCTACCTTATAAATATTCATAAATCCATGACTTCATACGATGCAAAACACGCGATACTATCGGAACATTTTTCAATGATTCAGATACTGCTTGCTGACTCCTGACCGCATATAAAAGAAGACCATATCCTGTTGCATATATCGGACTTTTTATACTATCTGGAACCAGTAAAGAATATTCATCGCTATAAGAAAATGGAACACCAATTCTAATTGGAATATCTAACACTTCACCTGCTAATTCTTCCATGCCACGTAATAAAGAACCTCCTCCAGTTAAAACTAAACCGAGTGGCATAACCTCTTTTAAATGATTCAACATTATTTCTTCATGTAAAAAATCAAACACTTCTTCTGCGCGAGGGTTCAATACCTGATACACTCTGTACAGATCGACTTTCTTTACTTGTTGGTCAACTTCACGGATTAACTCAAGTACATCATTATCAAAATGTATGTATTCTCCTTCAGTAACAAAGCCATATTTTTTTTTTACTTCTTCAGATACTTTTAATGAAGAACCAAGTCCAATAGCAAGATCATTAGTAAAATGATTGCCAGCTATTGGTATTACTTTTGAATGCATAATACGACCAGATCGATAAAGCGCAAAATCAGAAGTGCCTCCACCAATATCAAGAATACCAACACCCAGCTCACGTTCTGAATCAGTAAGTACTGCCTCAGCTGATGCTATCTGTTCTAATACAATATCCTCTACCTTCAAACCTGCCAATTCACATGCTGTAATAATATTATGTGCTGAAGAAACAGCACCTGTGATAATATGCACTTGTGCTTCTAACCGAATTCCATGCATTCCTAATGAATCTAACAGATTTTCCTGACCATCGACACGAAAATACTGTGGAATAATTTGTAAAATTTCTCGATCTTGAGGAATTGGAACTGCTTTTGCAGCTTCAATAACCCGTTCAATATCATCAGGCATAACATCACGTCGCTTAATAGCAACAACTCCTGTTGAATTAAATGATTGAATATGACCACCAGATATACCGACCACTGCAGAGCCTACAGATAAGCCAGAGTTTTGTTCTGCAAGTGCAACAGCTTTCTTTATCGCCTGTACAGTTAAGCCAATATCAACAATCACTCCTTTTTTCAAGCCATGAGATGGCGCTGACCCTATRCCAATGACCTCGATTCCACCTTTTCCATCAGCTACACCTATAAGAACACAAATTTTTGTTGTTCCTATATCTACTGCTGTAAGCACCTTCCCTCCACGTAAAACATTCATAACGCAGTCCCCCTTTGTTTAATAGCTGTAACAACTATTTGACTTTGAAAACGCATATCAAATAATAATTGCTGTTTTTTTTTAAGACGCAACCGACTTTTTATTTCCATTTCACTAAAAAATACTCTGTATTTTTCGCACATTTCATACGAATCTGTATTACATGTGACGACATGTTTTTTATATGCATCATCAAAAAGCTGAATATCATCAGGGGTAACTATAGAAATCTGCCATCCTTTACTTACAAGATGACGCAGAGGGTTAATAAATTTTTTCAGATCACAAGATTTAAGAACTTCATCATCAATATAAACATTTTCTAATGAATCAGAATAATCATATTTTACTCTTTTTATCGAATATAATCTCCCATTAGAATCAAGAATCAGATCATTATTCATTTTACAAATCAGAGGATACCCTCGTAAAAAAAGTGAATACCCAAAAACTCCCCGAACTGTCATAAAATATGAATGTATATATGGGTTGCTTTCTTTCAAAGAGTGCACAAATGCTGGCAACTTCCATAAAGTAAGACCTTTTTCTACATGTTGCTCACAAGTATCTGATAAAGAATGACGCAAGTCTAATATCTGCCATCGATGGAATGTGCAAGATAATAATGAAACATCAGTAGCTACAGAAATAAAAGAATAAATAATGTACAGAAAAGTAGATGCGAGAGCTATTCTAAAGCAGGCACGTAAAAAGATTTGCAGATCACCTTTTTGGCTTTGCAATTTTACAACTACGTTCGCTATCCGAGTGCGACTTATCTTCCATACCATAATCTCCTCTCAGGATAAAAATATATTCGCATAGTAAAACAAAAAAAAATATTTAAGCAAGAGCTCATAAACAAAAAGAGGAAAGAGCTTCTAATCCTAATATTTATTTAAATAATATAAAAAAACAGTCTGATTTTCTTTTAAAAATTCAATACAATTTGACAGAGTTCTTCAGTCTGGAATAGATAGTTATTCATGAAACAAAAAAGGGAGTCGAAAAAACGACTCCCTTTCAAAGAATTAATACTCTTTTTTTTATATCTTTGGAAGTAGAACCCAATCAAGAACCTCACGAGCATTTTCTGCCCATAATATCTCAATTCCTTTTATTATCTCACCCATGTTGATCATATCTTTTTGATTCTGTTTCGGTAAGATCACATGATCAAGGCCATACTGTTTTGCTGCAAGAATTTTTTCTTTTAATCCACCAATAGGAAGAACATTTCCCTGTAAATTAAGCTCGCCCGTCATCGCAAATCTACCATTAATACGCCGACCGGTTAATGCTGACAAAATTGAGGTTAACAGTGTTACACCAGCAGATGGACCATCTTTAGGTATCGCACCTGCAGGCAGATGAATATGTAAGTCATATTCAGTAAATTTTTTTGAATCTATTCCAAAAGAATCCATATGTGCTCGTGCATACGTCATTGCTGCTTGTGCTGACTCCTTCATAACATCACCAAGTTGTCCTGTAAGAATAAACTTGCCTGTTCCCTTCATAAGTACTGCTTCAACCTGTAACAATTCACCACCACATGATGTCCATGCTAATCCATTGGTGACGCCAACTCTATCAGTAAAAATAAAATCTTCTGCAGAAAAACGTTGTGGCCCTAAGTACTTAGTAAGATTATCAACTGAAAAATCAACTCCTTTATTTGTCTCAATCAAAGAACGTGCATATTTAGAACAGAGTTTTTGTACTGTTCGCTCAAGTTCACGAACACCAGCTTCACGCGTATACGAATAAATAACTTGATTAATAACAGGAACACTTATTTCTATTTTGTGTGACTCTAAGCCAGAAGAATATATAGCTTTTGGAATTAAATAGCGACTCGCAATCTCTGATTTTTCTTCACGGGTATATCCAGAAAGCTGAATAATATCAAGACGATCTCGCAATGGACCAGGAATATTACTGATATCATTTGCAGTGGTGACAAACATAACCTTAGAAAGATCAAAGTTCATACCCAAATAGTTATCATAAAATTGATTATTTTGCTCTGGATCTAAAACCTCCAACAATGCTGAAGCAGGATCTCCACGACCAGAATTTCCTAATTTATCAATCTCATCAATAACAATTAAAGGATTCAAGCTTTGCACCTTACGCATTGCTTGAATCAGACGACCTGGTAAAGCACCAACATAGGTTCTTCGATGCCCACGAATTTCAGATTCGTCATGCATCCCACCAAGTGCTATTCTAAAAAAATTACGATTCAGACTTCGTGCAATTGATCGACCAAGTGATGTTTTTCCAACACCTGGAGGACCAGCCAGACATAAAATAGGCGTTCTACACTGATCACGCAATGAACGAACAGATAAATAGTCTAAAATACGCTCTTTCACATCATGCAAACCAAAATGGTCTTCATCTAAAACAGCTTTAGCATGAAGCAAATCTTTATTTTCCTCTGTCAATGCATCCCATGGCAACGCAAGTACCCATTCCAAATGATTACGAATAACAACAGCCTCTAACGAATCTGCAGCTGTTTTTTCAAGACGACGAATCTGTCTTTTCACTTCTAAAGAAGCTTCATCAGAAAGATTCATTTTTGCAGCTTTTTCCTTGATATCTTCAATATCTGATTCGCTTTCTTCCCCTAATTCTTTTTGAATCGCCTTCAGTTGTTCTCGCAAATAATATTCTCGTTGTGACTTATTAATGGACTCTCGAGCATTAACTCTCACTTTTTCTTGTACTTTACTTACTTCAATTTCTGCTTGTAAAATATCATAGATCCCACCTAAAAGATCGACCATTGTCGTTCTTTCTAAAAGCTGCTGTGACTGTTCAATCGTAATATTTAGATGCGACAGTAGAAAATCGATAATTCTTTCTGAATCATTAATTTGACTCATAATCATTTGAAAGTCAGGACCAAAATTTTTACCCAACGTGCTCACTTTTTCAGTCAGACTGATAATATCTCGAATTTTTACATCAATTTCAACATGTGCATCTTCCATCATATCAAAAGGCAATGGATCCGTATTTACTAATAACATATCTTTACTTGAAACAATTTCACTAACAGTCGCACGTGCTATACCTTGTGCTAGAACTTTAATACCATTATCGGGCAATGCCATAGACCGCATGATGTGGCTAATGGTACCAGTTGTGTATAAATCTTGTATGCCGATTGGGCCCTGATATCCTGACGATTGTGGCTTTGTTGCAAGTAATAATATTTTTTTATTTCCTTCTAACGCAGCATTAATTCCCTTTATAATTTTTTCATCCAAGACCAACAGTGGAACAACCATATTAGGAAATACCACTACATCAATCGTTGGAATAACTGGTAAAGTTTGTGACATTTCATCCATTGAATAGATCTCTTTTCGGTCTTCCATGACTTCCCCCCCATTAACATGCAAAATGTTTTATACTTGATTCAATTTTTGCACCCCTAATATACAAAGAACCAAGTCCCTCTTCTTTTATTCCTGATTATCATCTTATACCAGTCATCTATACGAACTCAACAGTGTGAAATGATTTTAAAAAAGAGTATCTCTAGATTCAGAAATTCTCTTTAATTGACTTTATATAGATAATTCGACACCCTCAAAAAGTCTTATATTTAAAAGAATGAGGTAAATTCTATGCGTGAACCATCAAAACTTATTGCTAAAAATATTCATAAACGATTTATTGAAGGAACATACGTTCATAACGTATTGACAGATATAAGCTATTCGTTTACTGAAGGAAAAAGTTACGCTGTCACAGGATCTTCAGGAAGTGGAAAGTCAACTTTTTTGCACCTTCTTGCCGGACTTGATGAACCATCAGCAGGCAGTATTTTTTATAATGAAAAAAATTTAAAGATCATGTACAATTACGAACGAGAACGATTTAGAATGGATAGTATCGGTCTTGTTTTTCAATTCCACTACCTCATCAATGAACTTTCTGCTCTTGAAAATGTTATTCTTCCCGGGCTCATCAAAGGTCGACCAAGAGAAGAATGCCTCGATGAAGCGTATGAATTCTTAAAACAGGTACATTTGTACGAGAAAAGAGATTATCTCCCTTATCAACTTTCAGGTGGCCAACAACAACGAATAGCTATTTTACGAGCCCTCTTCAATAAACCTCAATTTCTTATTGCTGATGAACCGACTGGAAGTCTTGATGCAGAAAATGCTCAACAAATTATTGAAATTTTTATGCACTTTCATAAGACATACAACATGGGACTTATYATYTGTACACATGATCAAAAAGTAAGCTCTTTCATGCATGAACATATACGAATTGAAAATGGACAGATCATACAAGAAAAGTAAAAATTATCGCCGACTATTCATTTTTCTGTTTATAACATAATCTTCTATCGCCCTTAAGTTACAATAACACTGATATACTATAGCCAAATGATATGGAGATTCACCCAGATTATTAATGACTAAAGGATCACATCCTTCCTCTAATAAATACTTTATTACTTCAACTTTAGGACTGTCCATAATTAGATGAAGACATGTTGAACCATCTTCCATTTTTGCTCTCATAAGCTCTTCTTTATACCCCCCCTCTTTTGCTTTTTCAATTACTTTCTTTACTCCTTCTTTCCCTTCATACACACATGTAGAAAAGAATTTCATTTCTAATTCTCTCCATTCTTTACCTGATGGTTTCCCAGATGCAGCTGACAACTGAGTAAATGCAATTACAAATAGTGCGATAAAAATTCTCATACTTCTCTCCTTTTAAACTAAAAACAAACTCTACAAACGATATAAAACTTAAATGATCCCATGATTTTTTTCTTCCACAAATTGCATCTCTTTTTCTTAAAAATTCAAGCGTTACTTCAATAGTATCGTTAAGCGTAAGTGCAATTCTTTACCTCCATCAACATAGTGGTAAAGATACATACCTTCTTCACAAAACACCTTGTTTTCTACTCATCGCCAAAAGGTAAAATAAATTCGTCAACATCAAATTTTTCTAAACCATCTTGACGATACAAATCAAAACTTAGAAAAGCTACCATTGTCTTTGAAAGACCATACTCACAAGCTAGATTAAAACTAGAAATACCATCTATGCTTGCAGAAGTAAGATCGCTTAAGTAGCCTTTATTACTTGCTACTGCAAGCATTTTATATACTAGATATCGTTCATCAGATATACATGCTTTCAAAAAATGTAATTTAAGTATTTCCAACTCAAAACCTGATGGTTTCTCTTTTGAATCAGGTTTCATTGTTTTTGAGTTGTACTTTGAAGATAAAGAAAGGAAAGGATAACCATATATTCTTGTAGCAATAAGACCAGATAAATAACCTTTCTTACWTGCTTCRATAACCATCTTGCTCACTTCTTTTTTTTTGCCAAACACAGATGCATGTACAAAATTTAACCTACATTTTTTCCAYTCTAAGTCTACTAAGTTTCCGAATCCAGCCGAGTCTACTACGTTTCCGAATCCAGCTGACAACTGAGTACATGTTATCAAAAATAGTGCGATCAAAATTCTCATATTTCTCTCCTTTTAAAATTAATACCGTAACCCTACACAATAACTATTTTACCTTCAATATTTTTTACTGAACAAAGCATATAAAAAATATGATCTATTTTAACTAAAAGCAACCCCTTTTATTATTTTATGCTTTATTTTAAAACATCAATAAATCTGTTTTTTTTTATATAAGATTCATTATTTTTCAAATTTCTCATTTTTTTACTATGTGCGTTTTACACTTTTAAAAAGATTCATCATAATAAAGWATAGTTGTATTTTTATTTACTAATTAAATTTAAAAAAGAAAAGAGGATATATGAATTTTGTAT
>NVUD01000019.1 GCA_002401785.1 Candidatus Babelota bacterium
GAAGTAGTTGCTGATCCTATAACCGGCGAAGAGACTGCAACCACTACTACTGAAGTTATCGATCCTACAACTGGCGTAACAACAGAAGTCAGTACCGAAAACACTGAAACTGTAACTGATCCTACAACCGGCGAAGAGACCTCAACCACTACTACCGAAGTTGTTGATCCTACCACTGGCAAAACAACAGAAGTAAGCAGTGAAGAAGTAGTTGCTGATCCTGCAACCGGTGAAGAAACAACAACCACTACTACCGAAGTTATTGATCCTACCACTGGCGCGACAACAGAAGTTACAACCAAAGAAGAAACAGCTCTACAAACAATGGAACAGATCAAAGAAGCATTAACAGCAGCTAAAAATCAAGAAACTGCAGCCCAAGCTGAAATTAATAATCTCAAAGCAACAATAATCTTTCTTCAAAAAGAAATCGATCAAAAAGATGCAGCAATAGTGACTGCTCAAACAACAGACGAGATAAAACTACTTGAAGCAGAAAAGGTACCATTAGTAAATCTAAAAACTTCAATGAAAAATCAACAACAAATAATTCAACAAGTTCTTGAAGTAGCAGAGCAAAAACAGATCTCGTTAGAAAAACAAAAAAATATAATGGCTGAAAAAGAAGTTGTTACAGCGACTGTTACAACAACCATTCCTGCACAATCTACTCCCGTTGTTGGAACTACTACAGCAGGTATAAGTAGCACTATTTCAAGAGCTCTTGGAAGAGGTAGATCTAGAGGTAGTGGTATAAGTTCTAGAAGTAYCAGAGGAAATAGAGGYGCTATRTCTTCACGTTTCTCACCTGCTTCATCTGGAGCAAGTGCTCAAAGTGGAAGATCAAGATTTACTAGAGGCAGAAACAGTACAATTACAGGAACTACTGCTTCACCTGGAGCAAGTGCTCAAGGTGGAAGATCAAGATTTACTAGAGGTAGAAACAGTACAATTACAGGAACTACTGCTTCATCTGGAGTAAGTACTCAAGGTGGAAGATCGAGATTTACTAGAGGCAGAAATAGCACAATTACAGGAACTACTGCTTCATCTGGAGTAAGTACTCAAGGTGGAAGATCGAGATTTACTAGAGGCAGAAATAGCACAATGACAGGAACTACTGCTTCACCTGCCAGAGCAAGCACATCTTCACGATCACGATTTGGTGCTAGCAGATTTGCTACTGCAAGAACGGTGAAACCTGATTTAAATAATGTAACGCAATCAATAGAAGAACAAGCTATTATCAACGAAATAAATCAAATAAATCAACAAGGAGTAGCTATAGAACAGAGTTTAAACAGTGGACGAGTATCAGAAGGAACAGCTCTTGATCAAGGATTACGTTCTCGTACTTCAAGCCTTAATCAACGAAGAAGTAACCTTAGACAAAACTTAAGCTCTATACGATCACCAGAAGTCGCTGGCCAAAGTAATACTTTTATAGCACAGCCAACTGCGGCACCTGCAATAGCCCCTGCGGTAACTCCTACAACAATATTAATAGCTCCTACAAGTGGAACTACTTCTTATAGAAACCCAAGACAATTAACTCCTCGTAGAAACTTCTCTCCTAGAACTGTACGGATAGCAACTCCTCGTGTAACAACAGTAGCTCAACAACAAGTTGAAACAGCTGGCAAATTAACAGACGCTGCGCGTGCCAATGCTATTGCACGGAGAAATAATTATGCTGAACAGATCACAGGATTGCAAAATGAGTTATCAGGTGAAAGTGTTGGTTCAGCACGAAAATCTGAAATAGAAAATGAAGTAGCTCAATTAACTCAAAACATCATCGAGATAGATCAACAAATTGGTTATGTTGTTGCAGCAGCTGCTCAGTAAAATAAAAGAATAACCGTAAAAATAAAAAAGGATGGGAACAGCTGTTCCCATCCTTTTTTATTGACCTCTTCACCAATTAAAGTATAGAAGCCTATTAAAATCGAACCTTAATCATATATCAGCAGGTCGAAACATTTCACACTGAACTTTTATAACGCAAACCATTGATAAACATAAGTACAATTTGTAATAATAGATATAAAAGGACGATAGTTTTTAGATTAAATCGTATTGGGAGATAAATTATGACTATAAAGAATCTACTCTTATCAGTTTTACTGACAGTTTGCTTGCTTACTTCGCCATTAGTAAGTTTTGGAAAACCAAGTTATATGCATTCAGGATCATATAACAAATATTCAGGACAGAAAGGTATGCATTCAGGATCATATAAAAAATATATAACTAAATCTGTAGGATCCTTTAAGAAAGGTATGTCTAAACCTTCAGGATCATATAAAAAAAACAAAAATAAAAAAAACAAAAAGTCAAAATATTCTATGGAAGAAATAGAAGACAGAGCAAAAGATAAAAAAGATGACGAAGAAAATAAAAAAATTTTAAAATATGACTATAGAAAAACTATTATGCACTGGTTTAAAAAACAACTCAAACTTCAATATCAAATTGCAAAATATCAAGAGTTGAAACAAGCTTTAATTGCTTTTTTAAATGCAAATAATCAAGGAAAGACTCCTCTTAGCATCGAACAAATTAAGAATGAAGGTCTACAACTTGAAGAAAACTTTATTTCTATAGCTACAACGTATCAAGCTTTGATGGTAAAGTTAACAGCTTTGTCACCTGGTGGCCTTCAAGCACTTCAACTTGCTCTTAATAATCATCTTAAATACTTCAATGAACAAATTTCACCCCAAGCAACTAACTTAATAAAACCAGAAGAACAAACTTCTTTACAACAGCAAGCTCAACAAGAATTTAATGACGAGTTAAATCAGCAAGTTAAAGAAGAAGCAGATGCTGAAAACAAAGGTGCTCTTCTCGCTGATGAACAAGCTATGCTTAATCAAAAATATTATGAAGAAATACAAATTACAGAGTTCAACAACTTTAAAGCACTTGATCTTTTCACACAACTGAAAAAATTAGAAATAAAACGTGAAGAAATAATAGCACAAAGCATATCTCTTTCTGTTAAAATTGCTTCAGAACCTAATGCAAGTATAAAGCAAATGCTTATCAAAAAAGCGGATTTTAATATTGAAATATTAATGAAAATGATTAATGAACAGATCAGCGCATTAAAAATACAGATAGCTAACCTAAAAGAAGTTCAAAATCAACAAGAAAAAGAACAGATTTCTGAAGAAAACAATCAAGAAATAGAAGAAATCGTTCAAGAATTAGACCCATTAGAAGAAGAGAAAATAGAATTAGAAAGTATTGCTGATGAACTAGAAGTTACTAAAGAATATACTGATCCTGAAAATCGAATTGAACTAGAACAAGAACTTTTATCTGCTCAACAAAACATTCAAGAAATCGAACTAAAACAGAAAGATCTCGAAGAACAATTACTAGAATTACAACAGATTGAAGCAGAACGAATGATAAGAGAAAAAATTAATGAGTTATATACTCTTAAATCTGAAACAGATAAAGATATTCTTGAAGGAAAACTAAAAGTCTATGAACAAAAAAAACAAGATTTATTAAACTTAGATGATTCAAATAATCAGAGCGAACTACAACACGTTCAACAAGCAATTGATATTATCAATGCTAACCTTGCTCAAATACAGAGCCAGATCGATCTTGAAACTGAGGCATCAAAAGAAATAGTTGCTGAAGAAGTATTGCCTATCATAGAGGAACCAGCAATTGAAACGATAACTGAAGAATTTGATACTTCTGTTCCTACAGACATCGCTCAAGAAGAACCTGTCGCAGTAACAAATATATTGCCATTGTCGACTCCTGAAGTAGTGGTTCCAGACGTAGTAACGTACAGAGCAGGTAATGCAGAACAACAACTAGCTATTGATAATGATAGTAGATTGCGTGAAGATATTATTCAAATGACTGATATTCCTCAACTAAAAGCAAAAGAAGCAGAAATCAGACAGCTTCATACTCAACTTACAGCAATCCTTCCGACAATAGTCGATCCTCAAAGTAAGAACTTTACCGAACAACGACTTGCTTTCTTAAATAAACTACTCACATATGCAAAACATAAAATATACAGTTTATCTGACATTCAAGATTCAATTATTCAACCACTTGGTCAACCAGTAACAGAAGAAGAAAGTACCGGATCAGTATCATTCATACCAACGCTACCTACACTAGGTCTTCCTTCAATAGATAATTCGACACCCGTTGAAAGTCAACCTATAGAAGAAGTATTTACAACACTTCCATTACTGAATGACGCTTTAGTAAGTGACCCTACAGAAATCATAGTTAATGATCCTCTCGTTAGTGAACCTACACCTGCAATAATAGAAGTAGAAGAAAACCTTGATATTGAAATTCCTTCTCTTACAGAGCCAGCAGTTATTACAAATGAACCATTAACAATTGAAGATGGAATATTGGCAGTAGATCCAACATTTACGAGTCCAATTGATCTTGCTAAACCAGAAGTTGTTACACTTGAAAATATATCTTCACCATTGAATGCTCCAGGAATTGCTCAGGTTGCAGCTACACCTATAACGCAAACAAATACAATAGCCGAACCAGTCAGATCACTCTCACCAGCAGTCACAACAACAAACAATACTATAAGTCGTGCACTTTCACGACGTGGTGGAACAAGTGGCTCAATCTCTTTAAGAAATTCACGTGGTTCAACTTCAGCTGCAACATCATCGATTAGTCCTCGAGGCCGAGCAACAAGTCCTTTCGGTGGCACAACAACATCATCACCTGTAGGCCGTAGCCGTGGTAGCCGAGGCAGTTCACTTGGTCGAACAGCAAGAGGAGTAGCTCCAACAACTACTAATTTATATAGCCCAACTCCTTCTGCAACATCATCACCTGCTCTAGAGAGTCAAGCTCAAGTAGCTCCAACAAGAGTTTCATCATTTGGTGCACGAGGTGGATCAAGAACCTCAGAATTACGATCTACAATCGGAACTCGTAGCGTTAGAAATCCATCAGTTGTTTCAACACTTCCTACATATCAGACAAATCCAACAAGAGTTTCATCATTTGGAGCACGAGGCGGATCTAGAACTTCAGGATCACGACCTACAACAGGATCTCGTAGCGTTAGCAATCCATTAGTTGTTTCAACACTTCCTACACTTCAAGTAGCTCCAACAAGAGTTTCATCATTTGGTGCACGAGGCGGATCTAGAGATTATATTTCTCAGGCAGCTCCAACGACAGTAGCCCCTTTGTCTATAACTTCTACAGAGACAACAACAGCTCCAGTTATGAGTCAGGAAGATAAAAATATACTTTTGCAAAATCTTTATATGCTTAAAAGCCATCATGAAGAACAAGCAGYAAGTACTCAAGAACAACTTACAGTAGATCCTAACAATACTACATTGCTTANTGCATTAGAAACACATACCACAGAAGTAGCTAACCTTACAATACAGATTAACAGCTTAGAAACAAGTTAATAACTCAAATATATAAAATAGGACACATAAAAAAAGGGCTCRTTATTTTAAMAATAACGAGCCCTTTTTTCTTACATTTTTTTTCTTCTGTTCTTTTTAAAACCTCTTTCCAGTAATATTTTACTAAAATCATTGCAAGGATTATTTCCAATTTGCAATAATTAAAGTTGAAAATAAAAGSWTNATWAWAAAAGAGGATTGCATTATGATAATAAAAAAGCTGTTATTATCTACCCTACTTCTGATTTCTATCTTTAATAAAACATTCACTTTAGAAGCAACAGCTACTCTTACTGAAGAAGAACTACAACTACAACGATATCTTTCATCACTAGAAAAAACAAAAGATTACTTACTTGAAAGCCTTCTTGAAATGAAAACAACTGATGAACTTAATCAAGAAAAAGCTCGGCTCAATAATCTTTCTACAAGCTATACAAACAGTATGAATAGAAGTAATAATGAAAATGAAAAAATATTTTTTCAGCTCTATCTTGAGTTCATTGATCAAGTTTTACTCTCAATTGATCGATTAATAGCAAGAATTGAAACTATTGCTACCCTCACCTTAAGGGCAGAACTTGAAAATGCTCTTGTTGACGCTCAAGCAATGGCAGGTGGTTTATCGCAATCTTCAGATAAAGTTGATCAAACAGAAGGCTCTTTTATCAATCAGACCATTATTCCTCTTATTCAAGAAAAATTAGATGTAATGGCTGAACAACTAGAACAATATCTTGCATCACTAGAAAGAACAAAGGATGACTTGCTGAACAAACTCCTTGGAATGAAAACAATTGATGAACTCAATCAAGAAAAAGCTCGACTCAATAATCTTTCTACAAGCTATACAAACAGTATGAATAGAAGTAATAATGAAAATGAAAAAATATTTTTTCAGCTCTATCTTGAGTTCATTGATCAA
>NVUD01000010.1 GCA_002401785.1 Candidatus Babelota bacterium
CTTTCTTCTCAATTTTACNRCCCGGAAAMGATACCTGCCCRGCATGAGACGGCAAATKCTGGGTGCGTTTTGTAAACAAAACCTGCGCGCCTTCGGCCCTTTCGATAACCGGGATTAGAACAGCCGCCGGGCGCAASCCCCGCGYTATTGTCTCAGCCGATGGYCCGCCACCGGGGTTAAGRTGATGATCKCCGCGCTGTGCATCRATGGTTAAATCGTGAGATTCTGGTAAAATTTCAAGATCGAGTTTTGCGCGGCCAAGGGCCAGAAAATCTTCGACAGAGAAGTACGGATCAATATCCGACCCGGCGCTACTCACGCGCTTTCCTGCAAACTTGAAGATTTGGCCATTGGATAAAACGTCCCCGAACTCCAAACRCCGAAATGAGMAACMCCGTCCACATCTTCRTCCTCRCCWAGCGCCACCAATTCGTAGAAAACCGCTCTGGCAACGCGCGCTTCCAACTTGCCGCGTACATGAATATAGGGTCTTAGCCCATCTGTCCCCTGCTCGATTTCAAACCGGATCGGATGGTCGTCATCAATAACAACGTGATCTTCYACRTTSGTTCGGAACGTCARAACYTGRTCCTTGCCCGYRCYTTYCACWTCCATCTCGACGGCGAGAAACGGCACATCCTCGACTTCAATCCCGCATTTCTCMACCGGKGTCACRAGATAATATTTRCCGTCATCATCRTGACGCAACACSGAGGCRAACAAYTGSACSARMGGTTTKCGCCCGATCGGCGTCCCCATATAAAACCAGGTGCCRTCATGCGCGATMCGCATTTCCAGATCGCCRCAAAATGGCGGATTCCARAGATGCACCGGCGCAGGACCGCGCTTTTTGGCTTTGCGCGCCTGCTCCTCGATCGAGCCCAGRCCTGTYGATTTCGACGTCATRYCTYCACTTATGCTAGGAATCGGCAAGAATGCCAATTACSATGTTCAACATAATCGGRAATTTYGATCACAAMCTGGCCATAAATKRCGGACAGTGAAKGATCSAGGYRATCAACAATATATNNCCCAAACCGGATGGGCCYATGCAAACTGAWAMAAATCCAGACGACAAYATTATCCAGCARGTGGAACAGACCGGGGAGAAAATTGCCCGTGCCCGCGAAGCGGTCGGCAAGGTGATTTTTGGTCAGGACCCGGTCATCGATCAGGTTTTGATCACATTGCTTTGCGGCGGTCACGCCCTGTTGGTCGGGGTTCCGGGCCTCGCAAAAACCAAACTGGTGGAAACCCTTGGAATCGTGCTCGGACTGGATACCAGCAGGATCCAGTTTACCCCCGACCTGATGCCGTCGGATATTTTGGGTTCGGAAGTTCTGGAAGAAAGCGATAGCGGCAAACGCTCGTTCAGGTTTATCCGGGGACCGATATTTTGTCAGTTGCTAATGGCAGACGAAATCAATCGCGCCAGCCCGCGCACCCAGGCCGCTCTCTTGCAGGCCATGCAGGAAAACCACGTTACCATCGCTGGCGAGCGCCACGACCTGCCGCGCCCGTTCCATGTATTGGCGACCCAAAACCCGCTTGAGCAGGAAGGCACTTATCCTTTGCCGGAAGCTCAATTGGACCGGTTCATGATGCAGGTCGATGTGCCTTACCCGGATATGGAATCTGAGCGGCGCATGTTGCTGGAAACCACTGATGTGGACGAACACCGCCCAAGTGCCGTGCTTGACGGCGACGACCTGATCGCCAGCCAGCGTTTGATCCGCCGCATTCCTGTTGGAGAAAGCGTGGTTGAAGCAATCCTCACTCTTGTCAGAGCCGCCAGACCCGGCGAGGGCGACGAAGAATTCACCCGCTGGATTTCCTGGGGACCGGGACCAAGGGCACGCCAGGCATTGATGCTTGGGGTCCGGGCACGCGCCCTGATTGAGGGCCGCCTGGCGCCATCTATTGACGACGTKATCGCRCTCGYCGARCCSGTGCTGCAACATCGKATGGCGTTGACATTTGCAGCCCGCGCCGAAGGCAAAACCAATATYGGCCTGATTTCACAACTCGCYGCAAARYTGGGWTAGSCCWTTGGCTYTYTCGCSCMCCCGCAACRCAAATGRYCCAGAYACCMATTGGGCCAACTGGGTTCATGACGCCAGCATCGTCGCTGGCGATCTGCCGGATTTGCTGGTGGATGCGGCGCGGATTACCCATACCCTRACCCATGGGTTGCATGGCAGACGCCAATCCGGCACCGGCGAAACTTTTTGGCAATTCCGACGCTACCAACCGGGTGAACCAACGGGACGGATCGATTGGCGMCGRTCAGCCCACGATGATCATGTCTATATCCGCGAGCAGGAATGGGAGGCTGCCCATACGGTCTGGCTATGGCCTGAACGGTCATCGGGTATGCAATGGCATTCAGCCCTTGCCAGCATCACCAAGGAACACCGCGCCATTGTTCTGGCGCTGGCACTGGCCGGATTGCTGGTGCGCGCAGGCGAACGGGTTGGCATTCCCAACCTGAGCCGCCCGTCGCTCTCAAAAAACACCCCGCGCCATCTGGCCGAAACCCTGGCTAGAATGGATGAGATCGCGACCGCCGAAAMCYTRCCGCCGGACGGCGATACCCGGTCCTTTTCCGACTATGTAATTTTCAGCGATTTTTTTGGCGACCCGGAAGAAATCGAAGCTCGTATTGAAAAAATTTCAGCCGATGGCGTCCGTTGCCATCTGGTTCAGATACTGGACCCGGCGGAAGAGAGCTTTCCATTTGAAGGGCATATGGAATTTGTCGGCCCGGACCGGAAAATCCGGATGCAGGCAGGCCGCGCCGAAAGCCTGCGAACAGACTATATCGAGGCGCTACGCTTGCTGCGCCTGCGCCTGCAAAGCCTGGCCAGCCGGGTCGGCGGTACGTTTTTAGCGCACAGAACAGACCAACCACCGCACAAGGTGTTGCTTGGTCTTCACGGCAACCTGACCGCCCCCGGCCATACGACAATTCACGGTGGCACCGGGTCCAACTATATTTTGGAGACCGTCTCTTGAACGGGCTCATTCCAGGTTTGGGGTTTGGTGCTCCATTGATTCTGTGGGCGCTCCTTTTGCTGCCTTTGATCTGGTGGCTTTTGCGCTTCACGCCACCAAAACCGTTTTCGACTTTTTTCCCGCCAATTCGATTGCTGCTCAAGTTGCGCAATCGGGAAGAAACCCCGTCACACAGCCCCTGGTGGCTGACCTTGCTTCGCATTTCACTGGCCGGATTGGTAATTTTGGCCTTGTCCGAACCGGTATTCAGGCCGGACACTTCGCAATCCAGACTATCAGCGCCCCTCGTCATRCTGGTCGATAACGGCTGGGCGGCTGCGGCGAATTGGAATTCGCGCCAGCAAATTGCCCGTGAAGAAATCATGCGGGCGCGCGATTCCGGGTTCCCGGTTGCGTTGGTGCCAACGGTGCCAGGCGCGACCGATAGCATTGTTTTCGAAACCCCGGATGATGCCCTTGACCGGCTCCAATCTTTAAGCCCGAAACCCTACGCGCCAGCGCGACAAATCCTGTTGGAGCACTTGGCTCCGGCATTGGCTGAACAAGACACTTTAAATTTCCTCTGGCTCAGCGACGGCCTTGGCTATGAGCGCGACGTGGATTTTGCCGCCAAACTAATTGAGCTTGCCGATCAGTTTTCGCTCACGGTTTTTGTTCCTGAACCGGGCGCAAACCCGGTATTTCTCGGTATCCCCGAACAGACCAATACCGGATTGGACATTTCGGTAAACCGGATAATAGCCACCAATGCCCGCCTCGGCCGGGTCGAAGCCCGCGCCCTGAATGGCAGGCTATTGAGCGAACAGGAATTTTTCCTTGGCGAAGGGGTAATGACAACCAGGGTTGAGTTCGTCATGCCGCTTGAACTACGCAACCAGGTTACCAGGATTGAAATTTCAGGAGAACATTCAGCCGGCGCCGTTCGCCTTCTGGATGATCGTTGGCGCAAACACCGTGTTGGATTGATCTCCGGCGAAAATCTCGATGCGGCCCAACCTTTACTGTCTCCTCTTTTCTATATCGAAAAAGCGCTGGCCCCGTTCGCTGAAATTCATACCGGAATTGAACCAACCATCCCGGAAAATATCGAACGGATGATCAGCGAGCAGGTTGACGTCATCGTTATGGCGGATGTGGGAAACCTCGCGCCAGAGACAAGCGAGGCACTGGCTAGCTGGGTCAACCAGGGCGGAATGCTGATCCGGTTTGCAGGTCCAAGGCTGGCGTCTGGATCATTCGATCTGTTGCCGGTCCGCCTTCGCAATGGTTCCAGGACTCTCGGTGGCACCCTCTCATGGAGCGACCCCCAGCCATTGGCGGAATTCAGCCAGACAAGTCCGTTCAGTGATCTTGAGGTTCCATCAGATGTCACGGTCTCCCGGCAGATATTGGCCGAACCCGATATCGGCTTGCCAGAACGTATCTGGGCCAGATTGCAGGATGGTACGCCGCTTGTAACCGGCACCCGGCACGGCACTGGCTGGCTCGTGTTGTTCCACGTCACCGCCAGCCCGGATTGGTCCAACCTGCCTCTTTCAGGAACATTTGTTGATATGCTTGGCAAGCTTCTGGAACGCTCTGGATTTTCCCAAATCAGTGCGTCAGATAGCGGCGAGGAAGACACCAGTGCAACCACCAGTATCAGCCTGCCACCGGTTTCCATTCTGGACGCTGCCGGTGTCGCAGGTCCACCACCAGCAAATGCCATTCCAATCTCAGCAAATGATTTTGCGCGGCATGTTGCAGGACCAGATACCCCGCCTGGATTTTACGGCCATGATGAAGCCTTGCTGGCACTCAATACAATTGCGGCTGACACAAAGTTTTCACTTCTCCCGGCACCCCCCGCTGATGCCCGGCAACTGACTTATGCCCGGCTAGCACCAACGCCGATCAAACGCTGGTTATTGTTGGCAGCCTTTGGGTTGCTATTGCTGGATGGGTTGGCCGTCATTTTCCTGTCTGGCGGGTTACGGCGTTTGATCACCAAAGCAGGTCCGATCTCGCCGGTGGTTTTTGCGTTTGCCCTGACAATATTGGCGACTGGAAATCTGGCCATTGCCCAAACCACGCAAACCAGCGCAGGCCAATTGTCGGCAGCCGAAGAATTCGCTTTGCGGGCCGCCAACGAGACCCGACTTGCTTATGTGGTTACCGGAAATCCTGAAATTGACGAGACCGCGCGTGCCGGGTTGACCGGGCTGAGCCGCATTTTGCAGCAGCGCACCGCGATGGAACCTGGAGCCCCGATCGGTGTGAATATTTCGCAGGATGAATTGGCATTTTTCCCGTTAATTTATTGGCCCCTCACCGCAGATGCCCGCCCGCTGGATACAAATACCGCCGCCCGGATCGACGCCTATATGCGCCACGGCGGCACTATCTTGTTTGATACCCGCGAACAGACAATCACATTGGACCCAAATGACGGCGGACCCGGCATGGCAGCTTTGCGCCGGGTATTGGCCTCGCTGGATATTCCACCAATCGAACCGGTACCGGCGAGCCACGTCCTGACCAAAGCTTTCTATTTGTTGCAGGATTTTCCCGGCCGTTACGAAGGCGGCAGGTTGTGGACGGAATCCGCTCATAACGGGACTGCAAATGGTGCCCGCAACGCCGATGGCGTCTCCACAATATTGATCACATCCAACGACCTCGCTGCGGCCTGGGCAATTGACGATTCCGGACGGCCCGTATTCCCTGTTGCGCCGGGTGGCAATCGACAGCGCGAAATCGCCTACCGGGTCGGCGTCAATATTGTGATGTACACCCTGACTGGAAACTACAAAGCCGATCAGGTACATATCCCTGCGCTGCTCGAGCGTCTTGGGCAATAGGGGCTGGATATGGATTTAGATATTGGTTTTGCGCCCCTGTTTCCKCCATCAATTCTGATCGGTTTAGCCGCCCTCACGCTGGGCCTTGCCGGCTATATGATTTGGACCCACCGGCGCGGCGCGTGTCTGCGCGGGCTTGCATTTGCGGCCATGTTGACGGCGTTCCTGAACCCAACCGTGACGCGGGTCGAGCGTGATCCGTTGCCTGGCATTGTCGCCCTTGTTGTGGACGCATCTGAAAGCGCTCGTCTCGCCAACCGGCCCGCTCTCAGCGCCACCATCCGTGAAGCTCTGGAAACCCGCCTCTCTGCCAATGGCGCTTTCGAAGTCAGAACAATCATTGCCAACAGCGACCATGCCACCGGCAGCGGCGGGACCCGGTTGTTTGAAAATCTAGCCCGCGCCCTGGCCGACGTCCCCCCCGAACAAGTTGCGGGCGCGGTATTTATCACCGATGGCCAAATCCATGACATACCGGACAATGTGAGCGCGCTCGGATTTAACGCCCCGCTTCATGCTTTCATTACGGGTGACAGGAATGAAACCGATCGCCGGATCATCCTTGGCCAGACCCCGCGCTTTGGTATTGTCGGGCAGGAACAGCAGGTTACGTTTCGCATAAGTGATGACGGCATCGGCGCCCTGCAACGGGTTCGCATTGCAATTCGCCGCGATGGCGAACTGATCGCAATCCGCAACGCCACAACAGGAGATACGGTAACCCTCGCTCTTGGAATTGAGCATGGCGGTACGACAATATTTGAATTTGAGGTTGAACCGTTGGCCGGAGAATTGACGACTGCCAACAATGAAGCGGTTATTTCTCTCGAAGGGATCAGGGAAAATTTGCGCGTGTTGCTGGTCTCCGGCGAACCGTATTTAGGAGAGCGTACCTGGCGCAATCTGCTTAAATCCGATGCAGCCGTAGATCTCGTGCATTTCACGATTTTGCGCCCGCCGGAAAAACAAGACGGAACACCGATCAATCAATTGTCGCTGATCGCCTTCCCGACGCGGGAATTATTTTCGGTAAAAATTGACGAATTTGATCTGATTATTTTTGACCGCTACCAGCGCCGCGGCGTTTTACCAATTATCTATTTCGACAATATTGCCCGATACGTGCGCGATGGCGGCGCTTTGCTGGTGGTTGCCGGCCCAGAATATGCAGCCCCGACCAGCCTGTACCGAACACCGATTGCCCCCGTGCTCGCGGCCCAGCCAACAGGGATTATTATCAACACACCGTACCACCCGATTGTCAGCGAAACCGGCACCCGCCATCCGGTGACCAGAGGCTTGCCGGGCGCAAATTTTGACGCCGAAAATGGCGACAATCCCCGCTGGGGCCGGTGGTTGCGCCTGATCGAGACAAATCCCGATCGCGGGCAAACGATCATGAACGGACCGGACAACATCCCGTTATTGACCCTGAGCCATGAAGGTGATGGCCGGGTTGCCATTTTGCTTTCCGATCAAGCCTGGCTCTGGTCACGTGGCTTTGAAGGCGGCGGTCCGCATATTCCGCTGCTGCGCCGCTTGTCACACTGGTTGATGAAAGAACCAGAACTCGAAGAAGAGCGCCTGATTGCCCGGCATTCCGGTTCAAATTTGGTGATCGAGCGCCATACCATGGCGGAATCCTCGGGCGCAGTAATTATAACCGCCCCCGACGGATCAACGCGTTCCTTGAGGCTGGAACCCACAGCGCCCGGCATTTGGCGCGGCTCTGTTCCTGCCAGAAATACCGGTGTCTTCCGGATCAGCGACGGTGAACAATCAACACTTGCCCATGTTGGACCATTAAATTCACTTGAGATGATCAACGTGACTGCGACCGAGCAATTCATCGCACCTCTCGTGCAGGAAACCGGCGGCGCGGTCGCGTGGGTTGGGTCTGGCACCAACGATGGTGAAGGCACAAATTTTGATATACCTCGTATCGTGCCCTTGCGCGATGCCCGTGATTGGGCCGGCGATGGCTGGATCGGGTTCAGACGGGTCTCGGCGTCTGTGATTACCGATACCTATTCGCTGTCTCTATTTGCCGGTCTGCTGGGCCTTGCCCTGTTGCTCGGGCTGTTGTCAGCCACCTGGTACCGCGAGGGCCGTTAGGCTATTCGTCGCGAACCGGGGACAACAAGCCTTCAACCCCTGTCAGACCGTCTTCCTGCAAGGCAAGAACCATAACGCGGTCTGGATCAACCGGGCCGGGGAAATGAATTGCCCCGGGCAAAGCTTTTTGAAACCCGGCCTTTTCATAATAAGGCGCATCTCCCACCAGAATGATCCATGGGAAACCATCTTTCCGGGATGCTCCAACTGCGTTAATGACGAGCTTCAAGCCATATCCCTGACTGTTAAAATCGGGATGCACAACGATCGGCCCAAGCAACAAGCCAAGTGAATTTTCGATTTTTACGCGGGTCAGCCGGATCGACGCTACGAGTTTCCCGTCAAGCCATCCAGCATGGCAAAGATTTGCCACAGGCGACACCCCTTCCCGCAACCGGTATGCTGTACGGGTGAACCGCCCCGGACCAAAAGCCCGCGCGTGAAGATTTTCGATTGTTTCCTGATCATCAGGCGTTTCCGCCAAGATTTCAAATTTCAAGTCTGACATAAATGCATTTTCCCGACTGGAGTAAATTCAGCCCRGACAGGTGCAGGTTTCAATGGTCGCCAGAATCTGATTCCAGATAAAGTTCCATCAAATGCACGCCGGACAATAAGCGCTAGTCCCTAAAAATGGGTGCCTGTCGTCGTCGCGTGTATGTCAGAATTGCCATCATGCCTGTCTGCAAAATGATCCTCGATAAGAACCAGACGCATGTAGCACAGTAACAATTGCTTGTCATGCAAGCTTGCATAATATCCCAAAAAAATCACTCACCAGCACTTTCCATTTCAAATTTGCCGCAATTTTCCTATACTCCCAATTATGTTCACTCTGGCTCATTTCTCTGACCCCCATCTGGCGCTGYCCCGGAAACCGGCGCTGCCTGATCTCATCAATAAACGCATTACCGGATATCTGAACCTGCTTCGCCACCGTGCCCGCAAGCATCAGGACTGGGCGTTGGAATTGTTGCTGGAAGATATGAAAAGCCGTCGGCCCGATCACATCGCCCTGACCGGTGATCTGGTCAATTTGTCGCTTCCAGCGGAATTTTCCCACACCAATGCCTGGCTCCGGAAAATAGGCACGCCGCACCAGGTCAGTGTGATCCCCGGCAACCACGACGCCTATGTCAAAATTCCTGAAAAAGATGGCATCGCCAAATGGGCAGATTATATGACCGGGGATGTGCGCGACCATGTACCAGCAGGTACAGTTCCGCTTTTTCCTTACCTGCGCATTCGTGGCGAAGTCGGGATTCTGGGTCTGTCCAGCGCCGTCACCACATTGCCTTTTAGGGCGACCGGTAAAATCGGAAAAACCCAGTTGGCGACGGCAGAAAAAATGCTGGTTGCCATGAAAGAGCAGGATATTTTCCGCGTCCTTCTGGTCCATCACCCGGTGATCGAGGGCCAGGCACCGAATTTTAAGCGGCTAAAAGATGCAGATAAATTGCTTGAAATGGTGGCACGCACCGGTGTTGATCTGATCCTGCACGGGCACAATCATACCGATACCATTGGCTGGTGTACGACACCAACAGGCCGCGCACCGGTTATCGGGGTGCCATCTGCATCTTCAATACAGCGAGAACACAGGCCACCTGCGCAATATAATCTTTACGGAATTGCGCGCGATCAGGGCGATTGGAAAATCGACATGGTGTCACGTCGCCTAAAACCCAATACCAGAATGTTTCAAACCGTGCGCCGGATGAACCTTGTTCCAGGCTCAGGGGATCTGAACATATCCATAGGCGAGCAAGAGGACGATACCGGCGACMACACCTAAGATRAAWGASGCGATAGCAGASCCAAACCYGCNNCGACCCTCTGCAACAACAAGCGCTGTATCCGCGCTGTCTTCGCTTTCGGTATCTTGGGCGGCAACCGCAAAATCTCCGGCGGCCTCAAGCGCTTTTTCACGTTCAATAATCCGGTGAGCGGCATAATCGTGGATGCGCGACGAAACCGTTTCAGGGTCGGTTGATTCAAACAAAACCTGCCGCCCCTCCCTGGTATCACGCATAAACCGGTAGGTGCGCCGATCGCGGCCCATCACCACAAAGGCAAGCATRTCGATCCAGAGCCGGGGCCGGYTKCCCTTGCTCAACACARTYTCGAACATATCATTGTCGGCAGGGACGACAGTCAAACTGTCGCCGAGATTTCCAAACAAAACCTCAAGCCGGGCGATTTCAGCGCCGCGCATATCAGATTGCACATCGGTCCGCTCGGCTTGGGCTTCGCGGGCGCGATGGATGGCTTCCTTCAACCGGGAATCCGGCGCGGCTGAAGGTACATTATCTTCTGTGTGTTCCATGGCACTTACCAATTGAGTCGTGGCCGCATCGCAAGCATAATAGCACGCTGACGGGGAAAGTTGAGTCCGGTCTGCCTTATCTGATCCAATCTCCCTTTTTGACCCCCTTTTTGGAGCAAAATTATGGAATTTCCCGCGAGCGCACAACGCTTCAAAAAAGCCGCCACCAAAGCCGGGTTGGAAATCGACATTATGGAAATGCCGGATAGCACCAGAACCGCCGAAGAAGCAGCCGCCGCTTGCAAATGCGCGGTTGGCCAGATCGTGAAATCGCTGGYTTTTACCGGCCATGACAGCGGCGACATCTATATGCTGCTGGTATCTGGCAGCAACCGGGTGAACCAAAAGGGGATAGCCGCTGAAATCGGCGAAACCCTTGATCGCCCCGAGGCGGATTTCGTGCGCACCCATACCAGCTATGCGATTGGCGGCATCCCGCCGCTTGGCCATACGACACAGCTCAAAACCTGGTTCGATAAAGACCTGCTGCAATATGAAACGGTGTTCGCCGCCGCCGGAACACCACGCTGTATTTTTGGAATTGATCCGCAAAAACTGGCAACAGCAGCAAACGCCACAATCACCAGTGTCACCTGAACATGGACCTCGCCACCCTGATCGGACCCTGGTTGTGGGTGATCTTCACTCTTATTGCATCCACCAGTCAAACATTCAGAAATGCCCTCCAGCATGACCTGACAAGCATTCTCGGCACCGCCGGGGCAACCAATGTCAGGTTCCTGTTTGGATTGCCATTCGCCATAATATTTTTCRYCATTGTGASCAATKWTTATGGCMTGCCRGSMATGCCCGAAGGCATCACGCTGCTMTGGACCMTGCTTGGYGCGATGGCYCAGATWTTRGCGRCGATCCTGATGTTGGCCGCCATGCAACATCGCTCATTTATTGTGTCTATCGCCTTTGTCAAAACCGAAGCCGTACAGGTTGCCCTGTTTGCCCTTGTGTTTCTCGGTGAGATAATATCGCTCTGGCTGGCCGTCGCTATTCTGGTGGCGACCACTGGCGTGGTTATCCTGTCGACAAAATCAAATAACGGCACATCGCAAGATTCAAGCGCGAAACCAGCCTTGATGGGGATCGCGGCTGGGGCCCTGTTCGCTTTGTCGGCGGTCGGGTTCCGGGGTGCCATACGCTCGGTCGAAACAGAACATTTTGTGCTCGCTGCCACCACCATCCTTGTCATGGGTTTGACCATGCAAACCGTTTTGGTGACCATTTGGCTGAAATTGCGTGCGCCCGAAACCATCACAAAAATTCTGTCCCATTGGCGCACCTCGCTTGGTGCCGGGTTTTTGGGGGCGTTCGCGTCGCAAGCCTGGTTCCTGGCTTTTGCGCTTGAAAGCGTCGCCAAAGTCCGAACCCTTGCCCTCGTTGAAGTCCTGATCGCCGGCTTGATCTCAAAACGGTTATTTTCGCAAACCACCAGCAAGCGGGAATATGTCGGCATCGTCTTGATTATCGCCGGCGTAATCATACTTCTGAATATGCGTTGAGCAATTGCCTGAGCACAAGATTGCAGATAAGCAATATGGCTGTTCGTTCGAGAGGAAAAAGAACCCCCTTATGTCCGTTGTTATCGAAATCAATAACCTGACCAAGGTCTATGGTAACAATCTTGAAGCCCTTAAGGGCATCAATCTGGAGATCAAGCGCGGCGAGATTTTTGCGTTGCTTGGCCCCAATGGCGCCGGCAAGACGACCCTTATCGGCATCATTTGCGGCGTTGTGAACCCATCCAGTGGCAGCGCAAAGGTCAACGGATTTGATGTCCAGAAAGAATATCTGAAAAGCCGCGCGGTGATTGGCTATGTGCCGCAGGAATTGACCACCGAGACGTTCGAGAGCGTACTAGCCACGGTCACTTTTTCGCGCGGCCTGTTTGGCAAAAAACCTGATGCCGCCCATATCGAGAAAGTCCTGCGGGCTTTGTCGCTGTGGGATCGCAAGGACAGTTCGATCATGTCTTTGTCGGGCGGCATGAAGCGGCGGGTCTTGATCGCCAAAGCATTATCCCATGAGCCTGAAATACTGTTCCTTGATGAACCCACAGCCGGCGTCGATGTGGAGTTGCGCAAGGAAATGTGGGACGTGGTGCGGGACTTGCGCGACAATGGCGTCACGATTTTTCTGACCACCCATTATATCGAAGAAGCCGAACAAATGGCCGACCGGGTCGGGGTTATAGATCAAGGCCAATTGGTGCTGGTTGAAGATAAAGACAGCCTGATGCGCAAACTCGGTTCCAAACAATTGACGCTGGATTTGCAGAAACCATTGAAGAAAATGCCGAAAGCAATTGCCCGACGCGGGCTTGAACTCTCCGCTGATGGCTCTCAATTGATCTATTCTTACGATACCAAAGCGGAGCGAACCGGCATAACCGCTCTGCTAAACGCTTTGAACGAAGCCAACGTGAAATTCCGCGACCTCAGCACCAGCCAGAGTTCTCTGGAAGATATTTTTGTTAGCCTGGTCGAGAAAAAGAAATGAATTTACGCGCCGTCAAAGCCATTTATATGTTTGAAATGATGCGCACCTGGCGCACGTTGGCCCAAAGTATCGTGGCGCCGGTCATTTCCACAATTTTGTATTTCATCGTTTTTGGCGCGGCCATCGGATCGCGTATCACCGAGGTCGAAGGCGTCAGCTATGGCAGTTTCATCGTGCCTGGCCTGATCATGCTCTCGGTGCTCAACCAGAGCGTCTCGAACGCATCTTTCGGCATTTATTTCCCGCGCTTCATCGGCACCATTTACGAAGTGCTATCAGCACCGATTACCTTCTACGAAATCACCCTTGGCTATGTGGGCGCAGCGGCAACCAAGTCGATCATTCTCGGCTTGATCATTCTGGCMACCGCCGGGCTGTTTGTRCCGCTGGAAATCGCCCATCCCTGGTGGATGATGCTGTTTTTGGTATTGACCGCATTCAGCTTCAGCCTGTTCGGGTTCATCGTCGGCATATGGGCGGACAATTGGGAAAAATTGCAGATCATACCGATGCTGCTGATCACTCCATTGGCGTTTCTGGGGGGTAGTTTTTATTCCGTCAGCATGTTGCCACCCACTTGGCAAACCGTGACCATGTTCAATCCGATCGTCTATTTGATCAGCGGTTTCCGCTGGAGTTTTTATGAAATCTCCGATGTTCCAGTCGAGCTAAGCCTGGCCATGGTCGGATTGTTCATGCTGATATGCTTGGCAACGGTTTGGTGGATTTTCAAAACCGGGTATCGCCTGCGCGACTAAGGATTTTATCGCCCGCTAGCAGGGCCGTTTGAACGCGGCACGTAGACGTTCTATTTCCGGGCGACAAACACATCCTTCAAGATGATCATTCACCATCCCCATTGCCTGCATGAAGGCATACACCGTGGTCGGGCCGACAAATGACCAACCGCGTTTTTTCAGCTCTTTCGAGAGATGAGTAGATTCCGGCGTTTTCCCCATGGCCGTCATCGCCGCATAGTCACAAATTTCAGGACGTGCATCTGCGCCTGGCTCAAACCCCCAAAAATACGCAGCCAGTGAACCAAATTCTTCCACCATTTCCAAGGCCCGGTTGGCATTGTTGATGGTGGATACAATCTTGCCACGGTGACGAACAATTCCGGCATCCTGCACCAGACGCTCGATATCATTGTCATCAAATTTGGCGATTTTTCCGAAGTCAAATCCGGCAAAGGCCGCGCGGAAATTCTCGCGCTTGCGTAAAATCGTTAGCCAGCTAAGGCCTGCCTGAAAGCCTTCGAGACAGATTTTCTCAAACAGCGTGTTATCATTGCCCTGCGGGTTGCCCCATTCATTGTCGTGATAATCCAGATAGTCAGGCTTGTTACCGTGCCACCAGCATCTGACAATGCCGTCTTCACCCTGAATAAGACCTTTTGGTAATTCTTCTGACATCGTGTTCGCTCCGCCCGCTTTGCCGGCGAACCGGACTAAATTCCAGGCTCATCCGGCGCGCAAATTGCCGTCTCTTCTTGCAACAATGCTTTCAGAGACGCAAGCAACGGCGCGCGGATATCGCCGCGGTCCAGCGCAAACGCGATGTTGGCCGTCAGAAATCCAACTTTGCTACCGCAATCGTAACTCGTGCCCTGAAAGGTATGGGCAAAGAAATCCTGCCGAGCCATGAGTTGCAGCATCGCGTCGGTGAGTTGCACTTCACCACCAGCGCCCTTTGTCTGCCCTTCCAGGATATCAAAAATCTTCGGTTGCAGAATATATCTGCCAAGGATCATCTTGTTTGAAGGCGCGGTTCCAGAGGGTGGTTTTTCAACCATCCCGGTAATCCCGTGGACGCCGTCAATTTGGTCACCAAGCGCAACGATGCCATATTGGTGCGCCTCTTCGGGCAATACATCTTCAACCGCGATGACGTTGCCGCCATGGCGCTGATAGACGTCAACCATCTGGGCGAGACACCCGCGTTCACCGCGCACCAGCACATCCGGCAACAGCAAGGCAAAAGGTTCATCACCAACCAGATGCCGGGCGCACCAAACCGCATGACCAAGTCCGAGCGGTGATTGCTGACGGGTAAAGCTGACTTGGCCCGGCCCCGGCAAATCTCTCGCCAAAGCGTCCAGCGCATCTGTTTTGCCGCGCTCCAACAAAGTTTGTTCAAGTTCAGCCTGGATATCGAAATGATCTTCTATGACGCCCTTGTTGCGGCCTGTCACAAAAATGAATTGCTCGATCCCGGCCTCGCGGGCCTCGTCCACCACATGCTGGATCAGGGGCCGGTCAACAACAGTCAGCATTTCCTTCGGCATCGCCTTGGTGGCGGGCAGGAATCTGATTCCAAGCCCGGCAACAGGGAATACCGCTTTTCTAATCGGTCGTGCCATGACGTAATCCTACCTCGTAAATCCCAGGCAATTCATCGAGAGATTATCAATTTCGGGAAAACAAGGCGTAAACGGATTCAAGGTCGATTTTACGCTCTATCCGCCTGTCGCGACATTCGTTTTCGGCAATACCGGGTCGGCCTTTTTCATCCGCGAGAACAGGAACCAGATTATAAGTCCTGCCACCACCAGAATGGCGATACCAAGCAATGGCCGGTAGAAAACCCAGGCAATGGCGATTGTGACCAGCGACAAGCTGCCCGCCAGCAGGGCTGAGACCAGGCTGATCCCGGTGCCTACAATCTGCCCAACCAACGGCACGATCGCTGCAACGGTCCGCAACACGCCAAACAGCAATTTGAAACCGATAAACATCATCATGAAGCCCGCGAACCGCAGCGCCCAGGTGAGATATTTGTTGCGCAATTCAGCCGCCTTGAACATGGCAACAGCCGACACAATACCCATATCCAGCAATTCTATCGTGCCCCCGGCGTCGGCCTGAAATGGCGCCAGACTATCGCCCGCTTGTGCCGCAATGACACTAACATCGGTCGGCCTGACAATGGTGAGATTGATCCGCAAATCACCAATCGCCGGAGATTGCGAATTGCCCACATGGATGCTGCCATTGACGAGGCGGGCACGACTGCCAAGGCTTGCCGGGATCGTTACATTGTCCGATACCGGCAAGGCTTCTTCGCCTGAAATGGAACCGATCAGGCTGGAGGATAACCGATACGCGCCAACCATCACCCGGCTAGCCTGCCATGAATCAGATGACAGAGGCATCTGGCCAGGGTTCCGATGCCCGGTCTGATCTTTGAAGCGGGTCGAATCTATCACCCGGTCCGACCAGACCCGCTCGTAATTATAGGTGGTAACCGTTTCTGTCCCGCCGCCAAATTTTTCGCGGGTCTCGCTGGTGGAACTTTCCCGCCATTGATACATTTCAACATCACGGCCAAGGCGGATGGCGTTTTCACTGACGCCCAATACTGGGTCCGTGACATTTTCACTTGTCTCGGCGCGTCCGGTAAAATGGATCAATTGCCCTTCATTGACGGGGTTGCGGGTGGCGGGGTCAACAGAGACAACAAGACCGGCACCTTCCTGGAGCGTCTTATAGCGTTCTACCGCCCGGCCCTCGTTCCAGAACAGGAACGGAAAAGCAATGACGATCAACAACAACCCCAAAAGCATGCCTGTGAGAGCACCTTTCATGCGTCCAAACCATGATTGACTGCTGGTTACCTGAAAGCCGTTGCTCATAATTGCATTCTCCGGAAATTGGAGTTGGACCCTAACATATCAGAGGGTTCAGGCAATGAACCGTATCCTGAACAACGTCCATCATACAAAGCCTGCCACAAAAAAGGGCAGCCTGTTCGGACTGCCCTTTTCAATTATATTTTAAAGCCAAAACTACTGGCAGAATTGCCGTGGGACGCCACCATAAGGCTGAAACGTGCCGTCGCTGGCACGGAATGAACGATAGCGCCTATAGCAATCATTTTCCCATGCCGGCGACCAAGGCGCATAACCACCACCGCGATGAGCCCGTACCGGTTGCTGATATCTGACAGACTGCATGCAACGGCCAAATGTGCGGTCGTAAGCTGCGTTCCAGCGTGCGCCATGGGTTGCAGCACCCGCAAGAGCACCAACACCACCACCGATCAGAGCGCCACGGCCTGCAGACCGGCTACCTCTGGAACTACCAATAATTGCACCCAATGCACCGCCAAGAAGCGCGCCACCAACGGCACCTGATCCTGGGCTGCGAGCAACGCGGTTCGCATAATTTCTGGCTTCGCGGTCACATTGCTGGCGTGATGCGGCTTCCGCAGGGACCGAAACCGGGATGGCCAGTGCCGTCGACAAAATGGCCGCAACCAATAAGCTTGTTGTAAATTTCCGTTTCATGTTTGCCTCCAGGCCTATTAAAATACCTTACCCTCACGGGAACATGATGAACACTGATTGAGGCCAGTTCAAGACTTTTTTCACCCAAATATGAATCAGGCTACAACCCCGATATATTGGTTGAGCGTATCTTCGTCCCGCAAAACCATGCTGTCACCGTTATAAACGATCATGCCACGGTCCATTACGATGGTGGTTTCCGCAAACGCCAACGCAAATTTTACATGCTGCTCCACAAGCAGAATTGCCAAATTGAACTCATCACGCAGCCGGGTGATAATCTCGCCAAGTTCTTCGACAATCACCGGTGCGAGCCCTTCGGACGGCTCATCCATCAATAACAATTTCGGGTTGCCCACAAGCGCCCGCGCGATCGCCAGCATCTGTTGTTCGCCGCCAGACAATTGGTTGCCCCGGTTGGAACGACGCGCCGCCAGATTTGGGAATAAGTCAAACACCTGCTCAACCGACCAGTCGCCGGATTGACGTGCGACATCGATATTTTCCTGCACCGTGAGAGATGGGAACACTTCTCGTTCCTGCGGCACATAGCCAATCCCCATCCGGCATCTTTTATACGCCGCCACCCGGGTCAGGTCTTTTGATTCAAACCGGATCGACCCAGCCCGCAAATTGGCATGGCCCATAATGGTTGCCAGCAACGAAGATTTTCCAACCCCGTTTCGACCGATAATGGAAATGCACTGGCCTTCCGAAAGGGTCAAATCCAAATTCTCAAGAACAATGGTCTCACCATACCCGGCAGAGACATTTTCAAGCTGGAGCAGTGGATCAGGCATCAAGGCTCTCCCCAAGATAAACCGCACGCACCTGCTCATCTGCAGCAATTTCGTCGGGCGTTCCTTCGGTAAGAATAGCTCCGCTCACAAGCACACTGATGCTTTTTGCAAACCGGAACACAACGTCCATGTCATGCTCGATAATCAAAACTGCGATATCATCGCCAAGCGCATCGACCGCATCCAGGATGATCGGGCTTTCCGAGGATGGCACACCGGCGGCTGGTTCATCCAACAGCAGAACTTTCGGCGACAGCCCGAGCGTAATCGCGATTTCCACAAGCCGCTGGCGACCATAGGGCAATTCTTCAATCACATTCAGGGCATTGTCCTGGAGCCCCAATTGGGCAAGCAACGCCATTGCTTCATCCAATACATTCGAATTTTTCCATGCCGGACGCCAGAAAATATGCCCATTGCCCTGGCGCTCCGAAATCGACAGAGCGACATTTTCAAGAACCGTCAGCTTCCTGAAAAGCTGATTGATCTGAAAAGTACGCGCCAACCCGCTCCGCACGCGGTCAGCTTCCTTCATGGTGCTCACATCTTCGCCATTCAGAAATATGCTGCCCTGATCCTGCTTCAAAACGCCGGTGATCAAATTGATGAGCGTCGTTTTGCCTGCACCATTGGGGCCAATGAGCGCATGCCGTGCTCCAGGCTCAAGGGTCAGATGCACATTGTGGGTAACCGACAAGGCACCGAAACTCTTGTAGAGCCCTTTGACTTCGAGAACGCTGGTCATGCCTTGCGCCCCCCCTCGCGGCCCTTGAAATATTTCACAATGGATTCAAGCGCACCCAACAACCCGTCGCGGAAAAACAGCGCCGTCAGCACCAAAACAAAACCAAGTCCCAATTCCCAATAGGCCGGGTATTCCTTGGCCAATTCGTCTTCAACAAGGATATAAACAATGGCCCCGACAAAGGCGCCGTAAAGCCGCCCGGTACCACCCAGCACCAGAACGATCAGAACCGTTCCCGAGCGCACAAAGCTGAGCACGTCGAGGGTTACATATTCATTTGATTGCGCAAAAAGCGCACCGGCAATGCCCGCTATGAACGCTGAAATTGTATAGGCCATCACCAGACGCAAATGCACCGGCGATCCGATAGCCCGCATCCGCCCGGTATTTTCGCGAATCCCGACCAGCCCGCGCCCAAAGGCTGAATTCACAATCCGGCGACAGGCCAGAAATACGACAAACGCGACGATCAGGCAGTACCAAAAATAATTTCGTCGCCACAGATCGTTTTCAAAAATACCAAAAATCGGGTCAATCGAGATGCCATAAAGGCCGTCAAATCCACCCGTCCAATCCTCCGTCACGTTGGCAAATTCAGCCATTAAAATGCCAAGCGCCAAGGTTAGCATCAGCAATGCCAGCCCATGATAGCGCATCAATACCCAGCCCGTTAGAAAGCCGATAATCGCGGCTGCAGACGCTCCCAATAGAAGGCCGGAAATCGGTTCGTTCCAGCCCAAATGGGCTGAAAGCATCCCGGTCGCATAAGCGCCCGCACCAAAATATGCCGCATGACCGAGTGTAACGACGCCGCCATAACCAAGGATCAGGTCAAGCGACAACGCAAAAATGATCATGATCAATATTTGCACGCCGAGATTGAGCGTGATTGGCTGGAACACAAATACAGCGATTGCCAATATCCATGGCAACGCTTCCGCCCAGTGCCAGTCAGCTCTGCTCAACAGCACTGATTTTGGATCGATGATGGAGCTAGTTTTTCCGCTCAATGGGATTCCCCTTTGCCAAAAAAACCGTTCGGACGGACCAGCAGCACGCCGACCGTCACCACATAGATGAAAAAGGCACCGCCCTCGGGCCAGAGATATTTGCCAGCCGTATCAATCACCCCAAGAACGATTGCCGCCAGAAAGGCACCGCGCAAGCTGCCAAGCCCGCCAACCGCAACCACGATCAGAAACAGCACCAGATAATTGAATGCAAAAACCGGCGAGATACCGACAATATCGATCGCTAACCCGCCGCCAACGCCTGCAATGCCGCTGCCCAAAGCGAACGTAAGAATGAACAGCTTGTCCACATCAATACCAACGGCCTGTGCCATCTGACGATTGTCGACGGCGGCCCTGATTTTGGCCCCGATGATGGTCCGCTCGAACCCGAGCCAGAGCACAAATGCCATCACAAACCCAACCACGATCATAAAGAACCGATAGGTCGGGAATGTCTTGAACCCAAGGTCAATTTGCCCCTTGAGAAATTCCGGCAAAACAATTGCTGGTGGGTTGGGCCCAAAAATCAGCGTAACCCCGGCAATCGCCATGAAGGTAATACCGATCGACATCAAAACCTGATCCAGCTCTCTGGCTTTATAAAGCGGCGCGTAGAGAACCCGCTCGAGGGGAATGGACACGATCGCAACAAAGAAGAATGTCAGCACCAAAGCCGGGATAAACGGCACGCCGAGCACGTTCATGCACGCTACCGTTACATAGCCACCCGCCATGGCAAACGCACCGTGCGCGAGGTTGACGAACCCCATCAACCCCATGGTGATGGACAGCCCTACCGAAATGACGAAGAGCAACATGGCGTAGGCCAGCCCATCGAAAAAAATGCTGACCGCAGAAGTAACAAAGCCCGACATGGATCTGATGCGCCCGCTAATATTTTGTGAAAAAAATCAGGGGCCTG
The DNA here is from genome assembly GCA_002401785.1 of Candidatus Babelota bacterium. Classification (GTDB taxonomy): domain Bacteria; phylum Babelota; class Babeliae; order Babelales; family CAZZPM01; genus CAZZPM01. Next base: position 20,576 of record NVUD01000010.1, read on the forward strand.
ATGGTCTCACCAGGCCCCTGGAATATATCAGACGGTTATTCGCCGCCGCACCTGCCGATTGCCAGAGCCTTACAAGGGTCTGCAACTTGCGGGATTGTGGCAAGCACATTGATGCCAAGACGGCCATCGGCGCGCCGGACAACCTCATGAACATTGGAATCCATGATAATATCGCGGGTTTCCGGATCGATCATGATATGACCACGCGGGCTTTCAAATTCCCAACCGCGCAAGGCGTCCATTGTGCCTTCAGCGGTGATGATACCATTCTGCACAGTGATGGCATGAGCAATTGCTGCCATGCCGTCCCAGCCACCAACAGCCATGAAATCAGGCGTTGAATCTTCGCCGTAAGCGGCTTTCCAAGCGGCCACAAATTCCTGGTTCGCAGGATTCTGATAGTCGGCTGCATAATGATGCATGGTGATGAGGCCAACAGCGTCGTCGCCCATATCCTGCAACTTGGTGTCCTGGGTAATATCGCCAGGGCCAATCAGGCGGATGCCTGCTTCAGCCATACCGAGCTGAGTGAAGGTTTTGATCACAGCGGTGGCATGGTTGCCAGCCGGAACAAATACATAGAAGCAATCCGGAGCAGCGTCTTTCACACGCTGGAAGAATGGCGTGAAATCAGGAACCTCACGGGGCCCACCCATCGGGATATCTTCAATCAGCGAACCGCCTACAGATTCAAATCCAGTCTGGAAAGCATTGCGGCTGTCCTTGCCCGGAGGATAATCCGTATACCCAACAGCTGCCGTTTCACAACCAAGGGTTTCACGAGCATACTGGCCCATCGGATATCCTGAATGCCACATGGTGAATGACACCCGTGCGATATATGGCGACAGGCTCGGAATCCAGGCAGTACCCGCATTCATGATAATCATCGGAACTTCGCCCTGGGTTGCCAGAGGCGCGCTGGCCATGGCATTTGGCGAGAAAACAAAACCGGCAAGGATATCAACTTCCTCGGCCGTGATCAGTTCCTGTACCGCATTCTTGGCGATGTCGCCACCGGGGCGCTTTGAATCACGTTTGATAAGCGTGACCGTATGACCACCAAAGGCTTCCGGGTGCGTGCCCATATACAGGCTCATGCCGCGGTCAATTTGTTCGCCAAACTGCGCTGCACCGCCTGAATAGGTCAGAACGACACCTATCTTTACTTCCTCAGCCTGAACCGGCTGGGACGCGGCCAAAAACGGCAATGAAGCCGCCATCAAGCCTGCAAAAAGTCCTACTTTTAAAGACATTGTTGATTTCTCCCTATGAATTCACTGTTCGCCATATGAGGCATTTAACGCGCCCGCGCAGCAAACAGCAACCATTCCCTCTTCCCCGGTTATCCGGCGATTAGAAATTCATCTTGACCCTTCAAGCATTCCTCATCAAGGACGCAAACAGAGAATCAATGATTTCAGCAGAGAATCAATGATTTCAGCAAACAATGAATGATCACTGCAAAGTCAGGAGTTTGGAAAATACGGATTGAAAATTACAGCCGGATCGTGGCTTCGCCCCAAAGATTATAGGCTTTATAATCCTGCCCCCATTTGCCCGCTTCGGCGTCATCTTTGAGGACATCCAGTTCGTTGGATATCTCGACCTTGTTGCCGTCCGGGTCCTGGACCATGAAGAAAAGGTTGTTCCCGATGCCGTGGCGACCAGGCCCCCAAAATATTTGAGTTTCGAAGGTCGCAAAATGATCAGCCCAATCGCGAACATCGTTCCAGTTATTGGTCTCCATCGAGAAGTGATCCAGTACAGCGATGTCGCCCTTAAAGACCGCGAAAGAATGATGCTCGGCATCAGACCTCAGAAACGAAGCCATCAGGCTATCATCTTCTTCAAGCACATAGTCCGATAGCCGCATACCAACGGTGTTTTGGTAAAATGCGCCCATCTCAACCGGTTGCGTTGACGCCACCACCACATGCTGCAACCGGCCCGGCAAACCCGAATGGGTTTTATTCGGCACCGAGGGTTTTACAATTCTGATTTCAATCCCGTCCGGGTCAGTAAAACAGAACCCGTCCGATCCAAACGCACCGGAAATGTCCGTTGTTTCCACATGACCAGCCATCAGGCCCCGCGCCTTGCCGATATCGCCTTCATCCCCGGACGCAAGAGAAAAATAGCGCAGCTTCTGTGCTACCCCGTCAACCAGAACAAGCCGCCGTTCACGACCTTCCAGCGCCACAAAGTCCGCGCCGTCTTCCACAAAAGAAAGATCGAGTTGCGCGCAATAAAATTCCTGCATCGCCGCTCGCTGCGGCGTCTCGATAGCAATATGGTCGAGATGAAGTCTGATGTCCTGAAGCATAATTTTCCTCATAAATTCTGCACGCTGGAATACGTCGTCAAAGCAAAAAATATCAACGAGCCGCGCAAACAGATACCAATTTCATCGAAGCAAGCACCCGCCCATCCCGTCAGGCCTTCATCAATGGCGACGGCATCAGCGGATCTTCACTGAGAATGACCGTCAGAGGATCATTCTCTAGCTTGGGATACAAATCCATCACCAGCGGATCATGCCCCGGAATAATATGATCCAGAGTTGGTGCCAACCGGCGCAACGTGTCATGCCCTTCCAGATTTTGCGCCACATCGACAACAATCGGAAACGGATTTCCGCTAGTCATGTTTTCGAAAAAATGCGCGGTGTCAGAGGCAAGCACCAATGTCCCGCGCCTGGTGTTGACGGTCACCGCCTGCAAGCCTTTTGAATGGCCGCCGACAAGATGCAGGCCGATGCCGGGGCACAATTCCTGATCGCCATCGACAAACCGCACCCGGCCATTGAAATTACAGCGGACCAGATCAACCACATCATCTTCTTCAAACGGCATGCGGATGGCGGCGTGGCGAATATAGCGCCCGGTGGCAAACCGAACCTCTTCTTCCTGGACCACAAATTCGGCATTCGGGAATTTCTTGATATTGCCCGCATGGTCATAATGCAGATGGGTCAGGATGACGGTTTTCACGTCATCTGCCGAAATGCCCAGCACCGACAAAGCTTCAGCCGGGCAGCGGGTTAATTGCCGTTTCCGGGCGTCAGCGCGGCTCTGGTCAAAGCCTGTATCCACTACAATAACGCCGTCCGGCCCCCGCAGCACCCAGATATAATAAWARATCGGYAGCGGGCCATCATGRGGGTCCTGGAACAGGAAAAAATCCCGCGACGGRCGCATGGTCTTGGCATATTTCAGCGCGTAAACCTCATATTCCGGCAATTTGGTCATGTCGCATTATCCTCAAGATATTTGTAAATTTCCGTATGATCGGCACCAGCGTCCAATTGTTCCTCGGCCTTGGTCCACATSTCCGACGCTTGKYTCARGATSGGCACTTCAAGACCCAACTCCCCGGCCARTTGMGAKGCCGCSCGCAAATCCTTGGCCATCAGATCAAGTGCAAAWCCGGACGCGAAATTATCWTYCAGAATRAGCGAATGAAATTTGCTCTCGGTTGAATTATTGCGGCCCGTGGAAGAATTGATAACGTCAATCATGGTGCCGCGATCAAGCCCGAATTTCTCTCCCACAATGAGCGCTTCGCTGGCTGCCGCCAAGCCAGTTGCGGACAGAAAGTTATTCAGCGCTTTCAGGGCGTGACCGGAGCCAAGTGGCCCAGTGGGAAAAATCCGCCCCATGGTCGAGAGCACGGGCGTTGCGGTTTCAAGCGCCGCTTCATCATCACCGCCCAGCATGATCGCCAATTCACCGCTGACCGCTTTTTTCGTACCCCCTGATACCGGCGCATCCAGCATCGCCACGCCARGATCCGCCAGACGTTTGCCGGTCGCTTGCGTTGTTGTCGGATAAGACGAGCTCATATCAACAACGATATTTCCCGCATCCAGTCCATCCGCGAGACAATCAGCTCCAGACCCGAAAAGCGCCGTTGCCACGATATTCGCGTTGGGCAACATGGTGATGATGATGTCGGCGCCACTGGCGGCGTCTTTAAGACTGGTCGCTGACGACACTCCCAATTCTTTGGCGAGCGCGCTGCAAAGATCAGCGCGAAGATCAAACAGGATCAGGTCGCATCCAGCCTTCGCCATATTCCGCGCCATCGGCGCACCCATGTTACCAAGCCCGATAAAGGCAGTTTTCGTCATGCTTTGATTCCTGTTTTAAGATTCTTGTGTTGGGGAAGAATACAGAGAAATGCCCTGAGACAAAGCCTGGAATTTAGAGTTCAGCGCTTCCTGTTATGCAATAATATCACATACATAAATTAGTTGCAGATTATTATTATAGATATAAAGTAATTGAACTTATATCCAACGGTCCTGCACCGTGATCGTCATTGAGGGCTTCAGCGAACCATGGATGCACAACAGGTCAAAGAACTTGCAAAATCTCTTGGCGCCGATCTTGTTGGCATTGCCAGCGCCAAAACCCTGAATGACTTCCCGCCCGATCCGCTCTGGCCGCAAACGCCCGATCGGATTTCCAAAAGCTGCAAAAGCGTCATTGTGATCGCGAGCCGGATTCCGGCCGCCGCGTTTCGCGCCAAATCCGGGGTCGTTGTCCAATATATGGATATGCTGGTGTTGCGACGCATGGACAAGATCGCCTACCGGATCGCAGATGCCCTTGAAAAGGACGGGCACCCTTCATTTGTCACCGCCGCCCAGGAAACCGATTGGGATTTCAAACATGCCAGCTATGGCCGCCTTTCGACCCGGCATCTGGGCATCGAAGCCGGGCTCGGCACATTTGGGCTTGAAGTGAATATCCTGACGCCGGAATTCGGCCCACGGATTTATCTGACCGGCATCCTGACCGATCTGGAATTGCAACCAGACCAGATTATGACCGAACAGGTCTGTATTGGAGAATCCTGTTCCCGCTGCCTGCATTCCTGTCCGACAGATGCGGTAAAACATTTCGGCATCGACAAGCGCAAATGCGCCGAAGCCGCACAGGAATTTGGCTTCATGACCTCCCTCCCTTCCTGGGAGCGGTTTATCGATGGCGATCCTGAACAGAAGAAAGAAATTTTTCGCTCCCGCGATATCTTCGGCTTCTGGCAAGGCCTGTTGCGSGTCGTYGGCTCGTTYGGCGATTGCCCGCGCTGYCTKGCCGTCTGCCCGGTCGGCAACGATTATCACGCTCATTTATCAAGCGACCAAAAGGTCATTCCGGAGAAAACGCCGGAAAAAGTCGCGCGCGGCAAAGCCTTCAAACAGGCCCGCAAAGACGGCGATGAAATTGACGGCCTAAACGATTGGAACCGGCGCTGGGTCGGTCCAGACGGGTACCAAGGCATGGTCGCCCGGCAAATGCAGGAATTCAAAAAACAACAAGCGCAACGGATCAGTGAAAACAAATTTGTGCGTGAACCGGAGGACATATCCTGATGGTTGAAATTTTCCAAAGCGCGATCAGTGCRGAAGATATCAAGGCCAAAACCCGTGAATTGGGGCTGGACCTGACCGGCATCGCTGATGCCAGGTTGATGAACGACAACCCGCCCGACCCCAACGACCCGCGCCGCCCGGCAGATATCTCGGACTATGATGCCGATCGGGTTATCGTATTTGCCAAACGGCTCAATATGGGCGCGACCCGCCTGACCCGCTGGGACGAGCGTCATAAATATTATAACGACGAACTAACCCTCACGATGCTTGAAGAAGCAGCCCTTGAGCTGGTGCTCTGGCTGGAAGACCAGGGCTATCCGGCCCTGATGATCCCRCCGACCCATWCCGATCCSTGGGCYTATCARGGYGAYCCGAAAGCSCATYTGCATACAATTTTGTCGCTGCCCCACGCAGCCGTCGAAGCAGGCCTCGGCACCCTTGGCCTCAACCAGCAATTGTTGACACCAGAATTCGGTCCGCGCGTTATGCTGGGGGCCGTTCTCACATCCGCCCCGGTTGAGGCAGACACAAAACAAGAAGTTGGCCTGTGCCATGGCCCCGCATGCGGGCGCTGTCTTTCGTCCTGCCCCGGCGATGTGATCAAACATTGGGACCGCGACTGGGCAGCATGCGACCGGTACAAATCCCCCCATGGATTTGCCGCCTTGACCGAGCATGTTGAAAAAATCATCGACGAGCCGGACAATGAGAAAAAGAAGGCGATGCTCCGCACTGAAGATCAATTTTATATCTGGCAAAGCATCCTGCGCGGTTCCGGCGTCGTTACTGGTTGCAGACGTTGCCAGGATGTCTGCCCGGTGGGCGCAGATTATGAACGTTTGAGCGATGCGCTTGAGAAAATCGCAGAAGCCAGCGATGAAAAAACCGCGCGGCTGCAAGAATATGTCAACGCCGAAACTGGCGGCGACATGCCGGCTGCCTTCAAAGACGCATCACGTTGGATTGGCACTATTTCCGGGAACCAAAAATGACACCTGAAACCAACCCCCTCCCGATCCCGAAATCACGTGAGGATCTCGCGGCGCATCAATCACGGCGCAAACGGGTGGCGGTAGCAAATGCCAAACGCTCAAAATTCTGGCAGGGCAAGCTGGACCATATCAACATGGACCATCTGGACCAGCCGGAGGAATGGGCAAAAATTCCGATCCTTCACAAGGATACTTTGCGAGAAATCGCSGACGACAATTTCTTCGATACTTTCTGCATCGCGCCACGTTCCGAGATCAGCGAATTCTGGCGCTCTGGCGGATCAACCGGAAAACCGCTTTTTTATCCACGCACATTCGAAGATATCAAATACGCAATGGCAGCCTTTGGCCGCTCTTACCAAATGATGCAAGCAACGCCGGACGATATCGCCCATRNCRGCKNTSCYSCTCGSSATSSAWCCGNGCKGSKNAYATSWSSGGCCNGGTSCKCCAGCCTTCACGGCGTCGGCGTCAATTGGTCCGGCGCCGGATCGGGAACCCCGTCCGCCATGCAATTGGCCCTGCTGGATATGATGCAACCCTCGATCTGGATGGGGATGCCAAGCTTTGGGCTTCACCTTGCCAATCTGGCGGAAGAAAAAAACATCGATCTGGCATCCGGCAGCGTCAAGAAGATACTCACGTCTGCCGAGCCTTTATCAAATGCCAAACGCGAAAAACTGGAACGCCAATGGGGCGCGAAAGTTTTTGATAGTTTCGGCATGACCGAATGTTCCCTGATGGGGTCGCAATCCGTGCATCACGATGGTCTTGTCATGTGGACCGATATGGCCTTCATCGAGGTGCTTGATGAAGACACACTCGAACCCGTGTCCGAAGGCGAACAGGGCACTCTGGTCATGACCTCGCTGATGACCAATAACGCCACCCCGTTCCTGCGCTGGAACGCTGGTGACATCGTCACATGGCACGAACAGAGCGCCGCAACAGACGCCTATTCTGTCTTCCCCATGATCCGACACACCCATCGGACCGCAGGCTTTTTCAAAGTGCGCGGCGTCAATATCAACCATTCCGAATTCGAAGACCTGATGTTCACTCAGCCTCAATTGGCGGAATTCACCCTGTCTGCCGAAAACAAGGGTGACGCAGATATCCTGCTGCTCCGCGTCGAATTGACCAAAGGAAGCGACCCGGACCGTGAAACCGCATTCCTGACCGATCTGGTCAAAGGCACCTTCGAGGTAACCCCGAAAATCAATATTCTGGAGCGTGGAACGATTGGCGCTGAGTTTGAAAAAACTATCAAAGCGCAACGATTTTCCGACAATAGAGGCTGAAAATTTCCTGAGCAAAAAGTCAGATATTGACAATTGCATGCATTTTCATATTAATTGCATGCAATTTTGCTAACAAGGGGATGAAGCATGTTTCCACTCAATGCCTGGTACGCCGTTGCATGGGACCACGAAATCAAGCGCGAGCTGTTTGCCAGAACTGTCTGCAATCAGGGCCTGGTGGTTTACCGGAAACAATCAGGCGAAGTCGCAACGCTTGCCGATGCCTGCTGGCACCGCAAGCTTCCATTGTCGCTTGGTCGACTGGACGGCGACACTGTGATTTGCGGATATCACGGGCTGGAATTCGCCGCCGACGGCAAATGCACAAAAATGCCGTCGCAAGACAAAATCAACCCACGTGCCTGCGTCAGAGCCTACCCGACAGCAGAACGCTACCGCTTTGTCTGGGTCTGGATGGGAGACCCGAAACTGGCTGACCAGGACAAGATCCCGGAAATTCTGGGGCGCATGAACCAGGATGGCTGGACCGGCGATGGCGAGACCATAAACATGCAAGCGGATTACCGTCTGGTCGTCGATAATTTGATGGACCTGACCCACGAAACCTATGTCCATGGCGGCACCATCGGCGACGATAATGTCGCCGAAGCCCCTTTCAAGGTGGACAGCGACACCTCACAAGTGACCCTGACCCGGTGGATGGAAAACACCATTCCAGCTCCATTTTGGCGCGCCCAACTTGGCAAGGATGGCAATGTAGATCGCTGGCAGATCATCCGGTTTAGCCCGCCCAGCACAATCGCCATCGATGTGGGCGTGGCGCCAACAGGAACAGGCGCGCCGGACGGCGATCGCAGCCAGGGGGTCAACGGCATGGTGCTGAACACCGTCACCCCCGAGACCGACAATTCATGCCATTATTTCTGGGCCTTTACCCGCAACTATGACCTCGATAGTGTTGTGCGCACGACCCAATTACGGGACGGCGTATCAACAATTTTCAAGCAGGATATTGTGGTGATTGAAGCCCAGCAAAAAGTTTTTGATCGYGACCCCGACGCCAAGTTCGTCAATCTGAATATTGATGCGGGCGCGGTCAATGCACGACGTCTGATCTCGAAAATGGTTGAAACTGAAACTCAGGCAGAACCCTCTCCATGAGCACCCAGCTTGAAAGAGTTGTGATGGAATTACGCGCCCTGATTTATCAAGGGGCGTTCACGGCAGGCGAAAAGCTTGCCGAAATTCCCCTCTCCGAAAAGCTGAAAGTGTCGCGTACGCCAATACGCCTGGCCCTGGGCCAGTTGGAACAGGAAGGGCTGGTTCAAGCTGGTTCCAAGGGTGGTTTCTTTGTTCGCTCCTTCACCGAAGAAGAAATCAACGAACTGGAGGACATCAAGGACATCACAACTACCATCATGGATGGCGTCACCACGATTGATATTGAATTTGAATTCGGTACCGATGCCGACGAAAAATATGATGATGTCATCCAGGCCATCGCCAAGATCAGAGCTGATCTACCAGCATTGATTCACAGTATCGATATCAAGCAGGTCTCGGCGGGTGACGTCAATGTTTTGCAGGTTGCTCTGATGTCTGATTCTGCCAGTTATCGAGAGTTGCGTTACCAGGCGGAGCGACTTGAGAAAACCTTCATCAGGGTGGCCGGTGTAAAGCGGGCCCGTGCGATGGCTTTCCCTGATCAAGAGGTACAGGTTACCGCTGATATGGTTGTTATGCGTGAGCTTGGCTTGGGTTTAAGCGTATTACAGAACAGTCTGAAGGGAGCCGCAGCTAATCTACCGGGTGGCTTTATTGATGCCGGTGCAAAACGGTTTTCAGTCAAGACCAGCGGAGACTATCAATCACTGGATGAAATCAGAGCTACGGTTCTGAATCTACCGGATGGCAGTATTATCTATGTTGAAGATATCGCAAGTGTTGAACTGGTGGATGCCGAGCCATCTTACTTGGGTTTGTACAACGGCAAGCGGGCAGTGTTTATTGCAGTGGAACAACGAGAGGGCACCAATATCTTTGATGTGCTTGACGGGCTCAAAAGTGAATTGGTTGAATTCAGCCTGGAACTGCCTGACAACATGAACACTACAGTTATCTTTGACCAGTCTGTGAGTGTTGAAAAACAAGTTAATGGATTTTTTCAAAACCTTTTTCAAGGTCTTGTATTGGTAGGTATTATTATATTGCTTTCCCTAGGTTTTCGTTCTGCCAGTATTATACTCCTGGCAATTCCGATATCCATGCTGATCGGTATCGCGGGTCTGGATCTTTTCGGTTTTGGTCTACAACAAATGTCGATTGTTGGCCTAGTCATCGCGCTTGGCTTACTGGTCGATAACGCCATCGTAGTGACGGAATCCATAGGCCAAAAATTGAAACTTGGATTACATCCACTGCAAGCGGCAGCCGATGGAACCAGTCAGGTCGCTTGGGCCATCGCGAGCGGTACTGCAACGACCATTCTGGCGTTCGTCCCAATGCTGATGATGCAAAGTACTACCGGTAGTTTTATGCGCTCAATGCCGGTGACTGTGGTGCTGGTACTGACGGCCTCGTTTTTTATCTCGGTCACACTTGCGCCACTGATGGCCAGTCGTTTATTCAGGCAGCGTCAAGCAAGTGACACCAATGGTGGGGGCAATATCGTCCAAAGGCAACTGGAAAGGCTTTCCTGCCATCATTACCAAGCCGCACTTGCTGCGGCGCTCAAACATCCTCGTCGGGTCATTCTGATCTCTCTGCTATTGTTTGTAGGCAGTTTGACATTGTTTCCCAAGGTTGGGGTCAGCTTGTTCCCAAGGGCCGAGAAACCCCAGTTGCTACTGAATATTAAGTTACCTGAAAGCAGTAGTTTTTATGCGACACAGGAGTTTGCCACCGCAATTGATCAGCAGGTACGAACCTACTCTCAGGTCAAGGCAGTAGCAAGTAATATCGGTAAGGAAAACCCAAGTATTTATTACAATGAATTTCCCGGTGGCGAAGCAGCCAACAAGGCACAGTTGTTTATCATTCTGAACGAGTTAGACCGGTCTGCTCTTCAACGCTTGGTAGAAGATTTGCGGCGAGACTTTGCGGTTATACCTGGTGCCAAGGTGACCATAAAGGAATTCCAACAGGGGCCGCCTGTTGAAGCGCCTATAGCAATACGGGTAATGGGTGATGATTTGGAATTGTTGCAACGTGCTGCTGGCGATATTGAAGAACTCCTACTAGCAACACCCGGTACGGTTAACGTGGACAACCCGATGGGTAGACCAAAATTAGATCTAAAGATTGATATACAACAGGATAAGGCAGCGCTACTGAAAGTGTCAATTGGCGCGATTGATGATGTGATACGCACCAGTCTGATGGGTAGTAGTGTTGGCAATTACCGCGACCAGAACGGCGATGACTATGACATCATGATCCGTCTCGACGCGTCTTCCACACCGAGTATCAATAACATTAACAACTTGCTGGTGATGTCTGACAATGGTGCTTTTGTTCCTCTGAAGCAGCTTATCAGCATGGAGTTACAAACCGTTCCTTCGCAGTTGCAACATTATTATCTCGAGCGTAGTGCATCTGTGACAGCAGATACCAGTGCGGAGTTTTTGACTGCTGATGTGACTGCAGAAGTGATGGCTAAGCTTGGGCAAATGCAGTTTCCTGCAGGTATCAGCTACCAGGTTGGTGGAGAGCAGGAATCACGGAACGATTCGTTCTCAGGACTGCTGCAGGCATTACTTATCTCGTTGCTGGGAATATTCGCGGTGCTGGTGCTGCAGTTCCGCTCGTTTGCACAACCTGCGATCGTATTTGCATCAATACCTTTTGCCTTTTCCGGCGCTATTCTGGCCTTGCTGGCATTTGGCTTTTCATTTTCTGTCATGGCTTTTGTCGGTCTAACCAGCCTGATGGGTATCGTAGTTAACAATTCCATCATCCTTGTAGATACTGCCAATCAACTGGTCCAAAAGGGCGAGGGAATACGTGAGGCTATTGCTAGAGCAGCGCAATCACGGTTAACACCCATTGTTTTAACCACCCTGACAACGATTGGTGGATTACTACCATTAACGATGAAGAATAGCAGTATGTGGACGCCGTTAGGGCTGGTGATTATTGGCGGGATGTTGGTTTCGACCCTAGTCACCCTGTTCATAGTCCCCGCACTGTATTTACTGATAACGAGAGATAAGTAGGCGGGACAAGGTGAGATCAGCAAAAAACGCGGTTATTATTCGAAACAATGATGTTTTTCAGGATAGCTGCCAGATATAATGGCTTCTCTAAATGCCGAAAGGGCGCCTGAAATTCCATCATTGTTTCCGGTTAAAAAGTCTTTAACAAAACGGGGCTTTCTGCCCGGTGAGATTCCTAATAAATCATAGAGAACTAACACTTGGGAGTCAGTGAATGGTCCTGCACCTATACCTATAACAGGTATTTCTAAAGCTTCGGTGATTTGTTTTCCAAGAGCAATGGGAACACACTCGACCACTAGCATCCTAGCGCCTGCATCTTGTAGAGAAACGGCTTGGTTTAATATGTTTTTTGCCGTCTCAGGAGTTTTACCCTGTACTTTAAATCCACCGAGTGAATCGACAGTTTGAGGGGTTAATCCCAAGTGACCACAGACATTTATTCCTCTTTCACTTAGTAGGTGAACAGAATCAAGTAACCAATCGCCACCCTCAAGTTTGACTACTTGGGCACCAGCTTGCATTAAATCAGCAGCAGTATCTAAGGCTTGTTCAGCAGTGGAATAACTCATAAAAGGCATATCAGCAATTAATAAAGGATGATTTTCTTCACCGATTAGGCCCCGTGCAACACAGTTAACATGATAGGCCATCTCCTCAAGTGTAACAGGAACGGTGGTTTCTTCACCCTGAATAACATTGCCTAATGAATCTCCGATAAGCAGAGTTTCAATTTCAGCTCCAGCTACAAGTTTTGCAAAACTTGCATCATAGGCAGTTACACAGGCAAACTTCGCATTGTTTTTTTTCTTAGCTTCAAGGCTATTAATGGTAATTCTACTCATAAATGAACTCTGTAATGGTCTCGTACTAAGGGTTAATTTTCTATCTGTCTCAATAAAACTGGATCATACCAGTTTCAGCACAAAATTATAGTCGTCTTTTTAAACTATTGTAGGATTGAAATAGTGTTTGCCACTGGTAGTACTTAATATGCGCTCTACGAGTTGTTCATAATCATTATTGTTACTGACTAGATCTAGACCCGATGAATTGACAATTAATAGCGGCGATTTCTCGTAATAATGAAAATAATCTGTATAGGCTTCATTTATTTTTTGTAGATATTCCATTGATATGGGGGCTTCATTTGACCTACCTCTTGAGCGAACTCGTGCTATTAGTACTTCGAGGGGAGCTTGTAGATAAACCACCAGATCAGGAGTCGGAGCATCGAGCGTTAAGTTGCCATAAACTTGTTCATAGAGATGTAACTCATCGTCATCTAAAGTAACCCTTGCAAATAATCGGTCTTTATCCATTAAATAGTCAGAGATACGACAAGGAGAAAACATATCCGTTTGTCTTAACGCTTGTAATTGCTTCACCCGTTGAAATAAAAAATATAATTGAGTGGGCAAGGCAACACTTTTAGGATCCTGATAAAACTTTTCCAAAAAGGGATTATCTTCTGCCCCCTCTAGGATCAGATCAGTGTTAAAAGTCTCAGCTAGGCGCCTTGCAAGTGTCGTTTTACCAACACCAATAGGGCCTTCTATGGCAACAAAACCAGGCAGTTTAGGATTATTCAATTTTGCTTATTCCATTTAATGAACAATTTTCATAGAGTTCTTTTACTCGGGTCCCGTCTGGTAACACCAGATCAATAGCGATATCTGCTAAGGGGCAGATTACAAAATTTCTTTGCTTAAGCCCATCATGTGGCACTTTTAAATTTCGATGTTCAATGACTTCATTATCATAAAGTAATAAATCCAGATCAAGTGTTCTTGAGCCCCAATGGGTATTTCTTTCACGATGTTGATTATTTTCAATAAGTTGTAGCTGGTGGAGAAGCTCAAGCGCTTGTGTTAACACAGTGCTGGTTGTTGACTGAGCAATCGTGATACAGACTACAGCATTCACATAGTCAGGCTGCTCAATATCTCCCATGGGTGTACTAAGGTAATTTGCCGAACAGACAATTTGCTTGTTATAGGATAGTTCTGCTAAAGCCTGTTTAGCTTGGATTACTTGCTGTAGCGGATTGTCAAGATTACTACCGATACCGATGTAAACCTTAATTAACATCTGGCTTTTTATTCGGTTTTCTTCTACGGCGTTTTTTAGGTGCTATGGCAGCAAGCATCTTTTTTTGTTCTGGCAGGTCAACTTCTTGAATTTCTGTCCACCAGTCGGCTGTTTCTTGCTTCACTTCATCAATGCTCGCCCTAAGCAATAAAAAATCATAACCTGCTCGGAAACGAGGGTGGCCTAAAAGAGACAGTAAGTTTTTACCTCGACGAAACTCCAAGCGATGTTGCAGTAACCAAATTTCTCTAATCACCTGTGTAAAGCGTTTGGGTATCGCGATGCTTTTAACTTGCTCAGATATGACAACTGCTTGGGCTTTTTGCATGGCCTCAGCACCTTGAAAACCATCCTTTCTATATTGCTCCACTGTGTCTTTAACCGACTGCCAAAGGAAACAAGCGTACAAAAATGCTGGATTTATGGATTTGCTACTGCGAATACGACTATCACTATTGACTAGGGCTGCTTCAATGAATTCTCTGAATCTTGGATTATTATTGCTCTCTAGGGATTCAATCATTTGAGGTAACATAGGTTGCAAAAGATGAAAGTGCTCGAGAGTGGCAAAGGTTTTTTCAGAGAAACCTGTTAAAAATAATTTATGAGATTCATCCCATAATCGAGCGCTCGGTACATCTCTTAGCAAACTTGATAGCGCTTGCAGTGGTTCTGCAGAGGTTTCTTCTATTTCTAAATCAAGTTTAATGGCAAGACGAACGGCTCTCAACATTCTTACGGGATCTTCTCGATAACGTGTCTCGGGATCGCCAATCATTCTTAGAAGTCGATCATTAAGATCAGACATACCATCACAAAAATCCTGAACGGAATAATCTGCTATATCGTAATAAAGGGCATTAACAGTAAAATCTCGGCGAATGGCATCTTCTTCTATGGAACCAAAAACATTATCTCGTAAAATCATACCTTCAGATGAACTGTGAGAAGGGCTTTGTTTATTCTTCTTCTCAACATTTTGCGCGCTATCCTGAGCATGATGTCCACGAAAAGTTGCCACTTCAATAACCTCACGACCAAATAAAATATGGGCAAGGCGAAAACGACGACCAATTAACCGACAGTTACGAAATAAGCTTTTAACCTGTTCGGGGCTTGCATCGGTTGCCACATCAAAATCTTTGGGTTTCAATCCCAATAAGATATCTCTTACACCTCCACCCACAAGACAGGCCCTAAAGCCAGCATTGTGAAGTCGATAGAGTACTTTTACAGCATTGGGAGAAATATCTTTGCGTGAAACACTGTGTTGATCACGTGAATAATATGCTAACTTTCCCTCAGGAACTGAGATGGGTGGCTTGCTTCGTAAAAAATTTATGACCTTCTTAAAAATAATGTATTACCTGTTTTCTATTTGATTAAATTAATTGGCGCTATGATAACACCGCCTTGACAAGAATAGTAATCGAGAACAGTAATCGAGAATAAAAATCCTATCTATTAATTGTCTTTATGTGTTATCTGAGTTTTTCCAGCAAAGGCTTGAGGTCGCCAGCTTTTAATTGCCCATTGTAATAAATTATCCTTTGATTCATGGCGTAATTCATTAGGAGGCGACTGTTGAAGGAATGATAAAGCTTGCCAAAGGTTTTCACTGATATGATCTGATGAAATACCCTTGGCATGGTTCTGTTTAGACAGCTTTAAACCCTGACTATTAACGGCTAAGGGTAAATGACCATAAATAGGCGCCTTTTTATTGAGTATTTTAAATAAGTTAAGCTGTTGTACCGTTGTTTCTAGTAGATCTGCCCCGCGAATGACATGGGATATTTGTTGTGCTGCATCATCACAAACCACAGCAAGCATATAGGCAAATAGTCCATCCTTTCTTTTTAATATAAAATCTTCAGATGAAAATTGGCTCTCGACTAAACAATCTCCTTGATAGCAATCACTAAAGCTAGTTAAGGGATTAGTCATTTTAAGCCGAATAGAATGGTCATTTTTTTGGCCATGGTTTAGGTTATTATTTAGGCCCTGATTTAAGTCATAGCTTTTATCACGACAGGTATTTTGGTAAATAGCACCTTTTAGTTTGATTTGTTTACGACTACAAATACACCTATAGGCCTTTTGTTCAGCAAGTAGTTGTTCGATTATTTCTTGATAGTCAGCAAGATTATTGCTTTGATAGCTAACATCTTCATCCCATAACAAACCATAGCGCTCAAGTGCTCTTAAGATATCTGCAGCAGCCCCAGGAACTTCCCGCGGCGGATCAATATCTTCCATACGAACTAGCCAGAGTCCTTGATTAGACTTTGCATCTAGCCAAGAGCCCAATGCAGCCACTAGAGAGCCAAAATGTAGGGGGCCCGAAGGTGATGGAGCAAAACGGCCTCGGTAGTTGTTCATTCTAGGATAACCGGAAGTTCACCGATGATTTTAATTTCAGTATCCGAAATCTTTGTTTCAGCAGCTACCAGTCTTACACCTGCCTTAGCCGCCTCGGAGAGGGTTTTTGCATAAAGGGGATCAAGATGAGCCGCAGCCTTGACACTTTTTATCCCACTATGCTGGACACAGAATATAAGCGTTGCTTGATCGCCCTGTTCTAATTGCAACATTAATTCCCTAAGATGTTTCGTACCGCGACTGGTAACAGAATCTGGAAAATAACCTTGGGCATTACCCTTTTCATCAATCTCTAGAAGGCTGGTGTTTTTTACTTCAATCCAGTTTTTTTTATCACCTTTGGTTAACAACAGATCAATACGGCTTTTTTCTTCACCATAAATAACTTCAGTTTGAAGAACATCATATTCAAAATTCTTGAGGATTTTATTTTCAATGGCCTCTCTAACAAGATGATTTGCCCGATGGGTATTGATGCCGATCATATGGCCCAAGCTATTTTCCACCAATTCCCAACTGTGTCGATATTTTCTTTTAGGATTACCTGAATCCCAAAACCAAACTGGGCTTCCAGGTTCGGCGCAGCCTCTCATTGAACCGGTATTAGGACAATGGATTGTAATATCGCCTGCTGTGGTGTGAATATCTGCAAGGAAGCGTTTGTAGCGTTTAATTAAGGTGCCTGTTAGCAGTGGGTATTCAAACTTCATTAAACACTATCACCTCTATTTAAATAAAGTCCAAGGATAAAAAATACAAAAAACGTCACCCACTGGATGGTCCAACTCACATCAGGGCTGAAGAAGCTGATGATCGACACAATTAACGCACCACTTCCACTCCACTTTATTATCTGACTTTTGATTACAAAGTGGAGAATAAACAAAATAAGCCCGGGTACTCCCCAATCGAGATAATCCATGTGAGTTACAATATTTAAAAATTCATCCATCTTTGTTTACCTTTTGATAGGGTTTCATACTATTATAATCAAAATACTGACTTTGCTAAAGTAGCACGGTTGTTGTAAAAATAGTTGTTATAAAAATAACAGATAATAAGAGAGAGTTCATGTCATCAACTTTAAAAGTTAAAATTAGCCGAGAGCCAACTCCTAAACAATGGGGTACTAAATCGATTACATCTGCCACAACAGATCAGATAACTATCCATATTTCAGATCCTGCACAACAATTAGATCTTATTCAAAAAGCAGGTCGTCAGTTAGCATCTATTGGAGCTCCTTCGCCACACTTAGAGGGCGAATTTTGGGATCTTGACAGCCAATGGGCATTTGCACAAGGTTTCATGTCGCCTCTCTCCAATTTACCACCAGTTTGGGCAGCTTGTTCAGCTGAGGATCTAGCCGAGTTGAATAATCGACATGAGGTGATTAGTTGGGTGAGGGAACAGGTTAATGCGTCTCCAGAGGAGTTAACGCCCATGATTCTTGCCAGCAATTCTGCAGACTATATTCAATCATTAAAACCCGAAGCAGTGAGTTTTGAATTGATCAGTGGCGACGATTTACTTTCCGAGGGTCTGGTGGGAATTCACGGTGTGGGCAGAGGCAGTGTCAATCCTCCGGTATTATTGCGATTAGACTATAACCCCACAGGAGATAAAACAAAGCCGGTTGATGTGGCACTGGTGGGTAAAGGGATTACTTTTGATAGTGGAGGCTACAGCATCAAATCCTCAGAAGGAATGTTGATGATGAAAATGGACATGGGTGGAGCGGCTCATGCTACGGGATCCTTGGCATTAGCCATAAAAGGAGGCTTAAATAAAAGAGTCACTCTGTTACTTTGCTGTGCTGAAAATATGATCAGTGGTCATGCCTATCGATTAGGTGACATTTTACATTATCCTAATGGAACCAGTGTTGAAATAGTGAATACGGATGCAGAAGGGCGATTAGTTTTAGCCGATGGCTTATTACAAGCTGCAAAGACAGGAGCTCCCTTAATTATTGATGCGGCAACCTTAACAGGTGCAGCCCATGTAGCTCTAGGGAGTGAATATAATGCAATTTTCGCTATGGATAAGCCACTTGCTGAGTTTGCTCTAAGCTGTGCTTTAGAAGAGAATGAACTTCACTGGCAATTACCGCTTGAAAAGTTTCATCAGACAAAATGCCCATCTCCTTATGCCGATACGGCAAATAGCAGACCCATGAAAGGTGGCGGCGCTGGAGGTGCAAGTAATGCAGCAGGCTTTCTTTCGCGCTTTGTTGAAGCAGATGGTAAGGGCTGGCTTCACTTTGATTTAGCAGGGGCTCTCATGAGCAGCGACTCTAGCCTCTGGTCTGCTGGTGGTACGGCAATGGGAGTTAGAACCATTGCCAAGATCCTGAGTAGTTATTCCGACTAGGTTTATGCCTGATAAGCTTATAGATACGTTATACCAATGTCATAAATCAGTACTGAACCTAGTGTAATAGTAGCTACACCTATAATACCTTGCAGGCTATTGTTTATCCAAGTAAGCCCTTTTGCTGAATGTCGTAATGGTATAACGATTATGAATGAAAGTGCGGCCATGCCAATTATTGAACCAATTCCGAACATTAGGATGTAGAGTAATCCTGTGATGACCGAATCAACGGATTGTAGAGTCAGAATAATAAGCGCAGCTGAACCAGCCATACCGTGCATCATTCCAACGTAGAGTGCTCTTACTGGAAAGGCTGAGTTATGCTCATGTTTGTGTTCTGAACTAGCGTGCAGCTTATTATTAGCTGGTTTGTTTGTATGTTTATGAGCATGAAAATGAGTGACTTCATCATCATGTTGATGGCTATGAAAGTGGATCTTGTCGCGCACTAAACGCCTGATGACATCAACACCAAGCATCACCAACATAATACCAACCACGAATTCCAAACCATCAGCTAAATATTCAGGGATAATGCTATCGGTCATGATAACAATGCTACTGAATAGAAAGAGCGTTAAGGTGTGCCCTAGCCCCCATACTGCACCTTGTTTTATTGCGCTCTTTACAGAGGTTGTTTTTGTCGCTAATGATGCTACAGCTGCCACATGATCTGCTTCTAGCGCATGGCGCATGCCAATCAGAAATCCAAGCAGCAAAAGATAGGACACTAGGCGCTTTCCTTGTTAGTTATATCAGAGGTGATCTGCTCTTTTAACCAGTTATACCAGTCAGTCATACCTTCACCTGTCATTGCCGATAACTGGAATATTTTTATATCGGGATTAACTGCTCGCGCATAGTCTATACATTCTTCGACGTTGAAATTTAAATGTGGTAGTAAGTCGATTTTATTTAATATCATGACATCGGAAGCGCGGAACATGTGCGGATATTTAATGGGTTTATCTTCTCCTTCTGTGACAGATAGAATAGCGACTTTGCATTTCTCACCTAGGTCGAACAAGGCGGGGCATACCAGATTGCCAACATTTTCAATCATTAATACTGAATCGGTCGGTGGTTGTAATTCTTTCAAGCCGCGAGCTAACATATCAGCTTCGAGATGACAGCCGGTTCCAGTATTAATTTGTACAACGCGACAGCCAGTGGCTTTAATGCGCAGCGCATCATTCACTGTTTCCTGATCTCCCTCTACAACGTTGATTGGTAATTCATTTTTCAGATCGGTAATAGTGCGTTCGAGTAATGTGGTTTTACCAGAGCCTGGTGAACTTACTAAGTTTAGGGCTAAGATATTTTTAGCTTCAAACCAGCCGCGATTTCTTTCAGCGAGTAAATTATTCTTCGCTAAAATGTCAGCTTCGAGGCTAATGGTTGTGCCATGCATACTAGCGTGTATAGGAGCGTGGTCATGGTTATGGTCATGGTCATGGTTGTGATCATGGTCGTGGTCATGTGTATGATTTTTAGCAGGATCTTCAAGGGTTACGATCTTACCGCTATCCAAATCTGTTATTGTCGCTTTAGCGTTATCGGAACAACCGCAAGTAACACACATATCAAAATACCTCCATTTCTTTAATTTTCATTTCTTCACCTGCAATGCAGGTGATTCGTTTACAACCGCAATCACAGCGGCCAAATAATTGTTTTAGCTCTATTTCTGCACCGCATTCTTCGCAACGGCCTAGTCCGGGAATTTCATTTATTTCTAATGTGGCTTTTTCCAGTGGCGTATCCTTACTACAGACATCGAAACAAAATCTAATCGAGTCGGGCATGATGGCTGAAAGTTTTCCGATGTCAATTGTCACACGTTTTACCTGTTTGCCACCTGCATGCTCTGAAACGATTGCCACTATATTTCTTGTAATACCCAGTTCATGCACCGTATAAAACTCCCTGTTGTTCAAAGAGGTTAATAATCCCCATTAGCAGATACGTGGTAGTTGTTCGCCAACTAGCATATCGACAATCCGTTGACCGCCAAAGCTTGTTGAGAGAATGACAGTTGATTTAGGACTATCGGTAACTTCGGCTATGATGGCACTATCTAAACCAGAAGGGTGCCGACGCATCACCGCCAATGTTTTTTCAGCCGCATCTGCTGGTACAATAGCAACAACTTTGCCTTCGTTAGCAAGATACAAAGGATCAAGACCCAAAATTTCACACATACCTCGAACTTCATTACGGATCGGAATTGCATTTTCATTGAGCCTGATACAAGTATTGCTGCCTTGGGCAAATTCGTTCAACACAGTAGCGATACCCCCACGGGTAGCATCACGCATACAATGAATGTCAGGACACACTTCGAGCATCGCTTGAATGAGCGAGTTGAGTGGCTGGCAATCAGTTTCTATCGTGTTCTCTAATGCCATTTCCCCGCGCGCATCAACGATAGCAGCACCGTGGTCACCAACATAACCGTTGATTAACACCATGTCACCAACCTGCGCTCGATGTGTACCAATATTGATACCGGCTGGAATTACACCAATGCCTGCAGTATTTATGAATAATTTGTCAGCAGCGCCACGGGGTACTACTTTGGTGTCACCAGTAACAATCTTTACACCTGCTTGATCTGCTGTTTTACGCATCGATTCTGCAACACGTCGCAGGTCTTCGACTAACAGCCCTTCTTCAAGGATCATTCCACAAGTGAGGTATAAAGGGATTGCACCGCCAACAGCAAGATCGTTAACTGTCCCTGTGATGGCAAGCTTACCTATGTCTCCACCAGGAAAAAACAAGGGATCCACAACATACGAGTCTGTGGTCAAGGCAAGCCGGTCACCCTTGTCCATTAGTGAGCTTAAATCAAATTTTGCCTGATCTTCTAGTTTATTCAGTTCGTCATTATCAAAGGCGGTTACGAAAACATCGTCTATCAAATCACGCATCGCTTTACCACCACTGCCGTGTGCCATGGTGATGGTTTTAGCGCTACATTTTCCGCTACGTTTTCGTATATTTGCAGCTGCAGGACTCATGATATTTTCTCTCTTCTACCCAATAGTTCATCAAGGTCGCCAAAATTATAGTAAGCCGCACAGGCACCTTCGGTAGATACCATCAATGCACCCATGGGAGTTTCCGGATTACACTGAGTGCCAAATACTTTACATTCCCAGGGGCGAATAACACCTTTTAATACTTCACCGCATTGACAAGATTTTGGATCAGCGATTTGTAAATTGGGTACAGTAAATTTTTGTTCTGCATCATAATGCGCAAATTCTTTACGCATTTGTACACCTGAATGATCAATTGAACCTAGGCCTCGCCATTCGAAAAACTCACGTAGTTCAAACACCTCAGATAAAGCGTCCATACCGGGCGCATTACCATCAGCAGGTACTATACGAGCATACTGGTTTTCCACAACATGGCGTTTTTCATCGAGCTGCTTAAGCAGCATCCAGATAGATTGCAAAATATCTAATGGTTCAAAACCAGTTATCACTAGGGGTTTATTGTAGTGGTCAGCAACAAAATCAAAGGGACGCTCACCGACTACCATGCACACATGACCTGGTGCGAGAAAACCATCAATTTTCATATCAGGCGAATCAAGTATCGCTTTTATAGTCGGCACGGTTGTTATGTGATTACAAAAGAGGCTGAAATTCTTAATGCCATCTTGATCTGCCTGCAAAACAGTTAAGGCTGTACTCGGCATAGTTGTTTCAAAACCAAGTGCGAAAAAAATCACCTCTTTGTCTGGATTCTTACGTGCCAAATCTAGGCAATCAAGTGGTGAATAAACCATGCGAATATCAGCACCATCAGCCTTCGCCTGCAATAAGCTTTTCTTTGATCCAGGTACGCGCATTGCGTCGCCGAAGGTGGTGAAAATGACGTTAGGCCGTTCAGCTAATGCGACGCAGTTATCGACTCGACCCATGGGTAATACACAAACGGGACAACCCGGGCCGTGAACCAATTCGATGGCTTTAGGCAACATTTGTCCGATACCGTAACGGAAAATAGTGTGAGTGTGGCCACCACAGAACTCCATCAGTTGCAGAGGATGTTTTTCGGATACATCAAGCCTTTCAGTAATCGCAGTGATTTCGCTAATTAGCATTTTGGCTTTATCAGGATCCCTAAATTCATCAACGTATTTCATGATCGTTCCTCTCCTGGATTGTTAGCTTTTTTATGGACTTGCTCACCAAGCTTACCCCGTTGATCGGCGAGTAAGGTATGCACCAAATCCCATAAAATATGATAAGTAGCAACATGTACTTCCTGAACTCGGTGAATAGAGTCAGATTCTACGACTAGACAATGATCGACTAAACCGCTAGATTTCATTTCACCGCCATTACCACCCGCAAGTCCAAAGGTGGTTATGCCTAATTGTTTTGCTTTATCAAAACCGGCGAGGATATTTTCCGAATTACCGCTGGTTGAAAAACCAAACAAACCATCGTTTTTTTGACCGTGAGCTTCTAATTGCCTAACGAAGATATGTTTAATGCCAACATCATTAGCCACCGCACTTATCATGGCTGTATCCATTACCAAATTGATAGCGGGCAATGCCGGGCGACCTGTTGTTACGGGATGTTGAAACTCAACAGCGAAATGAGCAGCATCGCAACTTGAACCACCGTTACCCATAGTTAACATTCGGCCCTGATTTAAATACACTTGTGCAATGGATTGTGCTGCATTGATGATTGCCTGCGCATTGTCTTTAAAAAAAGCTTGGTTCACAGCAATACTATGTTCTGACTTTTGTTTGACCGATTCAAGCAGCACATCATTTTCTCGCCGTGCATCTTTCTTATCGCCATGCAGAAATGGATAAAGTGCTTTTAGTTGTGAGGTGGTATCGCTCATAAATACTCGCTGTTACTTTAAACCAGAGTTTTGCATAGCCATAATTTCAGCTTGTGCTTCGCCCAATTCAATTAATAGATCAAGCGTTTTTTTTGCTTCTACTTCATCGATACGACTCATGGCAAAACCGACATGTACCAATACCCAGTCGCCAACGCAGGATGCAACACTATGTTCTTCGTTGACAATACAAGCAATGTTGACTAGACGTTTAACGCCTGAGACATCAACCATCGCAAGTTTTTTTGTCACGTCTTTAATTTCTACAATTTGTCCAGGAATCCCTAAACACATACTATTCTCCCAATGATTCTTTGTTAGTTCTGATGTGATTCGCCGCTCCAATAACCGCCTGACCCAATGCAATGCCGCCATCGTTAGTAGGTACTTGTTGATGGGTAAAGACGTTAAAACGTTCTTTTTCAAGTTGTGATACCACTAGCTCGAATAATATTTTGTTTTGAAATACACCACCGGATAAAGCTACGTTATTCATAAACCGTGCTTCATCTCGTGTGGTTAATTTTTTAATCATGATGACAATAATTTTTGCTAGTCCTTTATGAAAACGGGCTGACATAACGGGCTTTGGTGTCTTCAGAATTAGATCGCCCAAGATGGCTTGCCACATAGCTAGTGCTTCGATGTAGGGTAATTGATTATCTAATCTTGGAATTGCAAAAGGGTAAGCTAACAATTCATCTTCATGGTGTAAGGTATCTAAATCTACAATAGCTTCCAGTTCGATTGCCGCTTGGCCTTCATAAAGCGCCTTTTCTTGACAAATATCCAAGGCTGCTGCGACGGCATCGAATAAACGACCACAGGATGATGCCAGAGGAGAGTTCGTGCCTTTCGCTAACATTGCATTAAACGTTGGCAATGACTTACTTTCGAAAAACTTGATCAGCTCAAGTTCTTGATAATTCATTTTTAATTCTGACCAGCTCATATCTGCAAGAAGGTGGGCATAGGTGTTACGCCAAGGCTCTCGCATTGCCATAGCACCGCCTAGCATTGCAACTGGTTTAAAGGTGCCAAGTCGTTCTGCAGAATAATAATCAGCTAATAAAAACTCACCGCCCCAGATAGAGCCATCATTACCATAACCTAACCCGTCTAAGGCAACACCTAAAACGGGCTCGCCATCAAGCGGATAATCATTTTCAGCTAAACAAGCAGCAATGTGCGCGTGGTGATGTTGCGCGACATGAAGAGATATTGTATTTTCTTCAGCTCGTTGTCGACCTAATTTGCTAGAGAGATATTCTGGATGGGCATCAATCACGATTTGTTCCGGCTTATGTTGAAACAACTGTTCATACAAAGCCAGATTCTTTTTATAGTCTTCATAGGCTGGTGCATTTTCAAGATCGCCCATGTGTTGTGATAAAATCGCATTGCCATCTTTTACTAAGCAGAAAGTATTTTTTAGCTCGCCACCCATGGCGATGATATCGGGCGCTTTTTCAAAGCCTAGTGGTAAAGGAATGGGTGCTGGCGCATAACCTCGTGCACGCCGTAAGATTCGAGGCTTGCCACTCATAATGCGAACCACTGAATCATCGACACGATTAATGATGTCGCGATTATGCCAGAGCACATATTCCGATATTTCACTCAGGCGCTTTTTTATTTCGTCATTACTGATTATCTGTGGTTCATCCGATAAATTAGCGGAGGTTAAAACAATCGGACGGTTCATACGTTTTAGCATGAGATGATGCATCGGTGTATATGGCAGCATAAAACCATGGGAATTTAAGCCCGGTGCAACATGATCTGAAATTGCAATTAAATCATTGGCCCTAACACCTTCCATTTCTCCAAATTCTCTTTTTTTGCCGGGTGGAGGCTGATCACTTTTTTGCAATAATACAATAGGCGCTTCAACGCTGGTTAGTAATATTCCTTCCGCTTTGGTAATCTTAGCATAGCGTTTTATTACATCGATATCACGAGCCATTAATGCAAATGATTTGGCGTAACGTTGTTTTTTATCACGCAATCGCATGACAGCTGCATCATTGGTCGCATCGCAAGCAAGGTGAAAACCACCAATGCCTTTTACTGCAACAATGCCACCGTTTTGTAATACTGTACAGGCGCTATCTACTTCATCGAGTTGCGAGAGACTCTCCATACAAACTGCACTATCATCAATACGTTCAAAGACAACCTTCGGGCCACACATATAACAAGCGTTTGGCTGTGCGTGAAAACGGCGGTCACTTGGAGAAGTGTATTCTTCTGTACAATCTGCACATAAGTCAAAAGTTTTCATACTCGTATTTGCACGGTCGTACGGAATGGCTTCAACGATTGAAAAACGTGGGCCGCAATGTGTGCAATTGGTTAAGGGATAACGATAACGGCGGCCCAGTGGATCAAAAATATCTTCCAGACAATTGGTACAAACAGCTGCGTCAGGTGTAACATTAGTTTCTACCCCGTTGCTTTTACTTGGGGTAATGGTAAATTCTTCAGGCGCGTCCTTGCCGTGTAAAATTGAACGTTGGATATTATAGATACGTGCTAGGGGAGGTAAATTGTTTTTTAGCTCACTGATAAAATAATCGAGGGTTTTACTGTTTCCCCATAGATGAATGGCCACACCTTGACCATCATTAAAAACATGACCTCTTAGTGCCAGTTCATTGGCTATTTGCCAAACAGTGGGTCGAAAACCAACGCCTTGGACGATACCTGATACGCGTATTTCTTCGTTTACAATAGAACCGTCGACTAGTGGTTCAATATCTATTTGCAAATTTTCGGCAAGTTCATTCATAACAATATTTCAGACCGCCAATTTCCATAAGCTAACCCGATTATTACCTGAGTCAGCAATGACAACATTATCGTCAAAGGTTTGTAAGCCGTAAGGCCAGCAGAAACTTTCAGCGCTAGGTGGTAACCATCGGTTATCACCTTTATCATGGAAATTCGCCTGACCGCTGAGAGCACGGGCTGCAGCGCCTGTGGCTAAATCATCGATATGCCAGCCGAGTATTCGAGAATTAGCAGTATCAGCTACCAATAACCAGTCATTTATACTAGCCAAGGCGTAAGGCATGTTTAAGGTATAAGCACGGGGCCAATACAATGATTGATTGTGGTCAACTAAATCGCTACTGCTTTGCCCAAGCACATGATCACAATCGCTGCCGTTTTTGTCCGGAATACCTTTCCAAATCATGATTCGATTATTGCCTGCATCTGATATACATAAATGACCACGCCACATTGCAATACCATGTGGCCAGCGCATACTCATAGCACTGGGATCCTTGCCGGCATTCTCATCACGATTGTTGAAATTAATCTGGCCAAGCACAATGTCTGCATCCTGGCCGTTGCTTGTTGGCAGTCCTTTCCAAATTAATACTCGACGGTTTTCAGAATCGGCGATAATAAGATGGTTATCCTCCCAAGCAACTCCATAAGGCCAATGCATAGAGCTAGAGGTAGCTTCGACTTTACCGTGATTA
>NVUD01000011.1 GCA_002401785.1 Candidatus Babelota bacterium
ACCGTAACTCCTACTGGACTGAATTTATGTGCCGTGATTTTAACAAGAGTTAATCCGCACTTTTTAATTCCCTCACGCAAAACTCTCTTTAAAGCAGAAGTATCGTTTAAAAGTTTTTTTGAGCATTGACTTAACTCAATTGCTAATTGTGTGCCCTGGGGTTTCATAAAAAAAGAAAAAAATAAAATTAGTTGAATAATTAAGCATTGAAATAAACAATTCCACCCCAAACTCAATTATTTTATTAATAAACTTTACTTTCCTTGTTGAGGTTTGAAAAAAATAAACTATAATTTAAAAATATTTATTAATAAAAACACTCTTTTAAATAAAGGCTTTCTGTGCGATTTGATGTTCATCATATTCTCTTCARAGTAATTCCCATAGAATTTCGATGGAARTACATGCTTTTCAATAAGTGGAATAGCATTATTGGGCCCCTACAAGGGAAAGTTTATATCAAACAGATACATGAGAACGTTATTCTACTAAGCGTTACACACCCCTGCTGGGCTCAAGAGTTATTAATGATGTCGAACATGCTTAAACGAAAAATTAATAAAGTGATTGGGTATGATACAATCAAAGAAATTAGATTTTCCTATCAAAGCTTTGTGAATCATGAACTTAAAAAAGAGACCCTCCTTCCTGACAATTCGTTATCAGACACTCAGCTTTCACTCCTTTCATCTTCGATGACAAATCAAGAAACAGACGCTTTGAATGAGATCAGAGAACAGGAACTACAAGATATATTTAAAAAATTCTATGCCACATGCAAAAAAAAACAGATCCARTCTCATAAATCGACATAAATAGAATATTCTTCTATTTAAAAAAACAAAAAAGATGCAGCATGTAAATCATTATTCTTACAGCTTAATTCTCAGCTAATTGACAAACTGAACATACTTTATGTTAAAATTAAATTAAAAGTGTATAAAACATTCACTCTTTTACAGAGGAATTCAAGGATGATATATCAAAAAACCAGGTATAAAAAGTTTTTCATAGCCTTTGTTTTCGGCTACGCAACTTTAGTCTCGTTCTCTGCTTATGCCGATAGTGATGGATTTGCTGGCGGCCTTGTTGGCGGCCTGACTGGTGGCATGGTCGCAGGAGCTATTAGCCGAGGTGGAAGACGTGATAGTGACCGTGAAATAGAAAGAATAAAAGAACGAGAGAGAGATAAAGAAATTCAAGAGTTACGACGTGAGCAAAACAAAGAAACATTGCAAGAGATGAAGCAATCTCTTCAAAAAGGTGAACAGAATTCACGTGACCAGTTCCTGCTCTATCTTCTCTTTTTTATTGTCTTTTGCCTTATTGTTACGCTTGGATTCATGGGTTTCATGATTCTTCGTCGATAAAATAATTAAAATAAGAAGGAAAAATTATGTTAAAAAAAATATTATTATGCACTTTGCTCATTTCAACATCAGCATATGCTGATGGAGGCTTTGGTGGTAGTTTTGCCGGAGGATTAACAGGTAGCATGGTTGGGGGATTAGTTACCGGAGCAGCTACACATGGTGGTGGAAGATCATCTGATAGCAGAAAAAGYAAAGARAATTACCGAGCAATAAAAGAMCTTCGTGATAATGTTGCTAAAGATCTCAAGGCAATGGCCAGACGTATGGATGCTATGGAAGAACACTTTGAAAAAAAAATAGAAGACTTACATGAAGAAATAAAGGATCTTAAAAGAAGATAATTCCCTTGTAAAAAATAAGAATAATGCTTAATTAATGAGGATTTATGTATAAAGTAGATCCTCATTAATTTAAGAAAAAAAACTCTTAAGCCTATCGCGCATTCCACTAAACCACGAAACTTCAGTGCAAACATATGTTTTATACTCACCGACTACAAGTTCATTTTGATTAACAGGATTCTGACGAAACCTATCCATTTTTATATGCAATGATTTTACAATCTCTTTAACACGGTTATGAAAATTAATAGGATGATATTTTTGCATATTTCTTTTATATCGCATGCGATTTTCACTGCTATTCAGTAGACTATGCAGTATATCTTCAAAATCATTCATATCTGTAATAGCCAATCCCATTTTATTATCAACAATAAAATCTATATTGCTTTTATCCCATGATAGCTGAGATCCAATAGAGTGACAGAGCAACGGTGTTTTTGATGCAATCGCCTGATACAAAGTCATTCCACCACCCTTAGTAATTAAAAAATGTGCTAAAAACATAAGTTCATGAATCTCCTGAACAAAGTCTAAAGCTTGAATTTTCATACTCGATGAAACAGGATCTAACTGTTGAATTTTTTTACGTAATTCCTTATTTTTTCCAGCACAGACTAAAACATCTGCTGCAATATTCATACAGGAAAGCTTCTGAGCATATTCATAAGCAGTATTAGTCCCAACTCCACCCATCATTATTAAAATACAAGGAACAGCTGTACGAATATTCCATTTTTTTCGTAAAGCAGATATGTCATAAGAGGCTARAARCTTTTCACTCACYGGAAAACCAATAGTATGRATACTCTCTGATRGGATACCCAAAGATYKYAATAAAGGCGCTGTTTTTGGCGCATCATATCCTATTGTCACAGCGAATGCAGGATGTTCWACATACTCAAGACCCTCTGCCCAAGCAGTTAAATCGGCGTCTAATGTTGTTAAAAGATATGGAATAGAAAGTCGTTCAGCAGCACTGACAGCAGGCAAATTGAAAACTGGAGCCACAGAAACAATGATATCCGGATGCTCTTCTACCAAATATTCATACATGGTATCTTCCATCTTTTGCTTATTTGCTCGTGCGAACTGAGGCCCATGACCAACAAGTAAGTTCAAAGTACCCATCCACTGTTTTTTTAGTAAAAAATTATAAAATGACTCTCCTGAGTAGCAACCGAATGAGACGCTACGAACAATATCATACTTTTTCAATGGACCATCTTCTAACCAATTAACCACTTTTACATCATACTCTTCTTCAAAAATATTAACGTACTCCTGAGCAGCCTTTTGATGCCCATACCCTCCAGTACTTGAAAAAACAAGCATTTTTTTCTTAGGGCTCTCTCGTACTATTTCAGCAGCTTGCACAGGAACAGAAAAAAGATGACTTATACAAATAAAAAATAAAAATAGCCAGTACATAAGTACTTTTTCCTTCTTAAACTAAACCGACTATGACTACAAAGCTCTTGTCACTGAATCGTTAATTGATACATATTTATAGTCCCTCCAGACTATCTAAAAAAGAAACTAATGCAAATATTCTGACTTTTATATTCTTTTTACTCAATCATTGTCATAATTCCCAATTACTTGATATAAATGTGCTAGTGNTACCTATNAAAACCTTCTRAAAAGGAGTTACTATGATCTCAAGTAATGCAATTCGATTTTTACTAACAACTGTTCTTTCTGCTTCAGCACTCTCTGCCGCAATGGATGATCCCCTGAAAAATCTTGACCTACAGACGCAAGAATTTTTTAAAGCGTGTGGAAGCGGCGACAAAGAAACAGCAAGCAGAATACTTGAAAATGTTGCCCAACTAGAAGAAGAAGACGTCGATGTTCAAAAAAGTTTTTTAAGTGAGATTAATGATGCTGAAATAGAGATGAATCGAATATTGAGAATAATAAAAAGCTTTATACACCAACAAGATTTAAATGGAGATACTCCTTATCACTACGCTGTTGACCAACGATTCGCTCTTTCTGCTCCGAAAGAAACATTTGTTGCTATCATTAAGCTACTTGAACGTTCAAAAGCAGATATGTATAAAGAAAACAACAAAGGAAAAAGCGCTTTCGATATCGCCTCAGAAAAAAAAGATGTAAACAGTCAAATATTTGAATCCATGATCGAAATAAATAAAGAAAAAGAAAGTGAAAAAGATTCTCAAAATTATTGGGCAAACGGTCCCTGCACCATTTCATAAGCAACAGATAGATGGGGCTTGATACCAAGTCCCTTTTTTTTTTAACTTTTCCCCTCTCTTTTTATCCAACAAACCTCTTCATGAAATTATTGCCTTCCTACCAAATAAGTGATACAAGTATGCTAGTTTTACTAATGAAAGACTTTGCTAAGAGAGGTCCTCTATGATTCCAAATAATATGAAAAAATATCTGGTCACAATTGTTCTTTTTGCTTCAATACTTAATGCTCAAGATCCTCTTGAAAATCTTGACAATCTATCTAAAACATTCTTTGAGGCTTGCGGCAAAGGTGATAAAAAAGAGGTCAAAAAAGTACTTGCGCAAGTAAATCTAATAATTGAAAACAACTTTATAACTGGTAGACATGGAAACAAGAAAAACTCCAACATCCTTTTAGAAAGTTTTAAAAAAAAAATAATGACAAGATTTACAAGTCAAAAAGACAAAAATGGCGATACGCCTTACCATTACGCTGCTGGCAAATACCTCAACCCTGATGCCCTAGACAGCTCCATCAGTACAATAATCGTACTTCTTGAATCATCAGGTGCAAATAACCAGACAAAGAATAATCACCGATTAACCCCCCATGACTTACTTACAAGAAAAAAAGTAATCAACAAAGATGATGATTGCCCCCTTATTCCATGCATACTCTTTTTATTACCTGCTTATTTATAAGCAGTAAGTTTCAATTTTTTTTATACTTTTGCGCGCTTTAAAAAGTAAATTCAATAAACAGAAATCTCTTACATACTTGATTTTTTGAGCACAATTTTGATAAACATAAAATATATTTTCTAAAAAAGGAGAAAACTCATGCTCTATCAAATTAAATATTCACTACTATTGGTATTGATGGTGACTTTATCATCCCTTTACTCTGCAGAGATATCCAACACGGAAGTGGATGATCTTATATGTTTTATTAGGGCAGGAGAAACAGAGAAGGCAATAAACTTATTAGAAAAAAACAGCTTTCTTGCTGAAATCGAATTATTTAACGATGGTATCACTGCTTTACATCTTACAATAGAATACCAAAACTATGAACTTGTAGAAAGACTCTTAAAATATAATATTCCTATAGATGCTCAAACAACAAGTGGCAATACAGCTTTGCACATTGCATCTTCTCTAAATAATTCATTATTTGCTCTCTTGCTTTTAGAACATAATGCTGATCCAAACATACGAAACAGCTCCTTTGAGACCCCATTACATACCGCCACAAGATATAATAATCCGGATACAATCAAGACATTATTAGGATACGGAACAACAGAAATTGATGCTCAAAATTATAAAGGATATACCTCTTTACATTTTGCTGCTCAAAAAGGATATATCTCTATCGTTAAGATACTTTTAGAAAACGGAGCGAATCGACGAAGCAAAGATAAACAAGGAAATATTCCTCTTCATTACGCATTTGAAAGTGGAAACCTTAAAACAATTGCTCTTTTATTAGAAGGCGACAAAGAGCAACTTTCTATTAAAAACGAATTCAACAAAACCCCTTTCGATATTTCAATTAAATATGGAATCGTACAAATTCTCAACGTTATTGATAGAGAGCTAAGAAAAAAAATATAACAGCTCATCAGAAGAGGAATATTTGTGAACAAAAAATATATTTTCTTAATTATCTGCTTTATGACAACAAGTATTTATTCTGCTACAAACATGAAAGAGTTCTTCTCCTCTATAGAACAACATCCATATTTTGCTGGTCTAAACTGGAAGGTTGTTTCTTATGAAACAAGGTCGACCTTTTACAATGCACTTGCCAAACGAGCAGCTTCTATAAAAAGATATCCACCCAAAATGGGTCGTAACTGTCCCGATGTTTTTTTTAAATGCTTAAGAGATATCCATAAAAAAACAGAACGGCAATATGAAGTACCATCAAGAAAATGGTTGGAGAAAAATCTTAACCTAAACTATTTCATGAGCAGCAATATCGGTCAAATTATAAATATTTTAAGCACAAATCCTCGATATGCAGACTTTTTTCTCAATAATTCAATTCAACTTCTTCCAGAAAGAAGTAATTCTAGGAATCCCCTCATCATTCTATTTTCTTTGCTATCAGGTGGAAATCCAGACAACATAAATACACAGGGAGCTCCAATACTTTCTGAAATCATTTTGGAATACGAAGGAGAAGAGACAGAAGATTTGATCAAAATACTCTTACTTGCAGGAGCTAATCCAAATGCCTCTGATACAACATTTGGAGAAACAGCTTTGCATTGCGCAGTCTACATACATAATCGAACTATTATTCACACACTCTTGAATCATCATGCAAATCCAAACATAGAAAGTAGACGAGGCCAAACAGCTATAGATGCTGCAAAAATATCTAGCTGCTTTTCCCATATAAACCTACGAAAGTCACCAAGTTCTGTAAAAGATTCTTTTGAAGAGAGGCCAATAGAAGAATTTAAAACCTATTGCAATACAATTGAAAAAGATCTTCAAGCATCTCAAACTGTCTATTCTATTGTAAAACAATTTGAAACGACTAGAAGCATAGATGATATCACATATTTGTTTAATATTGCTTATGACAGCCAACTTTGAAACCAATCAGGTCTAAAATAAAGAGCTATATTTAAGCAGGCTTCTCATCATCTATTATCCTAAATATGCTACTCATGCTTAACAGAAGATTGACAACAATAATAAACAGTCCTAACGAAAAGAACAAACTGCAACCATCCCTCAGACAGTACCAGCGATTGTTTTTTGAGTTCTTCTGATCTTTGATCAAAAATATACATTGAAATATCTAATATTTCTTCACTCGTCAACAGCCTTTCAGCATTCTCTTCATTGAAAATAAATCCTGGAGGAGTTAAATCTCTGCACTTCTGTAAATTTCCAATATTTTTTTCTATAAACCAATGCCCCTGTGTGGCGCCCCGGTATAAATCAGCATGATGAGTAAAAAAAGCATGCCGTGCAACTTCTTTTAGGAAAATATGATCTGATGGACATTCATAGGACTCACTGGCTACAAAAAGTTGACCTCGCATTTCATCTGACATACAAGCCGATAAAAAAATCGGCATACAAAATAGAAACAATAAACGTATACAAAATAACTTTTTCATTCCTTTACTCCTTTTTATAACTTRTTCTCCTAAAACAACCTTTCAGATCATTGACCTGATCATAGAAATCACCTACGATAGTAGAAACAATCACTTCAAAAGAATAAATATTATGATGCATGTAATACAATACTTTTTATTGGGAATCTTCTGTTTCCCTCACATATGTTTTGCTGCTGCAGAAAGCAACATTTCAAAGGAACAGTTTATGCATTTATGTACAGAAAACAGTACAGAAAAAATAAAATCGATCATTCTCCATACAAAAAACAGTACGTTTCTTTCAGCATCAGAAAAAGAATATGACTATACTCCTTTACACTACGCTGTTATGCATAAAAATGAATCGCTTGTTCTGCTTTTTTTAGAACATAAAGCAAATCCTGATGCTTGTGATAACATTGAACAGACGCCTTTACACCTCGCCGTAGAACAAGGGTCTATCAATATTACAAAAATCCTGTTAGAAAACGGTGCAAATCGCTTTTTAAAGGATGAAAAAGGTAATACAGCCCTTGCATTAGCAATGAAAAATCATCAATGGAGCATTGCACAACTACTAGCAACATGCTTTCCATTAGGGCAAGAAGTTATAGATCCGCTGTACGATATTATTTTTCCTTCATAAAAGCCCTACTTGATTTAAAAACAACCTGAAGACATACTTATTATCACATAATTTAATCGTCATAAAGTTTTAAAAAATATATGGAAGAATAAATGTTATCTATTAAAGATCTTACTGCGGCAAGTTGGAATAGTCTTGATTGGAATCTTATCAAAGAGCCTTTACAACTGTTTGATACTATTTCATTTAAAGAAGCTATAGAACAGAAAAATCTATTTTTTCAGCCGCACACGATTCCTGATGCAATAAAAAAAATCAATCTTGAAACCAGTAAAATAATGCATGCACAGATAACATCAAAAACAGATAAAAAACTACTACACGAAACATTTGATCTATCTG
Organism: Candidatus Babelota bacterium; assembly: GCA_002401785.1. Taxonomy (GTDB): domain Bacteria; phylum Babelota; class Babeliae; order Babelales; family CAZZPM01; genus CAZZPM01. Next base: position 8,030 of record NVUD01000011.1, read on the forward strand.
AAAAAAGTATCGCCACTAGCCTTTCTCAACTTGCTATTGCAGAGACCGAGCAGCTTCTTTTTTGTACACTTTTACTTACCACTCTTCCTGGTTGGGCAGCCGAAGTTCATCGCCAAGCAACGAACAACCCTGACCTTCTGATACAATATCTTGCACTACGTCTTACGTTAACCCTCGATTTGTGGCCAAAAGCAGGAAGACTTATCGCCTGGTATAAAAATCAAGATAATCTTATCTCACCCAATTTTTTTGAAACGATTGTAAAAGAAGAAAAAAAATATATCTCATCTCTACTACACAAACTTATCAGACAAAATATACCGATTGAAAAAAAGAATCCTGCTGCACAGTTTATTTTCTGTGTCGATGTCCGTGAAGAAGCATTTCGTAGAACACTTGAATCGTTCAAAAATTATCAAACATACGGATATGCAGGCTCTTTCGGATTACCACTGACAGTTAAGGATGCTCAATCAAATGATAGCTACCAATCTTGTCCTTCTTTTGTAAAACCTCAACATAATATCATCAAACAAGCTCCTTCAATAAAAAACATTTCTCTTGATGATCAAGTATCGTATGCCAAAGCGATGCTTATCAGCATTGGACTAACAAAAAATTTTGCACCACTCATTGTAGCATCTGGACATAAGGGTGAGTCTAAAAATAAAATGTRTGAATCGATGCTTCACTGTGGAGCATGCGATGGCAATCCTGGTGGGATTAATGCCCGTATTTTTGCACAAATACTGAATAATGAAGCTGTCCGTGAAAAACTACGTGAAGCGAATATTAATATTCCTAACGAAACTGTCTGTATCGCTGCAGAACATAACACCACAACCGATGAAGTTCTTTTATGGACCAATGTACAGTCATCTGAAGTAGAAACGTTAAAAAAAGATTTAAAAACTATTCAAATTAAAAAAGCAAAACGATGTCCTCGATCAGGMCTTGCYGGCAATGCAAGTCTTATTATTGCACCACGARYRYTAACARAAAAAATMAATTTGCAYGATCATGCCTTTTTACATTCGTACGATTAYARRCTTGATCYTGAGGGAATATATTTACAAAACATCCTMCTTGGAGCTCTCAAAATCGCTCTTTCTATAAATATACGTTACCTRTTTTCAACATTGCATAAYAATAGYTAYAAAGTCGATCTCACYTTTGGCATTCCYCCWGMRCTYATCTACAAYCCYGAYCARACASCWCGACACAAARCACGACGCTTGAGYGTTATTCTGTATGCACCRAAAAAACAGGTTTCTGCCATAATCAAAAGAACAGACTTTCTACAAAAAACATTTGAAAACAATTGGGCAAAACTTATCTGTATCGATCCAGAAAGTGGTGAACAATATTTGTATGAATAATAAAATCAAAAGTCATCATCGCTATCACTGCCCCATTCAACCGCTTGCTTTCTACTTTTTTGTGAAGGAATGTATTTATACTCATATTTGCGTTCAGTTTTTTTTCGATATTTTGGAAGGAAAAAGTCGTTATCACTTTGATTCGTTGAAGACTCTTTTTTACTACTTTCTGTCTCTGAAGTCAAAGAAAAATCATCGTCACTATCGCTCACTGCAAGATCTTCTTCACTACTTTTTTGCTTTTCTCTGTATTTATCAAGAAGTTTACGTAGATTTTCATCTAGAATAGTTACATTGAAAGGAATAGTATCAGCTTTAGCCCCTAAAGATAGCAGTATTTCAATAATGTCTACTGTCAGACTCCCTCTAATTGCGAAAGATAGAAGTGATTCTCCGTGATGATTTTCTTCATTAATATCAGCTCCCTCTGAAAGCATATATTCAATCATCTCTTTAAAGTCAGAATTTGATAGATTAAACTCTCTAGAAATAAAAGTATATTTCGATAAAAAAGAAGATAATAACCCTTCACTTTTTTTTATCACTGCACCATGTTGTACTAGAAGCTTAAACGCTTTCAAACTTTGTGCATTCTTTAAAAGCTCAGTCATCATCGAATCTGATGGAAGCTCTTCTTTTTTTAATTCTTCTTCAATAAGATTAATTTTATTCTTTTCTAAGAGAGCCGTAAGATCTCTCTTAAGTAAAAAATTTCGATATAATTCTGTTCCCTTTCTATGAGACTCAAGATAATCCACTTCATAGTTGCCATACTTCAATAAGACTTCAAGAGCATCATATGTACGAACATCCTCTGTATCACCTTTATTCTCAATTTCACTGATCAATCTGTCAAGATAATTTAAGGAATGCTCCTGCTTATTTAAGTAAAAGCTGTGAGTTAAAAYATTAAAGTCATAATCTATAAAAAAGTCATACCGCTTTTCATTRATTTTCCCRGTTAAATARAAAAWAYKACTCTCTCGTACTRATTTTTTAATRATGACAACATCTGTAAGTTTWAGTTGTTTATCTTCATTTTCCATYTYYGATAARAAATTYAAYAMKGGYAKCTGTTCTTCTTTATATGTTTTGATTGTTGATGCTATATCATTTAATCCTATCAACTCTTTAATACATAGAACTGGKGAWCTTGCAATACTTTTYGTAAARAAACTTTTACAAAAATACGCGATGCCTTGCTTCTTTTCAACGTCAGTTAAAGTCAAAGAGTCTATAAAATACTTATCAAATGCATCATTCATAATAATTGTTGGAAACGTCTTAATTGAGTCTGGCATGTTTGCATCAAGACCCCTAAAAATAATATCTAATGCTTTTGATACAAAGGGGTATATATTATTTTTTTTCGTTTTTATTGGAGATATAATAAGTTCATTGATGTCTGAATAAGAGAGAATAATAGTATTCACTTCTTTACTTGGAACATGGGCCTCTTTACTATTTTTTTTGTTCAAAATCAGAAGATACGATTGATCAGAAATATGCTTAAATTTTGAAGAATGTGCAGCTTTATAAAAAGGAATATATTCACTATTATTAAGCCCCCCCATTGTAATATTAGATCGATCAGAAAGCGCATACATCATCGTTCTAGCAATAAACTTTTCAAGATTTTCTTCATCTGTACTTGATCCTTTTTTACTGTCTTGACGATGCAAAAACATAGTTGCTTGATTGAAGAAAACTTCTATCATCTGTATCCACTCTTGATTTTTTTTAAAATTCAGTACTGTCGGTGTATTTCCAACACAAGTCATTACGAGATGAAACCGTAACCTTCCTGATTCTTCAATTTCCTGATTAAGCCATGCCGAATTACTTCCTCCCGCATAGCAGGATTCAATATGCATGATTCCTACATCAAGACTATCAGAAAAATAACGTAATACCTGTGAAAATGACTCTTTACGAAGTCCGCAAATCATCTCATTTTCTAATCCATGACCAGCAAAAAAAACATCCCAGACTGGGGCAGGCAGATCTTGATCATTTGTTAAAAAAACAGATTTAATCTCTTCAACAAATCTTTTTTCAAATTGATTTTCACCCTTCTCAGAACTGTCTTTGTCAAAATCATACGATGCTTCTATTGATTCAGAATTCATACCGACAGTTTCAAATTGTTCGAACTGTAATCCATGATCAGTTGGATATTTTTTCTTAAACCATTTTGGAATGAAAATATAAAATTGGGTTTTTGAAACTTTATACAACTCATATTTAGAAGAATGTTCCAACCATATATCTTTAAAAGAGTCATGCGAAGATAAAGATTTTAATACAGAATAATCAATTAAAATTAGAGGAGAAAGAGTACTCTCTATTAATAACTCAAAAAAAACATCGATAACACCTAAATTTTGAGCTTCTGCCTTAACTTGATTCTCTTGCTTCTTAGGATCAACTAAAATTACTAAAGGTGCATGCTTCTTACGAAGTAAAAGATTTTTTGCTATATCCGCAATACTTTCAATTTGCAATTGCTCTTGATCTTTAATAACTTCATCTTTCAATTGCTCTTGATCTTTAATAACTTCATCTTTCAATTGTTCAATTTTACTATTTTTCAGATTTATTTCTTCTAAATTCTCCAAAGAATAATAATTCTTCAAAGCAAAGCCTTGATGAAACAAAGATAAAAAAACAATCGAACTCAATACTATTTTTCGAATATGCATATATTTTCCTTGTATAATTAATCAATAAAACGACTCCGTAATATGTATCATTTTACAAAAAAAAGAATGCTAATAGAAACGATCCAGAGAACTACTGATAGAAACAGTACAGACTCAACTTAATTCTGATGATCTATAATAACTTCATCCAGAGACTTTTTTGCAATAGCTGCAAATGCTGGGTTACTCTCTACATAATAATAATAACCAAGAACCCCAAGAAACAGCGCCCATCCTCGAGCGCGCTCCCATGTTGCATCATCAGGACGCACAATTGCACGAAATATTTCTCTTGTTTCTTTGGTAAACAGTGTCCAAGCGACCATCAGGTCAACAGCTGGGTCACCAATTCCGCTAAAACTAAAATCAACAATTCCACTAATTTTGCCATCTTGAGCAAGTAGGTTTCCAGGATGAAGATCACCATGTATCCAGACAGGATCGCCTTTCCACTCTGAAGCTTTCAAAACATTATTCCATAATTTTGTTAATAATTTTGTATCAAAAAATCGACCTGATAATGCTATAGCCTTTCTTACCGCATTATCTCGTGAGCTAATTGACTCTCCCCGTTTGCAAGTTATTCCATTTTTAGAATTTATATTTTGCATTGATCGAACCAAGTTCCCTAAATCAATCGCTGCTTGGTTCAAATCAACTTCATCTTTATCATCAAGATTTTTGCCTTCAAGCTGTGAGCAGATCAACCAAGGGAATGGATAGCTTTCGTCAGATTTACCAACAGCAAGAACTTCTGGAATAGAGATAGAAATATGCGGCTTTAATATCGGCAAAATATTAATTTCTTTTTCAATATTCAACGAAGAGATCTGATTTCTTGGCAAACGAACAACTTTATCATCACCAAGTCGATACATCACATTATCTGTACCTTCTGGCTTTATGAGCTCTAAATTCAAGTTTTTCCATTCTGAAAACTGCTGAGATAAAAGATTTTTCACCAGTTTAATATCAATGTTAATTTCATCAAAATAGATTCTTTTGACAGACATAAAACCTCAATTATTTAAACTATATTTCACTTGATAAAACAAGTCATAATTATTAAAAAWMMWWWKKWYTTTTAATAATTATGACTTGAAAAAATTATCTTAAAAGCTTATTTACCTTCAATACCGACTCAAAAGATTGATTGTTGTACTGATTTTCTGGATCATATATTATCGTCTCAGCAGATGTCTCTAAACGAATAAAACTTACTATTTTCGCGTTTTCTTTCTTCAATGCTTCTGTAACCGTTTTTGTCTGATCTTTAAATAATCGCGCACCAAGAATAATATGAAACTCTGAATTATCGACAGATGATTTCTTTTCAACAATTTTATCAATAATATCTGCTGGYTTACCAGCTATGACAGACTCTSTAATCAAATCGTCAATATCATCTTTTACATTCTGYTGAAGAATCTTTTCAGGTATAGTTGCAACTACTTGTATAGCAAGATCTTTAGCCAGACTCTGACTTCCCCCTCTTACCTCAACAATTGCCCCAATATGACCATTGGTACAAATCCCCAAAAAACTATCTTTTTCTGTTGATTTTTTTTCAATGTAATGAACTTTTTTCAAAGATATTTTTGACTTAATTGAGCTAATCTTTGTAGCTCCAACATTAGTTTTAATCAAATATCGAATCATCTCATGCACTGTCATATTATTATCTGGCATGACGAATGCTTTCAAATCTTCCAATCGATTAATTCTGTTATCTAGAACGATCTGTACTACATCTTGTACAAATAGTTTAAATCTATCATCACGTTCGATATGAATAGTATTACGACTAATTTCTACTGCAGCTGCTGCTGTTGCTTGATCATTTAATTTTATAACAAGTATATTTTTCTTTTTCATATKTGYTTCTTAATCTATCTAAATTATGATTACTTGATCTATATAAATCTATTGTTATTTAGAACTWGRRTYTYKYATAAAAGCATCAAGTTGAATATATACTTTCTCAGACAGTTCTATTATTTTGTTCCATTCTCGATTATCAAAGAACTGCGACTCTTTAATATTAATGCTTCCACTTGTAAGGCTCGCTTCTTTTTCAAGTTTGACACAAAACTCACGTACTAACTGATACAAATCTCCGATGGCCTGCCAATTTTTTTCCCCTGCTATGTGCTGAACACCTGTGATATTAGCAAGAACACGAACATTTTTAAAAAAAGAACCTATYACTTCTATAAATSTGCCTGMATCTMYTTTYACTTCTTTTTCTGATCCAAACCAAGTACTTTTCTGATGCTCTGTATCTTTTAAAAAAATTAATGAATRATTCAGTAGATTTTTKATATAARTATTTATATCACGWGAWGAYAAYTCTTTAAGAGCAGCCRTTAATAARAACGARATYTKCATAKTATTATCCATATCTTCCATGGTAATAGCYAATGCCTTATTCARATGCTCATAATTAATATCTTTTAYRAAAGATTTTAARATCAAGMTAAYAAGTTTATCATTTTTTGCTTCTACARCAAGATTTAAAGCTGAACTAGCACCATTTTCTAGCTCYCTTAGTTTAGCCCCACATTCTATYAAATACTCTGCAGCATCATAGCTACCATRTTTACATGCTAAYTCAAATAAAGTATGACCTTCTAACTCTYTTTCAAKAAAATTAGGTAAAGYTAAKATTGCAGAAGCYTTTYTYAAYTCAACTATATYATTCTCTGAAGCCGCAATCTGCATAAYCTTTAATACCCCAGATTCCTGCTCTGCTAAATCTTTTGATAAATGYARAATTTGCTCTGATGGCATCTCTCCAAATACTTGTATAAACAGTTTATGACTCTCTTCTGCTGACAACTCGCGACCCATTTTTTCTGCCTCTATAGAAAGCATATCGTGAAACTGTTTCTTCATATCTTCAATCATTTTAACCTCATTTTTTATATTCAGTATTTAAATCAATATAATTTCAACTCCCTCATTCTTATTAGCAGGTAATACTTCAATTAATCTGTATAAAAACTCAGCACTCACTACTGCTGTAGAYAGAGTGATAGAATTCTTTTTATTATAATAAAGACGRATYCCCTGCATAAAAGCASTRCCTGTRATCRRCAAYYCGTCAAYATYYCCACTRTSAGTCATMTCAATATCATCTCTTGWRSCAAWAWSYWMAYAAWRKKYRWCAKCCGCMWSWYKRATMWKCANAANTAATAKWMYWKMKWMRATMYAWWAATAGGAACTTCTAACAAATCATCAATGATCGCTACTGAATAATCCCTACCCTTTAATTGTAGTAAAATTAAAAAATATCGCAAAAACATAGCAGAATATATAGAAATTGCTAATAAATAAGCTGGAAAAGAGGATAATAAACCAATAGAAAAAATAAAAAAACAGATTACAAATATAACCTTTTTAACTATAAACATGCTTTCATACTTAGATTCTATTGTTGAAATAATTAGTTTTAGAGCCCTTTTATCTAATTCTTTCTTATCGAAGAAGAGAGCCTCCCAGTCGGTCAAAATCCCATATGGCAGGTCATATTTTTTTTTCTTTCTTAAATATTCTAAAAAAACATTACCTAGTGGAAAAATTAATAATGCCCATCCAGTAAAATGAATATCTTTACTATTAAATACAAAGAAAGTAATCAACAGTATCAGAACAACTGAAGCATGAATACAAGCACTCTTCAACGCTCTATTTGAAACGCTTCTTTTAAGTAATTCTGCTATAATATTTTTCATATGATCTACTCTTAAATTATGAAGACTTAGTTTGTAAGTCCAACTTATCGGGAATCTGTAACAAAAAGTTTCTCAAGCACTGAGTGCTACAAAAATGCAAGCCGCATTATAAAAACTCTCTATTGACTCTCTTTAAAACAGTGACTTTCTCTCTTCATGTAGTTTAATAGAATATGAGCTAAGCCTGTTTTTTTAAAGAAAATGCTCCATTATTTTCAAGTAGTTGAATCATTTCTCTATTATCATTGAATAAAGCTATATCAAGAGGAGTTTCATTATTTTGATCAATGGCATTAATATCAGAACCTTTTTCTATCAATAGCTGAACTATCTCTCTATTTCCAATAATTGCTGCATTATGAAGTGCTGTTCTTTTTTGATTATTTTCAACATTAACTTCAGCACCCTTTTCTATTAGTAGCTGAGGTATCTCTCTATCGTTATCAAATATAGCCATGTGGAGAGAAGTATCATTATTCTCGTCTATAGCGTTAATATCAGCACCCTTTTCTAAAAGAAGTTTAACTACCTCTTTACTTTTATGGCGTGATGCGTAATGGAGCGGAGTTCTACATTCAATATTTGCGGTGGAATTAACATCAGCACCCTTCTCTAAAAGCAATCGAGATATTTCTAATGAAGCGTGATGAAGTGGCGATTCATTCCACTTATTCAATACATTAACATTGGCTCCTTTCTCTAAAAGTAGTTGAACTATTTCATTACTCTCATTAAATGAAGCCAAATGAAGTGGCGTTCTTTTTTCATTGTTTTTAGCATTAACATTAGCACCYTTTTCTACAAGTAGCTGAGCTATTTCCCTGTTATCTCTGAATATAGCGACATGCAAAGGAGTATCATTATTTTTATCTATAGCGTTAATATATGCACCTTTTTCTATAAGAAATTCTGCTATTTTTCTATTCTCATTGAATATAGATCTATGAAGAGGWGTWKCKTKNTTCWYKWYNTAYAGCAYTNAMTAWKWSYWYMTYYTCATCTATCAATTGTCTGACTTCATTAAGATTTTCATTCTTAATGGCAATAAAAACAGCTTGATTAGCAGCTAGCTGCAAACTTACCAATACAGATAAAAATATGTAAATCATCTTATTCATGGATAATCCTCTTCATTTTAAAATAGGAAGTAGTTTTATTGCATCATCGAATATTTCAAAAATTCTCTTTTATGCATGAGTACTATTTTATTTTTCTAATGATGTATCAAGCATAGCAATCATTCTTTTAGCAAGATTAATTACCTTCTTTTTTGTTTCATCATCTCTTGGATAAGTATTAGAATATAGAAATCTTATGAGGGTAATCTCTTCACTTGATGAAGTTGTTTTAGTACTCTTAAATGGATCAAGACCCAGATCAAGTAAGTATTCAAACGAGTTAACATTGTTAGCATTTTTATCTAAGATAGTTTCACCATAATCATTAACCGCATGAACGTCAGCTCCAGCTTGAATAAGTTTTTTTATCCGATCTAAATTATCGTTAAAAAATAATGGAACCTGATTGTTTTCATTCTTAGCATTGATATCTAAACCTTCAGCCAGTAGCCGATCAATTAAAAACAGAGGAGTAAAGTGTAACAAGGTATTCCCCTCACTATCCTTACAGAACAGGTCTGATCCATTTTCAATAAGATAATCAAAAAGTGGATGTACTTTTTCTTCGCCACTCATATAATCCAGAAGGGGAAAAAGAATGTTTGTACTACTATCACCAGTTGCATTAAGATCGATACTATTTTTAATAAGAAGCTTCACCGATGGATGAATACCATCATATTCACAAAAGATATATGCATGTTCACGTAAAAGTGTGCCACCATATTCTGTTTGTGCATTAACATTAGCACCACGATCAATAAGATCTTGTAAAAGCTCTTGATTATTGATGACAACATCAGTAAACAGAAGGCTATCAAGTATTTTTTGTTTGTTTGTTTTCATGATGAATTTCTTTATGATTTTAGTAATAATTCATTAAATCTATTTTTTCAACCGCATTGTACTAATTAACATAAAATTGTAACTATCGTGCAGGTAAATAAGTCACAATAATGTTATACTTTTCAGAACTAGATATYCTYTTTGAYTCTYGATAAGCCTTATCAAGTAATGCTAAATCATCAACCATTTTTTTAAMATCATCTTCYTCTTTATAAAAATTTGTTASATCAAGAGCATATTTTTTAAATTGTTCAAACTCACCCMAATYAATACATTTATTTTCATTRAGRRATRCTACTGCACGATGCAAAAAATYATGCKCATCGTTTTTCCAAAGAAAAGARTCTAACAGTATCCATCGCAGRTTAACAATTCCAARATTTACTAAATCAAAAYAGTCATCTGAATCTGCTTCAACTATATATTCAGCATTATTATCTRCAAATATCACGTTTTTATKAAGMTGYAATGGTCCTGCATGCAGACTCAGATAAAATTCTATTCCATTTTTTTTATAAAAAGACTGAAYAGTTTCATCAAGACCGAKCATTTTATACGGAATAGCTAGGTCAAGTGTATATCGATTRATTACTTTGTTCYCAACTTCTTGAAACTCTCCCTGYAAGCACTCTTCTTCAAATAAACCRATCATATACTCAACAAARCATCGTGTATTCAAAACAGCTACTGCAACAAGTAGCTTTATATTTGAACGACATGAAACACAGTATAATTTACTTGATTTWCCTATACAAAAAGCATCYAATCCTTCTTTTTCAAAATAATTAAAACAATTTTTACATGCCARATGCTCAACMGATTGTYCCATCAAAGAAATCATRGACCCATACAGGTTTGGTAATTGTGTATACATTCTACCTGTTGTATCAATAGATATAAGTTGTGCCAACTCAGCAAACAGATCAAATAATTCTCGTGCAAGTARAYGAGGTRACTCAAATAATTTTTCATCAAATTCAGCTATTTTTTTTTGCCACTCTTTAATTCGAGTTACAAGATCTTYTTGCTCACTAGTAAAAAAGTCTTTTTCATTAATAGGCAATAAAGAAATTTCTTGMATATCTTGAAGCAACTGATTTTTAYTTAAAACTCGACCTTYYAAATCTTCTTSTGAAACTTCAATAATAATAACYTCTTGCGMYCCAAGAKCTTGTTGYTCACTTACATTCTGACCATTTAAATCTTTTTYKGAATCAATATCAACAGCTGAYACCTCTTGTTCTTCAACAMGTATCTCTTCAGCTTYTGCATATAAAAGCGAACTCACAAAAACCGCTAARCCCAATGTATAAATATTTTTTTTAAACATAATCAAACCTCAAAGTCTATAATTACTTCAGAAACATTATCCTATTACTTTTCTATAAAAAAATTTTAGCAAATTTATGAAAAATAGTAAATCAAGAGAACCAGTCACGCCTCTCTGCACCAGCATCTATTAAAAATGGAGTATTCAGATCCAAACCTCTATCAATTAATACTTTAACATCATCAAAGTGACTTCTTTGTGATAGCATCAATTAACATTTCAGTACGACTCTGACCATCAATTTTATTCATCAAATAATAGCTTACTGTATGATTTCGCATAACCATAGAAGCGTCTAAAGGAGTCATCCCAGAACTAGTCAGCAGGTCCCACCCCTGGCATAGAAGAAGCATTCCAATCTCTGTCTGCTCTGCAAAAATAGCCTCTATGACCGGATATGAAATAATTTTTATAACTCCTGTTTTACTATTTTGATCAATAATAGGAGTATCTACAATTTCTGGAAACCTTTTCACAAATGCTTCAACAGTTTCGATATCACCAGCATAAATCAACTCTAATATTTCTTTAGTTTCCGATGCATCATACCGCAAATGTGCTGCCCCATTTTTTTTAAAGCATAGTGCCACATCCCCAGTTTCCGTGCCTCGCTCACCAATGCAAAAATGTACTCTAATATTTTCTTCTAAACTTGGTTCTGCATCTCTTAATCCAGAGAAACTAGATATATACACTTTATTATTTTTTAAATCATCTACAAATTGCTTAATTACTGTATCTTTATTTTTTTTAATTGTTGTTGTTTTATGAAATTTTTGATCTAAATCATTACTTCGCATCAGCACTCTGTACTCACCCTGAATGATTAATTCAAAATCAACTTCACATGTTTCATTTGAATCAAAAGATGCTTCATATCGATGATATAATGGAATTCTAAATTCATTCTTTGTAATTTTACAGCATCTATCTGCTCGTATTTTAACTGTATGCCCCCCCTTAAATCCTTCAAATGTAAAGAAAATGACTCTGCAGTACATTCATCTAATTCATCATAAAAGACAAAAGAGAAAAGATTTCTATAATTCAAACTAAAATAATAATTATCTTTCAGATTTTTTGGTTGCTTGAATTGCAAAAAAAGCATTTGATCTATGAGTCGATTAATCATGATATCGATATCTATTGACTTGCCGCTTAGATCAACAGAGTCAATATCACCCTTGTTATGTATCAAGAATATGATTGATGCATGCCATTCAGAACGACTAGCTCTATTTTTAAATAAGAAATCAATATCRTCCAGATGCTCTAATAATTCGTCCGACAGGCATATATTATTCAACGATTCACAAAATGATAACACTATTTTTTCTATCGATGTATACCTACTTTTCATGTCATCAAATTGACTATTCATAATACCCCCTCCAGAACTATACACTACACCATTGTCTAAAATTTAATTGACCCTCGCACGACTTAAAAAACCGTGACTACTGTGAAACTGATAGACATTTATATCCGTTAAAAACTTGGGGCATTCTGATAAGGGGAATCAACATATAACTAGAGCATCATAACAAAAATTTTAAACTTGTCCCGATGATACAGATTCATCTAGAGATTGTTTATTAAGATATTGTGTTCGACGAGCATATAAAGCAAGAGACTCAAGTTCAGTAGATGTTTCATACAGTATATTTTTGCTAATTTTACGTCTCCAAAACCATGCCAATGGCCCTGATATTACAACTGTTCTTACCAGACGAATACCCTCTGCAGAACTATCTAGTGCACGAGTATCATATAACTTCGCTCCAAAAAACTTTCTTATTGATATAAATTTATATCCGTCAAAAACTTTTACAATACGATATGTACCTTTAGACTTATTCTTAAAATAGATAGAAAAAAAAGTATTTATGCTAAATGACTCTCGTAACGAAGAAGTCGTTACTTCTGGAAACCAGAGATGCCAATTATTTATATCTTTCCATATATTCCAAACATCYTCYTGTGCAATCCCTTTATACACTTTCGTATAATGATGCATCCACATATRTTTTTYCTCCTYATAACACCTTTTTATGAATAGATTTGCAACTGTCAGCCATTCATTTTGTCATATCAGAACTATTTTATGAAAGTCTACTATAGTTTCATATTTTTTACACCACTTTCAAACGCTCTCAACAAGACTTACAGAGAATTCATGCATAATAGAAATATTATCATTATTGATCTGTTCAAGTTGTAATGACAACAAATCTGGCATATGTTTGTTTTTGATAAAAATAACACGATTCAAAGTAGAATAYGGCTCAATAATAAAACTATCAAATGGATCWATGCCCATTTCATATAATTGCCGATCAACCATTTCATTGTAATGCATCGCTCTCATACTCAAAATAGTTGTTGGAACAGAAAATGGCCAACAGAACAGACTCAATAAACCAAGCGGTATCAAACGAACNAAAAATATTTTTATGTAGACTCCGTGCAACAAGATTTAAAGGAATAGCTTTAACATTCATTGCTCGAGGTGTAAAAATATATGAATTCGGTGTCGCATTGTTAAGATGCAACTGAACAGCTGTAATTTTTTTTATACTACACGTATTACCAAATAAAATTTTTAATTCTTCCAACTCTAAAGATTTGCCTTCTACAACAATTCTTTCTTCTCTAACCATTGGTGATACAAGCCGTGCAAGCTTATAATTGCTATGACGAACACAACCTACAGAAAAAACGATTAAAATTGAAACAAAAAACTGCATTATTTTAAAAATACTGTTTCYTTTCATAATAACTCACTTTTTAATATTTACTTTTCATCATGTATCCCTAAAAACCATTCCCCATATAACTTGCAAATGTAAACAAACTTGCATCTAAATAATAAAATTTGCCTTATTGCCTCAGCTATTTTATTATAGTTTTGCTTTATGTATTTGTACAACTTCAGAAAAATATTAGAAAATAATGAAAAACAAGCCGCTTAAGAAAGAAAATAAGGTCTCTCCCCTCATGCAACAATACTTCTCGATAAAGAAGGAATACCCTGATGCATTGCTCTTTTTTCAGGTGGGAGATTTTTATGAACTTTTCTATGATGATGCAAAAACAGCATCTGCTTTTTTAATTATTACATTAACAAAACGAGGGAAATCTGAAGGACAAAACATTCCTCTTTGCGGTATTCCAGTCCATGCGCTTCATCATTATCTCATTAAATTAGTCAAAGGTGGCTTCAAAGTCGCTATCGTTGATCAAGTAACAAAACCTGTGCCAGGACAGATTGTTGAACGGAAAGTGACCAGATATATTACACCAGGAACCGTTTTAGATGACTATTTGATCGATCAAAAAAATCCTTCCTATTTATGTATTTTGTATCCTGATAATGATACATGGGGCATACTTTTCACTGAGCTTTTATCAGCACAAACATTTGTAACAAAAATTCCACGCGATGCAGATCGACTACTTGAATTGGAATTAAATCGATTTTTTCCTGATGAAATACTTATTTCTCAAGCTGATAACTGCAACATACAGACATTCCTCAAGCAAAAAGGATATGTTGTAAGTAATCTTCAACAGAGTACTTTAGATGCTAACGATATGTATTCTTGGGCAAAAAGTGCTATTCCTCAAAAAATGCATCAACAAATAATATCTGAGCCGACGCTTCTCAAAACAGTCTACGTTCTCAACCAATACATAACAAAAAACCATGCATTAAGTATGGAACATATGCAAAACCTCACTATTTATGAAGTTGATGAYTACCTCATTCTCGATGCTGCAACACAAAAAAAYTTAGAYATYATYCCAACAAAYGGRCAGAAACGAGAACATACTCTGCTCGGCATTTTAGATCATGCTGTCACTGCTATGGGCTCTCGCATGATTAAAAAGTGGTTATTACGGCCTTTAAGCAGTAAAGCTAAGATAGTCCAACGACAGCAGCTAAGCTTTTTTTTAAAACAACAATTCACACTTTTACAACAAGCACGAACCATTTTAAGTGAAATAGCAGATATTGAACGAATTATTGGAAGAATYGCTTTAGGACGAGCAAAGTCAGAAGATTATAGCTCTCTCACATCATCGCTCTCTATCTTTCCTCAAATCAAAGATATTTTATTTCAGTGCAAAGAGACTGCACTCGCTCAACTTCTTATAGAACGTATAGCTGATTTTTCTCTTCTCGCTGAACTGCTCACTGCAAGTATTAATGATGACTCAAGAGAACCATGGATTATTAAACCAGGATTTGACTTTGAACTGGACAATTTGAGAAAAATTGTTAAAAACAGTCAACAGCTCTTACTTGAACTTGAACAAGAAGAGATTAAAAAAACTGGACTTTCAACATTAAAACTAAAATTTACTGATCTSTATGGATACTCTTTTGAAACAACAAAAAACCAATCAGCCTCTGTCCCAGATTATTTTATTTTACAACAATCTTTGAGCAACAGAAATCGATATATAACTGAAGAATTAAAAAAACTTGAACAAGAAATAACTCATGCAAATATTCAAGTTGGAATAGTTGAAAAAAAAGTTTTTGAACGAATTGCATCTGAGGTCACTGTATACATCAGCTCGCTTCGTCATGCAGCGCATGCTCTTGCAACCTTTGATGCTATCACRAGYTTTGCATATGTTGCCTACCTTCATCATTACTGTATGCCAACCTTCAACGATAATAACAGTATTGAAATTATAGCAGGAAGACATCCTGTAGTAGAGCAGACAACAKCTACATTCGTTCCAAACAGTACAAATTGCAATGAGAAKGCTCATGTACATATCGTGACAGGACCGAACATGGGAGGRAAATCAACCTATTTGMGACAAGTRGGACTGATCCATATCATGGCACACATAGGAAGCCTYGTTCCTGCAAAAAAAGYAGACATTTCTCTTCTTGATMGACTCTTCACWCGTATTGGATCAGGAGATGATCTTGCTCAAGGTAAAAGCACCTTTTTAGTTGAAATGGAAGAGACCGGCATTATTTGTACACAAGCTACAAAACAGAGTCTTGTTATTCTTGATGAAGTTGGACGTGGAACAAGTACATACGATGGAATGGCACTCGCATATGCAATCATAGAATTTCTAGCAAACGAGATAAAAACACGTGCTCTTTTTGCAACACATTATCACGAATTAACYGAATTAGAACATTCATGTTCAGCTGTTATTAATTATCATTGTGATGCTCAAAAAAGAGATGATGCTCTTATATTYTTACATACTGTAAAAARAGGYGTTTCACAWGGMAGTTTTGGAATTGATGTTGCTCGAATTGCAAARCTTCCTCAAACAATTATTAATCGTGCWGAAGAGGTYTTATCTACATTATCAAATAAAAAAGAGAARACTACCYCTTCARWTGAACAGTCTTCAACATATCAACCAGCAAAAAAGCAACATCCTGCTTTGCAAAAAATACATCAGATAAATGTTGATGACCTAACACCGCGTCAAGCATTACAATTTCTCTATGAATTGAAACAAACAACTGAAAAGAGTGCTATTTAATCGGATMTCTACGWAGAAATAGACATTTTCATTAAAAGTAGATAGAATAGATCTTTTTATTAGTACATTTGTTTTTTCTCTAAAAAAAACAGTAAACTNAAKAAAAYATATAAATCTTATTTTAAATTTTAATCCTATAATTAGAGAAATAATTATGTTGAGTGCATTATTAACGTACTTTACTCAAAAACATCTTGAGTCGAGACTCAAAATAACTTCCGTTAATTTTAATGATCCATGGTGGACAATCATCTGGAAACAGAAAAAACGTGCATTTTTTGTATGCTTTGGACTCAGCATTTATTATTCATTTTCTACACAAATTCCTTTATACCTTGGATATATTTTCGAACAGAAACGAATCGATCTTTTTTGGATTCTTGCAGCTGTTTGGATTATTGTGTTCGCTTTTGATTATTTTGTGCGCATCACTAATTCAATTTTGCAACTCCACTGTATTCATAGCATTTACTACTCTGCACATAAGTTTTTTTTAACAGTGGACCCACTGTTTCATAGCGATAGATCAAGTGGCGTTGTTCTTAATAAAACACAAAGAGCATCACTCGCTTTTGAAGAYATYCTTGATTCATTCACCAGAGATGGCATTCTTGAAATYTTTGCTTCTTCCATAACTGTTGTTATTAGTTTCTTCGCTGTTAATTATACACTWGGTATTATCACCCTTTTYACTGTCTTCCTTCTTGTTTCAAGTAACTTTATCATATTCAAAAACAGGATTCCTGAATATGAACATAAATTTCTTGAAGCTGATGATAAACTTAAAGCAACAAGTGTTGAAAATCTTACGCAAGCATGGCTTATTCGATCAACATTTGCAACAAATGAAGCTATTCAAAAACTCAAGGATAAAGCTAAGAAAACCATGTCCGCTGAAGCTTTTTTTTGGAAAGCCTTTGTTGATTTAAGGACGACATTCAAAAATATATATGTTGGTAGTATCTGCCTTATTGGATCATATCTTTTTCATCTTATTGATACAAATCAGATAACACCAATTTTAGCAGCAACATTAATACTTACATACATGAAGGGGACACATGATTTAACCAAAATAGACAAACCTCTTCGTCTCTTTTTTCGTGCTTATACACGTATCATAAATTTTTATAACTTCATGCATCATTTTGGCAAACGAACATTTCCAGTTTTATCTAACAAAGAAGCTCTAGACGAAGAACAAGAAACAAAAAGCAAAGATGGTATAACATCTGTTATCATGGATAATATCTTTTTTGATTACACAGAAGATGCACGTATTTTTTCTGGACACAGCATGCACTTAATTGTTAACGAGAGTCAACGTCCTAAAYTATACGGCGTTATTGGACCATCTGGAGTTGGRAAAACAACACTTATTTCTGTCCTTGGAGGCCAACTRAAACCAACTAAAGGCTCTGTTTTAATTAACGATGTTGATATCTATGATATTGATGATRTTTCTCGTAGACAAAGRATTGTATTGCAAAGCCARGTYGCAAGCAGCATGCGTGGAACCTTGGCATACAATCTTCTCTTTGGTCTGCCAACTGATCAGACTATATATCATGAAGATGATCTTATCTCCGCACTCAAACGTGTAGGACTATGGGATTTATTTAAAACAAAAAATGGTTTAAAAACATTTATCGGCGATGGTGGAACAAATCTTTCAGGTGGCCAGAGACAACGCTTGAACTTTGCAAGTTTATACTTACGAGCTCAATACTACAAACCAGAAATTGTTCTCATCGATGAACCGACCAGTTCACTTGATCAAGTGAGTGAAAAAGCGATTACTAACATGATTCTTGAACTCGCACAAGACATGGTTACAATCGTTATAGCTCACCGTATTAAAACATTAGAGAATGCTGTTGGGATTATGGACTTTTCACTACTCGCAACCGAGCAAGAAATGCGTTTTTACTCATTTGAAGAGCTTCTCAAACATTCAGACTATTATAACAATCTTCTCCATGATGGAGATGATTCATTTAACGAGTAAAATAACCTGCACACATAACTTTGAAATATACCAATGACAAAAACAACATTTATTATTAGCTCATCCGATGCTAAACAACGACTAGACCAATTCTGTTTCGCACAGTATCCTGACTATTCACGATCTTTTTTTCAACAGTTAATTGATAAAGAACAGATCTCTGTTAATAACAAAATCACTAAAAAACCAGGGTACAAACTAAAAGAGACTGATATCGTCACCTGCAATCTTATTGTTCCAAAAACGCTCAACCTTGACCCAGCAAACATTAAACTTTCTGTTCTATTTGAACATGAAGATTTTTTAATAATAAACAAACAAGCAGGCCTTTCAGTACATCCATCAGCAACCAAACCTGAAGAAGTCACTATCGTCAATGGACTTCTGTATCATTATCCAGAATTTGTCTCTTTTGAAACGAAAGAACGTCCTGGCATTGTTCATCGCCTTGATAAAGATACTTCAGGAATCTTAATCGTTGCTCGAACTGTCCAAGCAGCAATTATATTTTCTCGAATGTTTAATGAACGAACTGTACAAAAAAAATATCTTGCCATTGTTCATGGTCATACAGATTTAAAGGGAAGCATCGACTATCCTATCGGTCGCAACCTACATCATCGACATAAAATGACACATACAAATCCTGATGGACGTGAAGCGTTAACACATTTTGATGCCTTACAATATTATTCTGACCAGACACTCATTTCAGTAAAAATCATTACTGGCAGAACACATCAAATTCGTGTGCACTGTTCAGCGATTGGCCATGCTGTTTTGGGCGATGCTATCTATGGAAAAGCATCAACGCTCATTAATCGCCAAGCGTTACATGCTGCTGAAACAGCATTTACTTATAAAGAAAAAAAATACTCTTTCACTGCTCCCTTGCCCGATGATATGCAATCAGTTCTAGATCAACTCAAACCGTATCAAGATAGCTAGTCAAAAATTTTATAAAAAATAAAAACAAAAAATGCTCAAGAAAAGATTTTATTCTTGAGCATTTAAAATCAAATAAAAAGGTTTAACCTATTGGTGGAATAAAAGGGTTTGGTGCTTTTGGCGTCACTATTTTTTTTGGTTTCACAACTATCGGTTTCACAACTATCGGTTTCACAACTATCGGTTGTACAGGTGGCTGCTTTACTTGAACTGGCAGAGATTGCATTTTCATTCCTGAAGATGGCACTATCTGAGGTTGCTGTACTGGTAATGGTTGACTAATTTTTGGCATGGCTACTGCTGGAGAAGAGAGAGCAGGATTTATACTCTGTGGAAGAGTTGCTTCTTCTTTTATCTTCTCTTTTTTTGTTAGTTCTAATGATTTTGACTGTTGAGAATCATGAGTAATTTTRCGCTTCACATCTGAAGTGAAAACTTTRAACCAACCAAGCARCTTTTTATTGCTAAACATCTTTCGYATGTTACTAAAWATCCCASCACTGCCATTCTTTTCATTGCTCGAATCTATTCCARACATAACACTAACYGATTYTTTTTTAACATGTGCTACCGTCGATTGAATCTTCTCTACTATTTCTTTATCTTTACTTGTAGCATATTCAGCTGTTAATGTTCTGACCTCTGTAACAGACAATTCAATGCCTTGAAGCTGTTGAGTTAAGTTCTGCAGTTTCTCTTGAATTACTTGAATAAGATTACGAATTTGATTTTCCTCTTGAAAATCRAATTGCACCTTCTGTATTTCTTCAGCCTTGGCTTCTGCTTCTTTCTTCTTCTTTCTCATCATTTCAACCTGAGATTGATGAACTTCAGCTGTTTTCTGTTCCATTAAAGTTGASTTTAATTGCCCTAAAGTTGAAACAAAATTAGAATATTCATTTCTTTTATTTCTCAATAATTGATTTAAATTAAAAACCTTACGTTTTAAATTTTTTATCTGCTTATAATCAGTATCAATGCTGCTTCTTAATGTTCCTAATTGTATCAATGATTGAGACACTTCACGTATTTTATTTGATATGACAGTTAACGTTTTTATTGCATCACCTGAACTCTTCTGTTTTAAAACATTTTGYAAYGCTYCATTAATTTCYTTACTACGACTCACAAGGTATTCCTGAATATCCTGCCTTGTTCCATCAATTGTYCCAGCTTTATTTCCAATATCTCGTGCAACAGTATCAATTTGATTATCAAGATCTTTTTCTTGATTTTCTTGTTGATCAACAAGCGCTCGTATGTTACTTCTACTTTCATATAAATCGGTATACATCTTTTGTGCTTCTTTATATAAATCATCTGAAGAGGCAGTAGTCATCATTCCTTCTTTTTCATCCTTTAAAATAAATGGTTGACTCACCTGTCCAGCCTGAACGCCTCCCGGTTGCACCGACGGTCCTTGTTGCATTCCCATTGGTGGCTGCATAACATTACCTTGTTGAGCAATAGATTGCGGCATCATCTGCCCCTGCTGCACTCCGATTGATGGTTGTATCCCACCAGCTGGTAGGCTCGGTACTACACCACCACCTTGCGGAACTGACCCAACCTGATTTTTTTGCCCCTGGTTAGTAGGTGGCAATGATGGAATAAATGGATTTTCAGCAATCCCTTCAACAGAAAYATTGGCAAAAGGATCTGTTTCTGTATTAGAAAAATTAGGAATCCCTCCTTGCTGAGCAGTCTGCAAAATATTATTTAAGAAAAAAACAGACCAKAAGAATATAGATATTTTTGTTCGCCCCACCACAGATATCTCCTTTTTTGACAAGAATATTACTTTTTGATAAGAATATTACTTTCTGATTTTATCAAAAATAGGAGAAGAAAGACTATATTTTACAAGAATCTACTTTCAATTGTCACAAAAATTTTGAAGTATATTAAGTGCCGATTAACGAATTATTCTGAGGAATTAATGCCTGAGCTACATTTTGTTCAGGAATTTCTTGCTCCGGCTGTGCCGATTGAAGAACTTCTGGCTGATCAGTTTTTAACTTTTTCTCAGTATCAATTTTATTTTTTGATTTCTTTTTCACAATATTATAAGGGCGACCAAATATCAAAGAATAAAGACTGTTTTTAGCCTCAACTGCAAGATCAGTAATAACATACCAGACAAGAAAACCAGTCTTACTTAATCGCTCAAATATACCTAGTGGACGAGAAACAGGCTCTGGCCTATTTTTTTCTCTTAAAAGAGCAGCCTCTTCTTCAAGCTCAAGAGCACGAAGTTTCTCTTCAGCCTCTTTAACCTTTAACTCTTCTAGAACAAAGGAGCGATTATTAATAATCGCTCCTTTTTCTTCGAGCTGACGAATTGAAACTTCTAGTTGCTGCATATGTTGTACAGATTTTTGAATAATATCATTCGTTTCAACTAAAAAAGTATTTATATAAAACGTTTTCAATTCTTCTAGGTGATTAACCGATCCTTTAATAAAGTAATATTTTTCACGTGCTTTTCTRTCATCTAACATCAACTTAAGTTCTTCAAAAACTTGAATACTCTCTGTCCGCTTGTTCTGTGCCATAGTTAAAATTTCCTGCACATATGACTGACGCGTATTAATCTCTTGATCAAACTTTTCAATGAGCTGCATATCTATTTCTAGCTGTTTAATATCAAACTCAGCTTTTTTAATATCACGCTCAAGTTGAAATGCTTTCTGTTCAGCATCAATCCTCAGATCATTTACGTTATCATCTGCTTGAAGTGACTTCTGCAGTTTTTCAACCAATTCTTCTTTGACTTCTTTTAACAAAGCTCCAACTGATGCTTTACTTACACCAATTTTTTTATAAAAATCATTAAATTTAGAATCTGCTTCTGCATACTTTGGTTGAAACTTCTCAACATCATACTTTTCAAGATCAATATAGATTGTATCCATTTCAACCAAAAGCTTTTCAGATAGACGCTGCCACTCGTGCTTTTTAACCCAATTCCCATACAGACCAGTATCTAGACCTTGTTTAATTACCCCTGCACTCAAACAAGAAGTTGATATGCCAATGCATACTGCCAATAATCTACATAGCCGTTGGTATTGTACAAAAGTTTTCACAGTGCTCCAGTCCTTCTAAACATTAATGGTTACAATGTACGTGATAGTTCTTTCAAYTCTTTATACAAGCTGACCACCAATTCTTCAGCCTCTGTTGATGTATAACTCCACTGAACACCCTGCTCAATGCGAGTTAAAATGGATCGATCACTTTTAATATCAATCACATCAATACGTACCACATTCATAAGTGGATGCACCATGGATGGAGCACGAACTACCCCTGCTCGTCCTAATAAACTATATGCTACATTACCTTCAGCCATAAATGAAAGCATAACTTTTTTTTGCCAAACCATATTTTGATATCCAAGATGTTCCTTATGAATAGTCAAAAGAATACTCTCTTGCCCCTTAGGATACAGACATTGAACAGGGGTTGTGTTTGGAATCCCTTTTTCAGAGAATGTTGCTAACGTTGCAACAGTTCGCTCTTTTTTCATTAACGCAATTAAATCTTCAGGTAACTTCACTCCTATGTGCTTTGCCATATATTCCTCGTAAAAAATTAATATAATTTGGTTACTATTTCATTTTCATAGACCATACCACGCGGTGTAAGTCTCACTCTATCATGATCTACAACAAGAAAACCTTCTTCTTGCAGCCACGAAAGATCATAATTGATATCTCTTTGCTTGTTAGGATCATCAACTTGATACATCAATTCTTTAATAGACATACCTTTTGTTTGTCGTAATCCCAACATATATCGCTCAAGTCTCTTTTGACTCTCAGTAAGAACCTCAATAGAAGGAGCTGATCTCCCTTTTTCTACAACAATACCTTCTTCCCATTGACGTACATATGAAGTAAGGTTCTTTTGATTAACATGTCTCTGTTCATCATAAAAAGATGCTGCTCCAATACCAAAACCTTTGTATGATTTTCTTTGCCAGTACGCCATGTTATGAATTGATTCCTTTGAAGGAGTTGAGAAATTTGAAATCTCATACTGTTTCAATCCATGACGTTCGAGTAAAGAAATAGTTTTTTGATATAGATCAACCATCTCATCATCCGATGCAGCAGACAATTCTTTTTTATGTATACGATGTGCAAGCGGTGTGTTTTCATGCACAGTAAGAAAGTAGATTGAAATATGATTTATAGGCCACTGTAAAACAGTATGAACAGTCTTCCACCACTCTTTTTTTGAAATTCCCGGCAAACCAATAATTAGATCAGCTGAAACATCAAACCCATAATCAAATATCTTATCAAACAATTTAAAAACATCCTGTGCTGTTTGCAGTCTGTTAAGATTTTTTAAAACCTTATCATCCAATACTTGAACACCGACACTTAAACGAGTGAATCCAAGCTTTTTCCACGCCTTAAGCATTTCATGAGTAACTCCCTCTGGGTTAACTTCTAATGTCATTTCTTGTAATGTTGACCTATCTAAGTATCTGAATAATTGATCTATATTCTCTTCAAGCAATGATAGTGGATACAGGCTTGGCGTACCACCTCCAAAAAAAACTGTTTTGACTGGAATTTTCTTCTGATCATTTTTTTTAAAAAATGATTCCATTTCCTTCATTAAAGCGCCATGATACTCTTTAACGAATTCCTCATGTTTTTCAAGTGCGACAAAATCACAATAATGACACTTGTTTTTACAAAAAGGCCAATGAATATAATAATGTTCCATACTTTTATTCATTAAAATCTCTATTTTTATGATTATTTTTTAGGTAAATATTCATAATATTTACAATGTTTTACAACAGATACTTCGATACTCCCAGCAAATTTCCTTAGTATCTTTTTTTTTGAGGAACCGTATGCTGAATTATTTTCTGCATAACATTAATATCATGCTGCAATGATTCATATAAAGTTTCATAGCGAGCATACTTTATCCCTAATGCTGTGCGAAAAATTTCAGCTATGTTTTCTACTAGAAAGCCATCTTTAATATGACATTTCAAATAAGAAATTGCTTCATCATCTGTCAATGAAATCAAAGGAATCAGAAAACGACTCCCTACATACCATTTTATCAGATCTGTCAAGTCGTAATAAGAAGACTTAATATCTTTCTTACTTTTTACGTCTCTCTGAGCAATCGTTGCAAGTTTTTCAAATGCTCTATCCCACAAAGCTACTGGCTTTCTAAAATACCATTTGCAGAAATACAAAGCAACCAAAGAAAATATTCCTATTAAAATAAGAAGAATTAAGCCTGCTTCTATCACTACGTATGGATCAGAAAAGAAATCTGGGACATACGGATTACAGACTGCAAACACTCGTGGATCAGATGGTAGTCCATTCATACCAACCTCCGCATGCGTTTATGAAAAAAACTTGTTAGCTGATTAAACCAAGCTTTTCCTACTAAAAAAGTAAGTTTTTCTATTTTCTGTGACCTRAAAAAGGAATCTTGTGCTGCTATACGATCCTGTAACAGAGTAGAAAAATGATCAACATCAACCAACTCTGTTTCTCCTGTTTCAATATCTTCTATAAACGTAAAACCATGTCCAAGGATCTCTTTTTCTAACTGATCAAGAATACGAAATGCAACAAAATCATATTCATATTTTAAAATTTTAAGAAACCGTTTATCTCCTGAAGTCATTTCTATCCAATCTGAAATCATAAAAACAGCAGCATGTCGCTTTTTCAACTGAATTAAAAACTCAAGCGGACTAGTAAAATTTGTTTTTTTGCCAAGCGTACATGGTTGACAAATAGCTTCAAGAATAGCATGGCAATGACTCGCTCCTCTTCCTGGAGGAATCCAACATTCAATCTGATCACTAAATGACAAGAATCCTATTCTATCTTTACTCACATGCCCTATCCATGCCAAAGCAGATGCTACTTCTTGTGCAATGACAATCCGTGTAGGATCTTCAGAACCGAACAGCATCGATGATGAACTGTCCATAACAATAATAATTGTACGATCACGCTCTTGAATAAACTGCTTTACCATGATTCGATCTGTTTTGGCAACGCTATTCCAATCAATAGCACGAATATCATYACCTAACTGRTACTCTCGCAATTGATCAAATTCAAGACCTGCTCCCTTAAATGCGGAGCAATAATCACCAGCTAATGATGCACTCACAAGTCTTTTAGTCATAAACTGTAATCGTGCAACACGTGCCTGTATTTCACTCTGTTTCATCAAAACCCTCTTTACTTTTTGATCAAACTACCACAACATATCCATTGTCTGTTGCAAAAGATCTGGYAAAATAATTGATCCATCCTCTTGCTGTCCTTGCTCCATCAATGCAACCATTAAACGTGGCAAAGCCAATGATGATGCATTCAATGTATGAACTATCTTCGTTTTTGCACCAGCAGAAGAGCGATACCGTATTCCTGCTCGACGTGATTGAAAATCAGTACAATTACTACAGGAAGCAACTTCATAATATCGATTCTGTCCAGGAAGCCAGACTTCTATGTCATAGGTCCGTGCTGAGGCGAAAGAACAGTCTTGCCCTGCAAGTAACATAACACGATAATGCAAACCTAATTGTTTTAACATATTTTCTGCCGCCGCTGTCATCTTTTCTAATTCTTGATCAGATTGTTCAGGTTCAACAATTGAATATAATTCAACTTTTTCAAACTGATGAATTCGAATAAGTCCACGCTCTTGTGCTCCATACCCACCAGCTTCTCGACGATAACAGCTCGTCCATGCGACATGACGAATCGGTAGTTGCTCTTGAGTAAGAATTTTTTTTGCATATATATTTGTTAAACTTACCTCTGCTGTCGGAATCAAATTTAGGCCATCTTCTGGAATGGTGTAAAAATCACCTTTAAACTTCGGCAGGTTCCCAGAATTGACTAAGGCATGGTCTTGGACCAAAGATGGAGGTATCACCGGTTTAAATCCATGTTTTACATTGTTTTTGATCATCAAATGAGTTAAGGCATACAGAACCTTTGCACCCATCTCATGATACAGCACAAATTGTCCACCGCTCATAGCGGTAGCTGCTTCCATATCAAACCAGCCATGTTTATCATTTAACTGCATATGATTCTGAATATCAAATGAAAATTCTTTCTTTTTTCCATACGAACGAACTTCTTTATTTGCTTCTTTATTTCCTTCAGGAACAGCATCCTGTACTAAATTAGGAACTGTAAGGATCATCTGTTGATACAAGAGCTCTTGTTTTTTAAGCTCTGCATCTTCTTTTTTAAGATGGACTCCCAATGCTATCGACTCTTTTCGAAGCTCTTCGGTAAAACCTTTCGATCCTGCCATAGCAAGTTCATTCTTTTTTTTTCTCAAATCTTCAACCGATGTTCTCAAAGCTCGAACTACTTCATCAAAAGCAAGCAGCTGGTCTATATCGAAAGAAGGATCTTTTTTAAGTAATTTTTTACTGTACGTCTCTCTGTCTGATCGTAATAAAGAAATATCTATCATTATTTTTCTCATCGTTTACTAAAAATATACATCTATTTTTTTACCAAATTAGATTAGCGTATTTATGAAAAAACTACAATAATCTGTCTAGTTTAAAAGAATGAACAAAAAAAAGAGGTATGTTATCATACCTCTTTGCTACGCTACAAAAATGTTTCTTTTATAGAGTAATTCTTTATTTCTCTTTACGGTACAGCTTTAACCAAAGTTTTGAATATTTCTTCCCAACTCGTCGAAGTAATCCAAATCCTCGAATCCAACGAATCATATCTTCAATGGTTGCCACAGCATTCGATGGCTTCCCTTTGGCATCAAGTGGTACAGTAAATCCGCAAAATGTCTGCTTTTTAAGTGGCTTAAAACCTTCAATATGTTCTTCAAAGATAATTTTAAAGCCAACTAAATCACGAATAATAAAAGAGCGAACGCCCCATTCGTTATCTTTCAATTCCGAAAGAATGCTCACACCTTTTTTTTTACATCGCTGAAAGTATTTATCTATGCCTTTTTTCATTTCACAGACAATACCTGAACCGCGAAGATTAAGGCGCTTTATCATACTAAATTCAGCCAATTCCTCAATGGATGGCGTTCTTAATATAATAAAGCATTTACCTTTTTTAATTTCTGCATAACTTAAAAACTGCGACTCTGCCCTTTCAACATGTAAGTCAACAACATCAAACCCCAATTTCTCAGTGTAAAACTTAACGCTTTTTTCAACCGAATCTACTACAAGCATCGGTTTTCCAGACTTCATCATGATATCCCTTCCCCCTCAAAAAAAAATACACTCGACCTGTCGTTCCTCTTTTTATGTCACGCTTTTTACTAAAGTTGCTACTTTTTTCGCAAGCCGACCAATTTTCCGAGAAGCTGTCTCTTTTTTGAGAACGCCCTTGGTCTCTGCGCGTGAAATCTTTGACTCAGTTGCTTTCATTAATTTCTTTGCTGCTTCTATATCTTTAACAGCTAATGCTTCCATTAATTTCTTTGTTGTTGTTCGTATTTCTGATTTACGAGCAACATTTCTCATACGATTCTTCTCAGATGTTATAGAATCTTTCTTTGATGCTTTTAAATTTGCCATTGCAATCCTTTTAATAATAATTACAAATTATAAGTAATTTATACAACTTTTTTGATTTTTCCCGACTTTAAACACTTTGTACAGACGGCTCCACGTTTAACCGTTTGTTGCCCCTTGTAACTAAAACGCATTTTGTGAACATTCGGATATACCCAATGTTTTACTCGATTGTTAGCATTTGAAACTGAATTAACTACTCGAGGTCGCTTGTCACAAACCAAACAAATATTTGCCATAATAAAAATCCTCTACCATAAAAAAAATAAGTAAAAATTGAATTTAGTCTACCACATCAATCATTTTTTTCAAATCACAGTAAAAATCACTCGTTTTTCTCTTTTTCTACAAGAATATCATCGGGTGATTCACCTTCAGGAATAGAATCTGGTCTGATATCCAGATCATCATCAGGTTTAAAACTGTGCATTTCACGTGGCTCGATATCTAATAAATCGTAGACTTGCTCTGCTATTAGAGTCTCTTTTTCATTTAATGTCGTAGCCAACAGTTCAAGCTTATCACGATTTTCTTCAATCAATATATGAGCTTCATCCATACATCTTTTGATGATCTCTGAAATATGACTGTCTATCTTAATTAATGTATCCTCAGCATATTGAATTGAAGATTGATCATGCCGAACATCAAAAACCAATGGTCCCATATCAGACATACCATATTGGCAAACCATTGCACGTGCAATACTGTTTGCCTTCTCTAAATCACTTGATGCACCACTTGTTAAATCATTGAAAATCATTTTTTCAACAATGTATCCACCAAGAGCAACTTTAATGCGTGATAACATTTCAGTCTGAGAGTCAGAAATACGATCTCGCTCAGGCAGTGACCAACTAACTCCCAAGGTTCTTCCACGAGGAATAATAGTCACTTTATGAAACGGATCAGTATCAAGAAGCAGCAAGTTCAACAATGTGTGCCCCGATTCATGATAAGCTGTTTTTAAACGATCTTTATCAGTAATAAAGAGACTGCTCTTCTCAGAYCCTAACATCAGACGATCACGTGCTTSTTCAAAATCTTTTGTTTCAATGCTRTCTTGCTCTTTTTTTGAAGCAAAAATAGCAGCATGATTAATTAAATTTGCGAGATCTGCACCAGTAAAACCCGGTGTTCCTTGTGCAATTTTAAGCAGATTGACTGACTTGTCAACAACTGCTTTTTTAGCATGTACTTCTAAAATTTGATGACGACTCTTTACATCAGGATAACCAACATCAATCTGCTTATCAAARCGACCAGGACGAAGCAGCGCTTTATCCAAAACATCTGGTCTATTCGTTGCAGCAAGTACAATCACTGCTCCAGGTTCTGTGCTAAAGCCATCCATTTCAGAAAGCAACTGATTCAATGTCTGCTCTCGCTCATCATTGCCACCACCCATGCCAGCACCACGATGTCGTCCAACTGCATCGATTTCATCAATAAAGACTATGCATGGAACATGCTTACGTGCTTGTAAAAAAAGATCACGAACACGAGAAGCACCAACACCGACAAAAACTTCTACAAAATCAGATCCACTTGTACTAAAAAATGGACATGATGCTTCACCAGCAACTGCCTTTGCAAGCATCGTTTTTCCATTGCCTGGTGCACCGCTCAATAAAATACCTCGTGGTACTTTTGCACCGAGTCGTTCATATTTTTTAGGATTTTTTAAAAAATCAATTACATCCTGCAACTCTTCTTTGGCCTCAACAACCCCTGCAACATCTTTAAATGTTACTGTAATTGTATTTGGTGAAAAAAACTTTGCACGACTTTTACCAACATTAAAAATTTTACCCATGGCGCCACTTCCGCCACCCTGGTTCTGTTTAAAATAAAAAAGTCCCCAAATCATCAATCCCAAAAGAAGAACGAAGAATATATAGTTGCCCCAAATACCATTATCTTGTGGTACAACTTTAATAACAACCTTCTGTTCATGCATCTGATCCCAAAGCTTTGCTGAAGGAATAATCATAGTTTCAAAACGACGGCCATCTTTTAAAGTACCATACACCTGGTTTTCATAAACCTGAACCGACTGAATTTTTCCTTCATCAAGATGATTTAACATCGTTGAATACAGAAAAGGTTCAACCTGGATTTCATCAGCGCTGTATCGAAAAAAAAGTGCACTCAGACCGATACATGCAACTAAAACCATCCAACCAATATACGAATTTTTTTTAGGATCACTAGAAAATCGACGTTTATTTTTCATAATTATTCACATTCCTTAAAAGTAGTAAGTCCTATCCTCTGCATAAACACAAAACAGAAGAGCTTCTTATAGCTCCCATGTCCCTACACATATTAGCGTACAAACGATTTTTTAGCTATAAAAAAAATTCGTATCCGCAATAAATTGCTCTGTTACGCCTGAGCATGCCACCATGGCTTATCGATCCATGCAGGAAATCCTTTTTTGCTAGCACCACTCGTTACCAGATAAATACTTCGTGAACGACGATTCAACAATGCGATCTGTATCTCTTTTTTACCAACTGTATTAATAAATTCATACACAAAAGCWAGCAGTAATCCATTTGGATGCCAGACTGGATCGGTCTTATTGCCTCGATCAGATGTCAACTGAACTTCTTTTGGCTTTTTCTTCCCATCAAAGTCTTTTAAAGAGATCGTGTACAGCTGAAAAACACCATTCTTGGGTCTGGTATAGACGAGAGAATCTAGCTCAGGACAGTACGAAGGAGAGGCACAGTACTCTCCACTACTCGTCAGACGAACTGTTTTATCTGTTTTACTATACAAATAATAGAGCTGTGGCGCTCTCGTTTCAAAGTCCGAGCAAAAAACTATATCACCATTCGGCAAAAAGAGAGGTGATGTATTTGTTCCCCGATTTTTTGTCAGTGAACGCGTCACCATCTGACCTGAGGCAAGCTCTTTTTCTGCTATAAACAGCTCCGAATTGCCTCGACCACCCGACATAACCATCAAACTTTTATCACCTTCATTGTTATAGGTCAACTGCATGCTCAACCCTTTTCTCTTCATACAGAGCTGATTTTTCCCATTCACCACATTGATTGATTTCAAAATATGACAGGCTTGAGCAGATTTGGAATAAAAGAGCAGCGGCTCTTTTTGATGCCATGTTGGAGCGAAAACTAACTGTTCGCCTGTCACCACTGGCTTAGAAACAATTCCTAAGGGATCTGAAATCATTAATTCACCACCCTCACACCAGGCCAAGGTGCTCTGAAAAGAACTCTTCAAATTGAGAGTTTTTTCTAATATCTTATCGGCACATTTATGAACACCGTAGGTACGATCAACAGGATTTGCCGGCACCTCTGTTTTAAATAAAAGATGACCATCATATGCTCGTGCAAAAATAATTTCAATATTGGGCAACTCAGAAAAAAAAAGTGACCGCAACCATTTTTTGTTTTTCTTCTGCGTAATTTGAATCAAAAAATCTGCCTCTTCATCAAAAGCCTGCTGACACATTCTGTCCGAAAATGGATTTTTATCTTCTTTAGTAGAAACTTCCATGTAATCAGTTAACAGAAGATCTTTTTCCAAAACTTGCGCAACAGAATGAGCTTCAGCCGATGCTCCTTTTTCAATTCGTATGGTACAGACTGTTTTTTTAACCTGTTTTTTTTGACTTGCACAGATAAATRTTGGCTGCKCTGCCCCAAGCGATTGTATGCTTATMAATATTATTAAACCAACAGAAAAATGTATCATARTTTTCTCCTCAGACTACTTTTTAAAAAGTATTAAAAATCTTTTTCCCCAAAGTTCTCTCACAAAGYTCATTTTTTTCAATGCACGYAAAATACTYAAATCATACGCCATCACTAAAGATGATTTTTCKATAAATGCCTGCTCTAAATGCCCTCGTGGTGACAAAGTACAACAGACTTTTGCCTCCAAATCTTCTTGATCACAGACTGGTGGATGCCACKSTCTSCCAATCTCTTTTTTTAATGCGGATGNAAYTMACNASWMAYTNKYTCAMGYAAKKKCTNNWTTKCANNNTSYGRCGCANYTSAWYCMGMKMTYTSKYYKANCAKSMGATCATTTTCAGTAANTTTTTTACTTTCTATTTCTTTTTTTTTTACTGTTTTTTTCTCTTCCGCAACATTTCGAACAACCGGTTCAGTAGTTTTCTCAACAATCGACTCTTTTTTCTTTTCTACTGATTYTTCTATCGAAGCTTCATCAACTGCAGTATTTATTTTTTCTTTTTCTTGTTGATCTGTTTTTTGCACTATTGAAACTATTTTTTTCAATACAGACTGATCAACTTTTGATTCTTTCTTTTTTTTAACCGGTGGCGGAACAACTGCTGCAAAACAGACCYTCTGTTCAATCKCTTTKRGTGCATCAACMGAAAACAGATGCTGAACCTGCTCKCGATACTGYATGCTTGCTAAAAAAAGAAARAGGRRATGCAAAARARATGATCCTAAAAAACTACTAATAATTACTCTCATTRCCCTCTGCTGCATTTATAATTGCYCGTGTAGAGATYCCAACCATAGAGACTCCTGCYGTCTTTAAATCATCCARCAAAGTTACAACTRTTCCACAKGAAATYTCCTTGTCTGCATGAATRTAGACCGGCATTCCTGTCTGCTCACCYCGCAAGGCAATAACTTCACTGACAACAGTGCTRCGATCGACCTCAAAACTATTAACAAAAAAACTTCCTTTTTTATTGATGGCAATCACAATTTCTTGCTGTGCACTAACCTCCATACTTTTGCCTTCCGGCAAATCAATTTTTATTCCATTTTTAATGATTGGTGAAACAACCATTAAAATAACTACCAATGTCAGTGCCACATCGATCAACGGTGTTAAGACAATTTCAGGCATTACCAACGGTTGACGATTTTTTTTTCGCATACGCATTGAATCGCCTCCTTATTGCTGCTGTTCTTTTTTTATCAACAAAATAGTTAACTCCAAAACCTGCCGTAATTGCCAATCCACTTGTTTAACCTGCCGTGCAAAATAATGAAAAAATATCAGTGCAGGAATTGCGACTACCAAGCCAGCCATAGTTGTAAACAACGCTTCAGCAATTCCGGGAGCAACCACGGCTATGTCTGCTGATTTTTCATGACTGATATTAATAAATGCATGAATCAGACCCCAAACAGTACCAAACAGTCCCATCAATGGAGCGACAGCACCACTCACACCGAGAATTGGGATAAAAGTTTCAAGTTGTGAAACCAATCCGTCAGCCTCATGATCTCCCTTGGCTAACAATAAATCAATGTCATGATCCTGCAACTGACTCACCTGAATGATCTTTTCCCGCTCATTCAAGATTTTTTTAATAATGATTGCCTCATACGAATCGGAAACCTGAGCGACCTTTGTTAAATCAGCAACCGTTCGTGCCGATTTTATAGCCTCTATCGAAGTATCAGAACTTTTTTTAACAAAATATAAAAAAACAAATTGAGCAAAAATCAACGCTCCACACATTATTGAGGCTAACAACAGAATAACCAGAACAACCTTTGTCATAAAATCTGACTGCAAAACCAGTTGCCAAGCTGGTGAACTAAAAAATAAGAGTGCCATACAAAATCCTTTCCTCACATTAAAAAATAGACATTTCAATCATTCTGTAGTCTATACAAAATCAAGTTTTTGTAAAAAGAAGTTTTGTGAAAAAAACTTTTCGTGAGAAGATAAAGAGCAACAAAAAAGAGGCCTGGTTTAAAACCAAGCCTCTTTTTCATTTTCAGAGATATATTTCAGATGAGTAAAATATATCTATTTTATTTTATTTACTCTTGAGAATCTGAATCAGACTCTTCTATTTCTACTGACTCAGCTGATGCGAAAACAGAAACGATTGCATCTTTACACTCGCTTGAAAATCGAGTAAATGCACTGTACTCATCGCCAAGTGCTATCAGAACAACATTGCTCTCTTTTGCTACTTTGTCTATACGTTGTTGTCTACGAGCTCTCAAAACTGCATTGTAGAATCGATACAGGCCAAAAGCTGCTGCCGATCCAATTACAACGCCTGAACCTATTTTAAGATTACTATAAGAACCAGTAACAGCTGGATTCAATTTATTATATTCTAGAATAAATGATTCAAAACTTTGAAGAATATCGTCTGACTTTTCAAACTTAAACTCTGAAAGCAATTCTTTTGCTGCTTCAACTTCAGTTTTGTCGATCTTGATCAAATCTTTTTGCTGTTCATCAATATTCTTTAGAAGAAAAATCGCTTCAATTCGTTCATAAAGCGCATCAAGTTTATCTTGATCTTCTTTTGATGGAGCTTCTTTTTTTGCAATTTCTTCATTAATTAGTTCCAACAAGTTATTAAATCCTATTAACTCATCATACTGACCAACCTGATCTCTGTTTGCTTGTTGCTTATCCTTTGGAAGTTGTTTTATTGCTTCTTCAATTTTAGCCTTCAGATCTTCGATGTTTTGCTCTGATTGATATTCAACAGCGTTTTCGACAAGTTCTAAAATAACAGCACTTAGTTCTATATCAGCTTCTTTGATATAATCTCGTAATTCTTTAAGCTGCTCTTCCGTAAGATCAGCAGTTGCTTTATCAAGTAGTTCAGTTGCTTTACTTTGTTTTCCTTTCAAACGAGCTTCTTCTTTTAAACGATCATCTTCCAAATGAGCTTCTTCTTCTTCATCTTTCAAACGAGCTTCTTTAGCTTTTAATGCATCTTCAATATCAGCTTTAATAATGAGTACAAGATGTACACTTGAATCACGATCTGCTCTTGCAATTAATTCTTTTAATTCTTTAAAACGCTTGTCCGTAAAATCATCTTTTGCTTTATCAAGTAGTGCAGTTGCTTTTTTTTGTTCTTCTTGAATTTCTGCTGGTTCTAAGAAAAGTCTATTTTTTGATTTATCGTCGCCTTCAGTACCCTCTTCATCTGAACCAACGTCTTCTATTGTAGTTGAACTTTTTGCTTCTTTTTCTTCTTGTTCTTCTTTCAAACGAGCTTCTTCTGCTGCTTCTTTAGCTTGTTCTTCTGCCAAACGAGCTGCTTCTTTAGCTTCTTCTTTTTCTTGTTCATCTTTCAAACGAGCTGCTTCTGCTGCTTCTTTTGCTTCTTCTTCAGCTTTCAAACGAGCTGCTTGTTCTTCTGCCAAACGAGCTTCTTCTTTTGCTTCTTCTTTTTCTTGTTCATCTTTCAAACGAGCTGCTTCTGCTGCTTCT
>NVUD01000001.1 GCA_002401785.1 Candidatus Babelota bacterium
ATTGATGGCAATCACAATTTCTTGCTGTGCACTAACCTCCATACTTTTGCCTTCCGGCAAATCAATTTTTATTCCATTTTTAATGATTGGTGAAACAACCATTAAAATAACTACCAATGTCAGTGCCACATCGATCAACGGTGTTAAGACAATTTCAGGCATTACCAACGGTTGACGATTTTTTTTTCGCATACGCATTGAATCGCCTCCTTATTGCTGCTCTTCTTTTTTTATCAATAAAATAGTTAACTCCAAAACCTGCCGTAATTGCCAATCAACTTTTTTAACCTGCCGTGCAAAGTAATGAAAAAATATCAATGCAGGAATTGCGACTACCAGGCCAGCCATAGTTGTAAACAACGCTTCAGCAATTCCGGGAGCAACCACGGCTATGTCTGCTGATTTTTCATGACTGATATTAATAAATGCATGAATCAGACCCCAAACAGTACCAAACAGTCCCATCAATGGAGCGACAGCACCACTCACACCGAGAATTGGGATAAAAGTTTCAAGTTGTGAAACCAATCCGTCAGCTTCATGATCTCCCTTGGCTAACAATAAATCAATGTCATGATCCTGCAACTGACTCACCTGAATGATCTTTTCCCGCTCATTCAAGATTTTTTTAATAATGATTGCCTCATACGAATCTGAAACCTGAGCGACCTTTGTTAAATCAGCAACCGTTCGCGCCGATTTTATAGCCTCTATAGAAGTATCAGAACTTTTTTTAACAAAATATAAAAAAACAAATTGAGCAAAAATCAACGCTCCACACATTATTGAGGCTAACAACAGAATAACCAGAACAACCTTTGTCATAAAATCTGACTGCAAAACCAGTTGCCAAGCTGGTGAACTAAAAAATAAGAGTGCCATACAAAATCCTTTCCTCACATTAAAAAATAGATATTTCAATCATTCTGTAGTCTATACAAAATCAAGTTTTTGTAAAAAGAAGTTTTGTGAAAAAAACTTTTCGTGAGAAGATAAAGAGCAACAAAAAAGAGGCTTGGTTTAAAACCAAGCCTCTTTTTCATTTTCAGAGATATATTTCAGATGAGTAAAATATATCTATTTTATTTTATTTACTCTTGAGAATCTGAATCAGACTCTTCTATTTCTACTGACTCAGCTGATGCGAAAACAGAAACGATTGCATCTTTACACTCGCTTGAAAATCGAGTAAATGCACTGTACTCATCGCCAAGTGCTATCAGAACAACATTGCTCTCTTTTGCTACTTTGTCTGTACGTTGTTGTCTACGAGCTCTCAAAACTGCATTGTAGAATCGATACAGGCCAAAAGCTGCTGCCGATCCAATTACAACGCCTGAACCTATTTTAAGATTACTATAAGAACCAGTAACAGCTGGATTCAATTTATTATATTCTAGAATAAATGATTCAAAACTTTGAAGAATATCGTCTGACTTTTCAAACTTAAACTCTGAAAGCAATTCTTTTGCTGCTTCAACTTCAGTTTTGTCGATCTTGATCAAATCTTTTTGCTGTTCATCAATATTCTTTAGAAGAAAAATCGCTTCAATTCGTTCATAAAGCGCATCAAGTTTATCTTGATCTTCTTTTGATGGAGCTTCTTTTTTTGCAATTTCTTCATTAATTAGTTCCAACAAGTTATTAAATCCTATTAACTCATCATACTGACCAACCTGATCTCTGTTTGCTTGTTGCTTATCCTTTGGAAGTTGTTTTATTGCTTCTTCAATTTCATCCTTCAAATCTTCGATGTTTTGCTCTGATTGATATTTAACAGCCTCTTCGACAAGTCCTAAAATAACAGTACTTAGTTCTATATCAGCTTTTTTGATATAATCTTGTAATTCTTGAAGCTGCCCTTCCATAAGATTATCTTTTGCTTTTTCAAGTAATTCAAGTGCTTTATCTTGTTCTTTTTTCAAATGAGCTTCTTCTTTTAAACGATCACCTTCCAAATGAGCTTCTTCTTCATCTTTCAAACGAGCTTCTTCAGCTTCTTTAGCTTTTTTTGCTTCCAGCTTTTTGATGTTTTGCTTTAATGCATCTTCAATATCAGCTTTAATAATGAGTACAAGATGTACACTTGAATCACGATCTGCTCTTGCAATTAATTCTTTTAATTCTTTAAAACGCTTGTCCGTAAAATCATCTTTTGCTTTATCAAGTAGTGCAGTTGCTTTTTTTTGTTCTTCTTGAATTTCTGCTGGTTCTAAGAAAAGTCTATTTTTTGATTTATCGTCGCCTTCAGTACCCTCTTCATCTGAACCAACGTCTTCTATTGTAGTTGAACTTTTTGCTTCTTTTTCTTCTTGTTCTTCTTTCAAACGAGCTTCTTCTGCYRMWYSWKYWGCTTGTTCTTCTGCCAAACGAGCTKCTTCTTTWGCTTCTTCTTTTTCTTGTTCATCTTTCAAACGAGCTGCTTCTGCTGCTTCTTTTGCTTYTTCTTCAGCTTTCAAACGAGCTGCTTGTTCTTCTGCCAAACGAGCTTCTTCTTTTGCTTCTTCTTTTTCTTGTTCATCTTTCAAACGAGCTTCTTCTGCTGCTTCTTTAGCTTCTTCTTCTGCCAAACGATCTGCTTCTTCAGCTTTCAAACGAGCTGCTTCTTCTTTAGCCTCTTGAACTGCTTCTTCTTCTGCCAAACGATCTGCTTCTTCTTCTTTCAAACGAGCTGCTTCTTCCAAACGATCTTTTTCTTTTTCTTCAGCTTCCAAACGAGCTACTTTTGCTGCATTCTCAGATTCCAAACGAGCTGCTTTTGCTGCATTCTCAGCTTCCAAATCATCTAAAACTTTTTTAGCAGCCTCTTCATCTTTCAAACGATTTTCTGCTTGAACTTTCTCATGATTTTCTTTTTCAGCTTCTGCTATTTCATCAGAAATTGAACCAGCAGCTGCCCATGCAGACGAAACTCCAAAACCGAGCATCATAACTAAAAACGCGTGTAATAATTTTTTATTCATCATTATTCTAAACCCTTTGTTTGAACATTATACATATTTTACCTATCCACCAGGGACGGAACCTTCAAATCATTCTTACTTTTTCAAGCAACTTCAGCATTGACAATTTTTTGCAAATCCTCCTCGTTTTCGTTTACAAAAGAATCTTCATCATCGTTCCCAAACAGAACTATCTGTAACTTATTTTTAATCGTTTGCATCGATTCAGAAAAACATTTTCTAGAAAACTCTTCGCTCAAGGCTTGCTTCAACAACGCCTTTCTGTCAACAATCTCATCTGGATTATTTTTTTGAAACTCTGCTTTAAGTTTTTTATATCGCTGCTGCACYTTCCATGCTTTAAATACCAACAATGGAGATGYTACAATAAACARAGCTCCTGCCGCTYTTAAAAACTGTYTYTTYCGACTCGARCCTTCTTTCAGTTGCTTCTTCTTTGCAGCTGCTTCAATTTTCGCTTCACGCTCTCTATTCTTCTGTTCTTCTGCTGCTGATCTATCTTGAGCCTTCTTGTTTATTACTTCTTTACGCTTTTCCGCCCATTCAATAACATMKSKWWMAKCMKWTKYAKYWTSAMSTTTTTTAATCAGYTYTTTTKCCTTMTCTTCTATTTTTTTCTCTATTTTTGAATACCCTTCAGGGTTAATATTTTCAAATTGACCAAACAAGTTTTTATATTCTTCTTCAGTGGAAGCTTCTGAAATTCCAGCTTCTAATGCGAGAATCTCTTCATTTAATTTCCCTTGCCGCCATGTATCATATAAAATTTTTATACTYTTTTTCACTGGAGCAAYTTTTTTMGAAACATARCTTYCATYAGATGTAGTATCAAGTTTTTTAATCGATTTTTTCACTATCTTTTTATTTTTTCTAGCTATTGCTCTTTCTACTYTCTTATGCAAAGAGATACAACTATTCATTTCTGATTTCCAAGCATCAAATGTCGTTACTATTTCATCTTCTTTGTATTTTGAATACATATTTTCTGGATCATCTTTTTCAATTAAACCATCAAGCAAGTTTTTCAAATCTTGAGCATTTTCAAGAACTTTTTCAGACTCCTCCATTATTCCTTGAGAAAAACTATCCTGTATGTTTTTTATCTGCAACAAAGCGACTCGTACCTGTAAAAGATCAAAATGAGRCTGATCAGACTCAGACAAAGATACTTTCCCTTCAGAAAGRCTTTTCAATAAAATCTGAGCTGATTCAAAATTTGAAAACTTTCCATTTTCTTGTTTAACAAGATTCAAATCTTCTTTTTGTCCATCCTTTTTAAAGAGATCAAAAAGAGTGCTAATCAGCTGATCTTCTAATGTTTGAAACAATCTATATTTTTCGTCAACTTTCAGCTCTGCAAATGACCGCGTTGTACTCCAAAAAGTTCCATCACTCAAGGCAAACAACTTTTTTTGCTCATTTTTAATAATTTCAATTTTCTCTTCAAAGCTCAATGCTTCCGCTGCTGCAACAAGCTCAGTTTCAAGATTATAATTCAGAACTGATTTTCCAACTTGATAATATTCAAACAACTTCTCAAAAAGATCTTTTACAGATTTTGTAAAATGCCGTCTAGAACCTTCGCCATTCCACCTGATCTGATCAACTTCTTCTAATTTTTTCTGTGACTGAAGAACTCTTTCCAATCTATCTTTTYCTTCTAGACTATCTGCAKYTTTAAATGCCTYAAYATACGCWAYTTCTTGCTGATAYTYTTYTTTAAAGGAGTCTAARTYTTYGTYATTYTYCTCAATGGATGGAAGAACAGASTYTTTATYCCAATCGTTTAATTYTTYTAATGCARRCTTATGAAACTCCTGATTATCTTTTAATCTTTTCAATGCGGYAACGATGGCATCTTTCTTCTTTTGATCAAATAAATCATCTTGTTGAAACTGCTCTAAATTTRCTTTCAACTGATCAAGTTCCTGTTTAATYWCWCCAAGTYTTKCWATCCGYCTSTYTYTTTCAGCTTGAACAGGAAKMAAYWGWTSATYAAAGMTCACCGGATCAGAATATAAAACTATATCGTTGTTTTKTAAAAWTTYTYCATAAGCATTAAAGTTATCTMYMTGTTGCTTCATTCTTCCARCATCATAATTTTTTCTGCTAGMATCGATSTKMRAYTTRTATTYATCCAATTTTTCGACGCATRCAKCATTAAATTTTTKTACATTTTCTTGATTACAACAGCTTAATGCTTSTCTTGCTAAGATAATATCCATAACTATCTGCTGCATGTTAGCATTAGCAGATGAATCTGGACTTGATATCTCCTGTTTCAATAAAAGATGAGATAAAACATTCAAATAGAGATCATCAATCTTTTGCTTCTGTAAACGATTCTTAAACTGTTTCTCGCCACCACCTTCTTTTTTAGTAACACAATTATAGGATTCTTTTGCTTCTTCAAGCGACTTTTGAACAGTTTTAGACTTGTTCTTTAAAATTTCAGTCATCACTTTTTCAAAAACTATCATATCTTTTTTTGTGCTCAAGAACAGCTTCGCTTGTTTAAGATCTTCACCCTTTTTCCATCCTACTTTATTAGCAAATGCAATCATATCATCAAGCTTTTCATAGTTTAATTCAGGCTTTTCTAACTCAGTTTTTAATATATCTTTATACAAAGGCTTTATTTGATTGAGCAGTTGATTACGCAAGTCAGCATCTGAAATAGTATCCATTATCTCTTTTAATGCTTCATATTTTTCATCGGCTAGCTCTTCACTTGTTAAGACCCGACCAATAAAACTTTCTACTGCTTTCATTTCTTGATCGCCATCAAAAGCTTTTWTCTTTAAGCAACAAGCAAACGCCCGTTGAAAAAGCTTAGGATTTTCAATTAATTCAAGCATTCCTTTGATATCTGTTTTAATTACATTTGTTAACGTTTCACGCTTCTCTTGAAGAGCTTCTCTCTCATTTTCTGGCATATCAAAAAGTTTAAAATTATTTGATGGACGCGTCATTCTATCTAAAATATCAAGCTTTGCTTCCAGTCCTTCAGATTTAGCTTTATTCCATGCTTGAAACTCAATATCGATCAGAAGTTGCTCTTCTATTTTTTTGAACAATTGATATTTGTCCTTCTTTTTCAACTCTGAAAATGACTGCTTCGTATCCCAAAGATTTCCATCACTCAAGGCAAATAACTTTTTTTTCTCATTTTTGATGATTTCAACTTTTTCTTCAAAGCTTAATACTTCTGCTGCTGCAACAAGCTCAGTTTCAAGATTATAATTCAAAACTGGTTTTCCAACTTGATAATATTCAAACAGTTTCTCAAAAAGATCCTGTACAGCTTTTGTACAATGCTGCTTATAATCTTCGCCATTCCACCTGATCTGATCAACTTTTTCCAAATTTATCTGTGACTGAAGAGTTTTTTTCAATCTATCTTTTGCCTCTGGATTATCTGCAGCTTTAAATGCCTCAACATACGCAACTTCTTGCTGATATTTTTCTTTAAAGGAGTCTAAATTTTTGTCATTTTCCTCAATGGATGGAAGAACAGACTCTTCATCCCAATCGTTTAATTCTTTTAATGCAAGCTTATGAAACTCCTGATTATCTTTTAATCTTTTCAATGCGGCAACGATGGCATCTTTCTTCTTTTGATCAAATAAATCATCTTGTTGAAACTGCTCTAAATTTACTTTCAACTGATCAAGTTCCTGTTTAATTTCTCCAAGTCTTTCAATCCGTTTATCTTTTTCAGCTTGAACAGGAAAAAATAGATCATCAAAAATCACCTGATGAGAAACTCGAATTATATTGTTGTTTTTTAAAAATTCTTCATAAGCATTACGATTGCCTACATGTTGCTTCATTCTTCCAGCATCATAGTTTTGTCTGCTAGCACCGATGTGCAACTGATATTCATCCAATCTTTTGACGCATGCATTATTAAATTTTTGTACATCTTCTTGATTACAACGTAATGAATTTTTTACTAAGATAAAATCTCCAACTACCTGTTGCATGTTGGCAGATGAATCTGGACTTGATAGCTTCTGTTCCAATAAAAGCTGAGATAAAACATTCAAATAGAGATCATCAATTTTTTCTTTCTGCACAAGATTCTTAAATTCTTTATCAACATCATCTTTTTTAGTAACACAATTATACAATTCTTTTGCATATCCAAGTGACTCTTGAACAGCTTTAGACTTGTTCTTTAAAATCTGACTCATCGCTTCTTCAAAATCTGTCATGTTTTCTTTTGTACTCAAAAACAGTTTTGCTTGTTTAAGACCTTTAGCCTTTTGCCATCCGACTTTATTAGCAAACGAAATCATGTCATTAAGCTTTTTGTAGTTTAATTCAAGCTCTTCTAACTCAGTCTTTAATATGTTTTCATACAAAGGCTTCATTTGATTGAGTAGTTGATTATGCAAGGCATCATCTGAAACAGCATCCATTATCTCTTTTAATGCTTCATATTTTTCATCGGCTAGCTCTTCACTTGTTAAGACCCGACCAATAAATTTTTTCACTGATTCTGTTTCTTCATCACCATCAAAAGCTTCTATCTTTAAGCAGCAAGCAAATGCCCGTTCAAACAACTTAGAATCTTCAGCGCCAACAGATGATTCAAGCATCTGTTTGATATCTGTTTTAATTACATTTGTTAACGTTCCACGCTTCTCTTTAAGAGCTTCTCTCTCATCTTCTGACGTATTAAAAAGTTTAAAATTATTTGATGGTTTGATCATTTTATCTAAAATATCAAGCTTTCCTTCTGCCCCTTCAGATTGATCTTCATTCCATGCCTGCTTAAGCAGAGCAAGCTCAAGATCGATCACAAATGGAATCTCTCGCATTTTGTACAAATCCTCTGCCTGA
The DNA here is from genome assembly GCA_002401785.1 of Candidatus Babelota bacterium. GTDB lineage: Bacteria > Babelota > Babeliae > Babelales > CAZZPM01 > CAZZPM01. The sequence continues at coordinate 7,812 of NVUD01000001.1, forward strand.
TAAGTATCATTCCAGCCAGTAAGACCAAGTTTGTATCCTTTTACTTTTTTAAAAAGCTTAAACTGATTCCAAAACAGAATAATCTGATCAACGGATAAAGATTTAATAGAACTATTCTTTCTAGAAAATGCAAAACTATTTTCGATTTTTTTAATATCTTCATTTTTCATACAAGGTTTACATAGCTTAAAAAGCTCAATGATCTCTGTTTCAAAAAATTTTACCGTATCTAGCCCTGACCTTTGTTCAGACAATTGATCTTCATACAGATTTGAAAAAAGCGAATCCTCTTGAAAATCAATTTCTGAGTAAATCGCAGGAACAGCCGCTGCCATCATAGTTGAGACAACGAAAACAACATTTATNAAAAAAACTTTTATTATCTGCTTAAAATTCATTTTGCACCAATTTCCTTACTATTTAAATTATCAAACTGCCTATTATCTCAATTCAGCCAAGAGAATAAGAGCACCTTATTTAGGGTATCATTTTTGACAATTAATACAACTTCAGACTCTTAAAATTCTAATATTCCAACAAAAAGATGATTCAAATTATTGTTTTTTTTACTTTTTTTCTGTTTTTCAATTCCATCAAATCGTAAATGCCAAGATAACAGAAATCTATTTAAGAAGAAAAAGGAGCATTTTTCAACGCCCCTTTTTTTATTTTGATATTTATAATTTTAACTAAAGATTATGCTGTATACTTTTTGAAAAAAACCAGCCTTTTTCTGCTTCGTCRYTTTTTCTGAAAAACYAACTGTTTTAAATGACGATTTAKWATCATACACTTTTTTCAATTTATAGAGAGCTGCTGTGACAAGCGTTGCAGCAAAGGCGTACAAACAGACTTTCTGAGTAGTCAACTTTGGCGACTCCACAGATTTAGCAATRTTTGACAGAGACTGATCTAATCCTTCTTTTCCAAYYTTCTYATTAAGTTCATTKGATGCACTGATAAGTTGAATCTTTGTTGMTTCATCAAGGCTCTGCTTCAATTGATTAAACTGATTCGTCAGACTAACKRTACTATCTTTTTCTTCAGCAGATGCTTTCATAAGATTTTTATACAGCTCTTCTTTTTGCACTTCTTCAGARATGTTAACTTTCTTCAACTCTTTCTGAATGAATAAGAGTGTACTATTTGTATCAACAATTTTCTTCTGCCCGATAACAACCRTAAGAATCGCGTTCAAAGTTKYSACTYGCTSCTCTGCCTTCAAAGCCTCTGCCTCTGTAACATTYTTACTGTTAYTTGCAAKYACTTGARCATGTTTTTTAAGATTGTCACGCTTTGTAAGTTCTTCTGTCTGTTTCAAGACAGCTTCAAAAACAGTTTKMATTTCGCTTGAAGCTTGATCACGCTCATCTTTGATACTCTTTTCTATTTTTGCCTGTTTTTTTGATATTTCCTTACGCAAAGAGTCGATCTTAACATTCGCTTCCGCCAATGTTTGAGCATTTTTTTCTTTTTGATTTTTTACAGTATCTTTTTTTAAAGAGTTTTTATATCTCTCTTCATTTTCAATAGATTCAAGCTTCTGCAACGCATCATCTGCATTATCTTTAACCGCATTGATCTCTCCTGCAAGCTCTTCTTTTTTTGAGTCTGATTGAATTTCTTCAATCATCTCTTTTTTAACCTGTTTTACAACAAGTAGGTTTATCTCAACGCTGTTAAAAATATCTGAATATTTGCAAGCAAGCGTTCTGACCAACTCAGGAGCAAACAGAGAAAGATCTTTCATCAAAGAAACAACTGTATCATTTTTAAACAATGTTTTCTTTCCATTTGYAAACGCAAGATACTTTGCATGTTTTTTCTGCTTATCAGTTAACTGAGCAGTTTTCAAAAATTCTTTAATCAAAAACAGAGTATAACCTGTAAAAACAATTGCTTTCTCTTTTTCAATTTTTTCGAAAACTAACTTAAAACAACCGTTCCGATCTTTCGCTGCTTGCAATTCTTCATCTGTAACAGCTTTTGAATCTTTCGCTACAACTTCTTTCAAATTATCGATCAAACCAGGACTCGTYGCTCTTGCAACCGCATCATTAATAGTTTTCTGTAATTCRCTGTAGTCGCCGGTAACCTTTGAAGCRATTTCTTKTAACYGTTCTTKCTCTTCTGCGATAGAAARCAGATTATTTGCAATCAACTGATTRCTACAWWCAAGYTGATCAGCATTCTCTTTTAGTTGACTTTCACTAGGTATGTTTTTTCTATTTGGAACCACCGGAGCAACTGAAGCTGCCTGCAAAGCAAACATGTTCAGACTCGAAATCGTAACTATCATCATTATATTTTTTTTCATCATTCTCTCTACCCTTCTTTTATTAATCAAGAAATTAACAGAATCCTTTTTTCATACCGAAACAATCAGATTGCTACAGYACTTACATTATTAAGTCTATCAACATATCAATTATTTTCAATTTGAAAACATAAAAACAGTGAAATAAAGCGTTTTTAAAGAAGAAAAAAGAAAAAAACAGATAAAACGAGCAAAAATAATCGAACCATCAAAACCAGTCGAACAGAAAAATAGATACTCTTCGCACAACCTTGAAGTGCTCCTTTCACCCTTGGACGGCTTTTAGGCCGTCTCTTCTCTGAAACTCTGATAAGGATTCAACCAAGCCTTGAAGAGGCGAAGGATCCTGGTATAGAATTTAGTAAAGAAAACAAGTGAACAACTCTTCTGCAACAGAATTGCAATCAAACAAGTTGAGCCACTTGAAAAATAATGAATTATAAAAAGAGGGACGCAATCTTACGATCACGCCCCTCTTTTATGTGCAGCTTTTTATAGCTTATTTATTTCAGATATTACTCTGATTCTGTAACTGCAACTTTTTTGCTTTTTCCAAAACCGAAGAGTTTTTTAACTGCTTGGAGTTGATTTGAAAAAGTCTGTTTAGTCGCATCAACAAAACCAGGTTTTGCTTTCTTTTGAATACGAGCATACTTGGTCATTGATTTCTTAGTTGAAAAAACAGCTTTGATTTGACAAAGAGCCGCTATCACAACTGTTGAAATCACAGCATTTGTAAGATTAAAATGTTTTGAATAACCTTCATTGCCTTTTGGGATAATGATTGATTCAACTTCTTCTTTACAAGTATTATATGATTCTTCTAAGAACTTAGCATAATCGCCAGTTTTTTCTAAACAGTTTTCGCCTTCAAATAGCTTATTAAACTCAGATGTTACTGCATCTTTTGTTTCAGCTTTTTTCATAGCAAGTATTACCTGTTTAATATTTTTTTTATCTTCTGATTTTWAATCACTAATCAAGTCTGATTTTTCTTGAATTTTTTCAGAAAATTTACTGTATAAAACCTTAGCTTCAACAATATCAGATTGAGTTTTAATGGTTGTAAAARCCGTGTTAACTTCAACTAATGTGTCTTTAGCAAATTCAATCTTTTCTTTAGACAGATCTTCAACTTGTACATTTTTATAATCTTCAACATTTTGAAGTTCAACCTTATTGATCGCTTCAACAGCATCATCAACACTTTTCTTTACATCTGAAGTCTGTGCATCAAAGCTTGAAACCTCTTTTGCAAGATCAATTGCAGCTTTTTTAAGAGCTTCGATCTCTTCAAGTTTAGCTACGACATTATCGTTTGCTTCTTTGAATTCTTTTGCAAGTTTTTCTTCAGGAGTTTCAGGAGCTTTTTCTTCTTCTTTTGCTTTGAATGCATCTTTGTTTGCATCATCATTTTCAATGATTTTAAGATCAGCTAGACTTGGAGCACCTTTAATTGATCCTTCAAGAGCATTTTTAGCATCAGCATCTTCAAGATTGATTTTGCCAATCAATGCATCTTTTGCTTCTTGCAAGTCTAAAGCATATCCTGCTTTAACAAGTGCTTCTTTAGCGCCAGTTAATGCTTTCTGTGCTTGTTTGCGTTTACCCTTGTTTCCTTTTCCTTTAATGGCAGCCTGAACTTCTTCAGCCTTAGTCAAAGCTATTTGAGCTTTTTCAACTTTTTTCTGAAGATCTTCAACACTGTTTCCAGCAGCAAAAGCTACTGTTGTCATGCCCATTGCTATGAGCATCATTACCAAATTTTTTTTCATCATTATTGTGTCCTTCCACTTAAAATGATTAGAAATAAAACATGCTTTCTATTCTGTATGTAACGAACTACCGTCACACTTTGTACAGTTACAACTATATCAACATCCAACTAATTTTCAAGTAGATCTTTATTAACAAGCAGAAAAATCAGTTTTTTCGCTTATTTTTTTAAAAAAAGCTACAAAAGACTCATTAAAATGCTTTTTATCTTTTCTATCTGGCCAAGTTTAGTACAAAAATTTAAAGGAAGAAAGTTTTTTTAAAAGGATTCTGTTTGAAATAGTAGAACTTTAGAAATGAAAGTTTAGATGAAAATTGGTGCCGAGAGCCGGACTCGAACCGGCACGAGCGTTAGCTCGAAGGATTTTAAGTCCTTTGCGTCTACCATTCCGCCATCCCGGCAACCATATATTTTACTTCAAAATTAAGAACGCTCGCACAGCTGGAGGCGGCACCCGGATTTGAACCGGGGATCACGGTTTTGCAGACCATTGCCTTACCACTTGGCTATGCCGCCTGTGCCATGCTTGGTGTTCATTCAAAAAGTATCATACCTGTTTTAGAAACGGTTGACAACTTTTATCTGCATTTTTTTCTATTTTTTTCAGAACAACTCCTGACAAATGTGCAACTTGTGCTGATGTCACGCGTACGTACAAAAATTGCCCAGTCAGATTCGGCTCTTCAGAAACTAGATTCAGACGAGTATTTCCTTCAGTCCGCGTAAGGTACCCACCAATGATTGGTCTCTCAACCAGCACCAGAAGCTCTTTATCGACCCAGCCAGTATTACATTCTAAACTGATCATCTTCTGTCGCTTTTGCAATTCTATCAAACGAATTGTTTTTTCTTCAGCTGTTACTGAATCTTCCATAGCAAACGCTTTAGTAAATTTTCGTGGAGAATAAATAAATGAAAATATATGATCGAATTTAACGATTTCCATCACTTCACGCGTCTCCAAATATTCAGCATCTGTCTCTGATGGAAAGCCGACAATAATATCGGTTGTTATGGTGACAGTCGGCATTCGTTTTCTAATTTCATCGACCTGCTCTAAGAATCGCTCTTTTGTATACGTCCGTCCCATGACATCAAGAACACGGCTAGAGCCTGCTTGCAACGGCAGATGAACCCATGAACAGATCTTTGGACTGTGCGCTGCCATCACATCGAGCACATCGTTAGTCATATCTTTTGGATGTGGACTGACGTATCGAACCCAAAACTCGCCTTCTATTTGAGCAATCGCTTCAAGCAGTTGAGCAAACCCTTCACCAGTGACCGGATCCTTGTAAGAATTAACATTTTGCCCAACAAGAGTTATTTCGCGAGCACCACGAGCAACATCAACCTTTGCACGCTCAACCAATTCCTTCAACGAATAACTTTCTTCGCGCCCCCGAGTGAAAGGAACAATGCAGTASGTACARTAATTRTCACAGCCAGTTGTAATATTAATATACGCCTTCTGAACCGCATGCGTCTGAGGTGCTGGTGYAACAGRTTTAATAAGCGTTGCTSCCTTTTTAAAGAGCGTCGGYTTTTTATCTTTCCATGCAGARATCARTCGATCCTGYCCTTTAAGCGATGMTGGAATTTTMTTATCTTCTTGRCAGAGCTGYTTTGCGGTACTAATTCGAACGATCAGRTCGGCAAGATARTTTTGAAATGTTCCCATRTTTTCACGAGCACCATAAACAAAGCTCACATGGTCGTACCGTTCATAGACCTTTTTYTTCTGATAACTTGCAACACAACCGATCATACCGATCCGCATGTACGGTTTTTCTTTTTTATATTTTACCAGACTTCCTAAGTACGAAAACATCTTCTGTTCTGCTTTAGCACGGACTGCGCAGCTGTTCACAATGAGCAAGTCAGCTAATTCTTCTTTTTCTACTAAAACACAACCTAATCCATTCAAATAGAGCGCTAACCCTTCAGAGTCAGCAACATTTGCCTGACAACCATACGTTTTAAAAAATACTGCAATCGACAACATAACTTCACCACATTTTATTAAAAAAATAGACATTTTATAAACAATCGACTCGGCCGCTATCTTTTTTGATAGCTGAGCTTCCCTGTCAAGATAGTCAGATTTGGTAGAAATGACAAACTTTTCACYGTTAAAAAAAGAAGYNTTTGGTTAAAAACCCTTACGTGAAAAGATTTTTTACTAAAGAAAGCATCACTCAAAGGAATCTTTGCAAGTTTTTCTGTCTGTGYTACACTTTCYATACATATTTAAAAAATTATACGTACGTAATTCTGAATCGTGAGATAAAAAAAGCTATGAATACACCYTTTTTCCTAAAAAATCTCTTTTTTGATTTTTTACAAAAACAGTACCAAGTTGACCAACAGACCCTTGCAAAAATYGACTTTGTTATCAATAGTGACGCTGATCGAAGCGCTCATGGTGATATCAGTTCAAATGCAGCACTRGTTATTGCTAAAGCAGCACGAAAAAATCCTCGATYAATCGCTTTAGAAATTATTGAAACGCTRAAYRACAAAGATGGRACAGAAGCWGAACTTGCATCATTCTGTTCAACCATAGAAGCGGCTGGYCCTGGTTTTTTAAACATACGGCTATCAGACCGATGCTGGCATCAACTGTCAGAAAAACTTTTACAGCAGCCTGAACAATTTTTCRTASCAGCTRAYACTCCTCAAAAGAAAGTATTAGTTGAATTTGTAAGTGCTAACCCAACAGGCCCTCTACACCTCGGCCATGGTCGTGGCGGTATCATCGGTGATGTATTGATGAGAATMGGTCGATTTTTGGGATATCAGATGACCTCTGAATTTTATATCAATGATGCTGGTAGYCAGATGACACGACTCGGTGAATCTCTTCGTGTACGAGTTTCTCAAGAACTTGRTCAAGAGGCAACTCTCCCAGAACAAGGATATGCTGGCGCATATCTTGTAACGATCGCTCAAAAAATTATCGCCTTAAAAGGMTCTGACGTTCTCAACGAACCGATCTCATTTTTTACTGAGACTGCTCAAAAAGAGCTTCAAGAATTGATAAAAACTAATTTAAAAGAGTATCGAATAGAGTTTGACACCTGGTTTTCAGAGAAATCACTACATGAGTCTGGCGCAATTACTGATGTTTTAAATCAGCTTTCAGCCGAAAAAATTTTATATGAAAAAGAAGGGGCGCTCTGGTTCAAATCAACAGAATTTGGTGATGATAAAGATCGTGTTATCAGAAAGAAAAATGGCGACCTCACATACATTGCAGCAGATATTGCCTACCATAAAAACAAATTTGATCGTGGCTATGATCAGATGATTGACATCATGGGACAAGATCACCATGGCTACGTCACGCGACTAAAAGCAGTTGTGCAGGCACTTGGCTATGATGCTAAAAAAYTGCATGTGATTCTGTATCAGCTGGTCAGCATGAAAAAAGGTGAAACTTTTTTRAAAATGTCAAARCGAGCTGGAAATTTTGAACAGCTTGGTGATRTCATAAAACTTGTTGGYGCTGATGTTGCACGATTTTTTTATCTCAATCGTAAAGCAGATGCTCACCTCGACTTTGATCTCGAYATTGCTCTTAAAACAACTGATGAAAACCCAGTYTTTTATATCCAYTATGCATAYGTTCGAACMGGAAGCATCCTCAAACGAGCATCCGAACATGCAGAACTCAGCTCTTCTTTACATCCTGAAAAACTCAATCCTGATGAACTGAAAGCGATCATTGAAATCTGGCAAGCAGACGAGCGCTTGCTGCTTAAAAAGATATGGGCGCTTCATAGCATTTTACCAAATATTATGGAGACGTACCAGACACATGTTTTAGCATATTATACGTATGAACTTGCTCAACGATTTCATCATTATTATGCTCAACACCATGTAATTGACAGTAAAAAACCTGAGTTGTCCGCAGCTCGATTAACCATAATTACCATGGTTCGATCAACCCTCTCATTATGTTTAGATTTACTTGGACTCTCAAAACCGGAAGCGATGTAACCTATGAAATTATCAGATCTCGAAATGAATATTCCAGCACGGATTACTGCTATTGATCTCACACCGACTGTTRTTAATCGACTCTACTCAATCGGTATTTTTGTAGGATCAGGAATTGAAACACGATACGGTTCACACGTCGGACGACCAGTCTGTGTAACAACCGAACATGATTGCACCTTTGCTTTGGGATACCGTTTGGCAGAAAAAATTTTTATTACTAAAGAGTAAGATTCAGATGGATATTAAAAAAATTAATTTAAAAGAGATTACTCCAGATCGCATCAGAAACTTTTCAATTATTGCACATATCGATCATGGTAAATCWACACTTGCAGATCGACTTTTAGAAATGACCGGAACAATTTCAACTCGATCAAAAAATAGTCAGTTTTTAGATAAGCTTCAGGTGGAAAAAGAACGGGGCATTACGGTTAAAGCTCAGACCGCATCACTTTTTTATGAACAAGATGGTATCACATATTTACTCAACTTAATTGATACCCCTGGCCACGTTGATTTTAGTTATGAAGTTTCACGATCACTGTACGCATGTCAAGGAGCACTCTTGCTTGTTGATGCAGCTCAAGGAATTCAAGCTCAAACAATGGCAAACTTCTACCTCGCCTTTGAACAAGATTTAACAATTATTCCTGTCATCAACAAAATTGATATGATGAATGCTGATCCTGAACGRGTAAGYAATGAAATGATGACAGCACTTGATATTGACCCTGATGARATYATCAAAGTTTCTGCAAAAACGGGCGCTGGGCTTGATCAATTGTTTCCAGTCATCATTGAAAAAATTAAAACACCTCCTGGTGATGAAGCCAAACCATTTAAAGCACTGCTTTTTGATTCATGGTTTGATGAATATCGTGGTGTTATCTGTCTGATTGAAGTCATTGATGGATCAATCAAAAAAGGTGAGATGATCTCTAGTGCTCACACAGGCGAAAAGTATGAAGTGCACGACCTTGGTCTCATGTATCCAGATCCAACGTCGATGCCTGCCCTATTCACTGGACAGGTAGGATATCTAATTTCTGGCATGAAAACAGTTAAAGAAGCACGCATTGGTGATACCCTTTTTCACTTGAACAAACCTGTCGAAGCGTTACCGGGATTTCGTCCTGCCAAATCAGTAGTTTTTGCGGGGATTTATCCTGTTGAGACAACAGAATTTGAAGCTTTACGTGACGCAATCGGAAAACTCACACTTAATGATCCAAGTGTTCATGTGGAAAAAGAGAGTTCAGTAGCACTCGGGTTTGGTTTTCGATGTGGCTTCCTTGGACTTTTACACATGGATGTGTTTAAGCAACGGCTAGAACAAGAGTACGACATGCATATCATCACAACGTCGCCAACAGTTTTATTTAAAGTTATTCTAACAAATGGCAAAGAAGCGATCATTGAAAAYCCAGCAGATTTTCCTGAATCCCCAATGATTCAAACAGTGTACGAACCGATGATCAATGCAACTATCATCGCACGAAATGAACATTTGGGAAATATTTTTAACCTCTGCCAAGATCGTCGTGGTGAACAGCTTAACTTAACCTATCTTGATGAAGATCGAGTTGTGCTAAAATATCGACTTCCTCTGAATGAAATTGTTACAGATTTTTATGATAAATTAAAATCAGTCAGTGCCGGATATGCAAGTTTTGATTATGAAGATGCTGGATATCTTCCATCAGAAATGATCAAAATGAMYATTCTRCTCAATGGAAAATCAGTTGATGCACTTTCAGTTATTGTTCATAAAGAGAAAGCATTTACTTTAGGAAAACAGCTTACACAACGATTAAAAGGAGTTATCCATCGGCAGATGTTTGACATTGCRATTCAAGCTGCTATYGGAGCTAAAATCATTGCCCGTGAATCTGTTTCTGCATTGAGGAAAAATGTGACAGCAAAATGTTATGGTGGCGATATTTCTCGTAAACGTAAATTGCTTGAAAAACAGAAAGAGGGAAAGAAAAAAATGAAGCAGGTCGGGAATGTTGAGCTACCACAAGAGGCTTTCCTAACTATCCTTAAAAATTAATCCGGAGCAGAGATGAAAAGAAAAAAAGGATTTTATTCAATATCAGTTGTAGCTAAAATGTTTTCAGTTCATCAACAGACCATTCGTCTGTACGAAAAAGAAGGATTGATTTCACCCAAGCGGACCGAAGGAAATACTCGCCTCTTTTCAGAAGATGATGTTGAACGACTTGAAGAAGTTATCAACCTCACACATAAACTTGGTATCAACCTTGCAGGCGTTGAAATGATTCTGAAGCTACAGAAAAAAATTAAAAAACTGCAAGATGATATGAATAAACTTTTCAGTCAGACACAGAATCAGATGCTTTCCGATGCAGAAGATTTAAAAAGTGAAGCTACTAAACAAAAAAACAGCCTACTCGGTATCAGAGCAAAACGACAACTTCCAAAACCGACCGTTGCTCTCAGYTCAACAGAGAAAGAGACTGACTCAGAGACAGAAGAAGTACTTGATATATGGAAAATTGATTACGACGAATAGAAGGAAACTATGATCTACAATCAACTCAAAACATTTRTTCTACTCACTCTTTTAACCAGCGTATTACTTTTTACAGGTGGTATGATTGGAGGCCATAACGGTATAAAAGGAGCGCTGATCTTTGCATTTATTTTAAATGGRATCAGCTATTTTTTTTCAGACAAAATTGTTCTTAGAATGTACGGTGCGAAACCTCTTTCSCGTGAACAGCATGGTTGGATTTATCAAATTGTTGAAGAGCTCTGCCATAAAGCAGATATGCCTATGCCAAAACTATGGTTTGTAGATACTCCAATGGCAAATGCTTTTGCRACAGGTAGAAACCCCTCTCATGCTTCTGTAGCAGTAACAGCAGGCATTCTTGATATTCTTGATCAACGGGAACTTCGTGGCGTCTTAGCTCATGAAATATCACATATAAAAAATCGTGATATTTTAATTGGAAGCGTTGCTGCRACAATTTCTATGGCGATTGGATATTTAGCAGATTGGGCACGATGGTCATTTTTTTGGGGGAATAGACGGAGTCGTCAAAATGGCATCGGTGTTTTTGGTGTTATTCTTATCTCAATTCTGGTTCCATTTGCTGCAATGCTCATTCAACTTGCTATCACCCGATCACGAGAATATTTAGCTGATGAATCAGGAGCMAAGCACTCAGAAGATCCGCTTGCTCTCGCTGATGCATTAGAAAAGTTGCATCATTCTTTACCGACAGATCAGAAAAAAGAGCCGAGCACTGTCCAAGCTGCAACTGCAAGTCTATTTATTGTTTATCCATTTTCAACCAAAGGGTTGTACAGTCTCTTTTCAACACATCCACCAATGGAAAAACGAATTGAACGGTTGCATGCAATGGCTGAAAAAATGATGCTGTAGGTGCATTTTACTTTAAGCTTTGAAAAGAATTGCCTCAAACGCTTTGGTATCGCTATTAAGATTAATTAAATAACGAATGGCGGTACCAAACTTATTCTTAATAATATTTCTATGCATCTTATTAAAATATAAAATCTTCTTAACCCCATCTTYTTTTSTSTRTTTCATTTTAGCAATTTTATTTTTGCTATGATAGAYGAGAATATCMAATTCTTTTGAAATACGCTGAAGAGCCTGCTTGGCAATAAATATATTTTCTTTTTTAAATTGTCTTTTACTTGGTGTCGGCATCAATGTTAATTCTAATTCTTTCGTATCACGCTTTCTCACCCCTGCCTCTGCACGCTTTTTATCAGTTGTAAGGAAAACACTATTATTATATTCAAACARGTARAGTTCTTCTGTTTTTGCGGTAATTYCAGTCAAAAATGAGRCTACCTCTTTTTTCTGARTAGCTRCTGGCAGACTTTTTAGTAACGGTTCTGCCGGTTTGAGTAACTGCTTCTGACTGTTTTCTTGCGCTTTTTCTTGAGACTTTTGAGCTYTATTTGTCCGTGATGGYAAYACTGTTTTTAATTCTGAAAATAGCCCCTGCATTTCCGGAACCATGCCTTTACTGCCTGTCTGCTGTTCAAGAATTTTGTCTGCAGCTATCATTGCAGATTTCGCAACTTCTTTTTTTGTACTGCTCATAATTGTTGAAGCTATTTTTTTTTCACCTGTAGCTATTTCAAGAACTAGATCTGCTGTCTGTATATTTTTATCAATCTCTTTTTTGACCTTTTTAATTAATGAAACRAARCTCCCTTCCAACGCCTTCATTTTTTTTAAATCTGATTCAATTTCTGGAACATACCATGAAACTATTTTGCCAAAGCGCTTTAAAAATCGATCYGAATTAAACATTTTTGATGTAAGAAYCTGACAGGTTTCTTTTTTATTATTCATACGTAGCTGTACGTGGGACTCTTCATCATCTATAAAAGTCACCACTGCATCTGTAATTTGTARTATTTGTTCTATTGATTCGACTATTGGGATAGCATTTGGTAACTCTTTACCAAGTTGATCACGAACTGTTGCAAATTTATCTTGTATTTTTTGTTCTTTCATTTTTTGATATGTATCATAATCTGCTACAATTATTTTATTTTGATCAGTGTTAACAACATAAAATCGCTTGCTTGGATCTTTAATATCTGCTGAAGCAGTAAAATTCATCATAGAASATAASAGATATAAAAATAGTACTTTTTTCATCAATGCTCCTTTTTTAAAAAACCCTATTTTTTCTGCATTCTAATAAAAAAAGAAAAATGAACACAATAAAAAAGAGGTTAATCATACAAAAAGTTATTAATTTATCGGTAATTTATCGGTAATAGTAAGATTGCTTCAATATCAATAATAGATATTACATAGACAAAAAAATCAACTTTCAAATAAAAACCTATAAAAAAAGGTGACACTTATAGAGTGCCACCTTTAAAAAATATATATTTTTTATTTTTAGATGCTTATTAATTCAACATCAAAAATAAGATCTGCTTGGGGAGGAATAACTGCACCTGCACCACGTGAGCCATATCCCATTGCTGGTGGAATAAACAGACGTCGTTTTTCACCAACTTTCATATCCAACACACCTTCATCCCAACCTCTAATAACTTGACCCATACCAATGTTAAAAGAAAAAGGYTGTCCACGATCAACGCTGCTGTCAAACTTTGTACCATCAGTAAGCCAACCTGTGTAGTGAACGGTTACTTTTGATCCTTTTTTTGGGCTAAYAGCATTRTYTRTATCAGCCGCTTCTTGTAAAATTTCATATGCTAGACCTGAATCAAGTTCAACTTTTTTGCTCATTTTTTTTGCTTCCATTTCTGAAGGGGTTTTACTTTCTATAACAGTTTCAATTTCTTCTGCTATTTCATCTAATTTCTTTTCAACTTTTTCAGTAGCAGGGTCAGCTTTAATTTCTACATCTTGAGCAATACCAGCTGCATCTTTATTTAATTTTTCAACTTTTTGGCCAATTGAAAGATTTGCTTCTTTTTTTTCAGCTTGCTCACCAAAACATCCAGTAAAAAATAATAGTGTAAAACAGCTCAACTGTAAAAYAATACGATACGCTTTTTTCTGCATTGCATCTCCTTTTTATTCTAAAAACAGTATACCATAACGTTGATGATCCTAGCATATTCTTATGAAATTGCAAAAAATACTATTTTTTCTTTGACAATCATTTTATCATTTCCCTAGGTTGTTTCAATAAATCAATTGTAAATACTGATAATTCAGYAATGAARGGGTTTCAATGAATAGATCAATTTTTAAAGAATATGACATACGAGGTATTATCGATAGCGATTGGACAGTTGAAGAAGCATACGACATTGGTCGTGGTATTTTTAGCTACCTCCTCTTTAACAACCCTTCATTAAATCGTATCGTTATCGGTATGGATGGAAGAGTTCACTCAGAACAGATTAAAGAAAAATTAATTGCCGCAGCTCACGACTCAAAACTTGATGTGATCGATATTGGTTTGACTGCCACACCTGTTTTATATTCAACACTSTATACAACCAGTACAACATCTGGATTGATGATTACAGCATCACATAATCCTGGAAATTATAACGGTATTAAAATATGTGCAAAYAGACGTTCTGTCTGGGGAAAAGAGTTAAGAAAAATTTTAACTATTATTCAAGAAAAAAGATTTTACAAACCTATTCTTAACTCAATACCAACAACAAAAACATATGATGCAAACAGTGCATATATTAATTATCTNAAAAAAATCTTTCCCTCATCTTGTTGGATCAACAGTTCCTGTTATTTTTGACTGTGCTAATGGAGCTGCAGGGACAATTATGCCTGATCTCGTTGAAGCTATGGAATGGAAAAATGCAACACTACTGTTTGAAACAGTTGATGGAACATTCCCTAACCATGAAGCAGATCCAACTATTAAAAAAAATATGACTACTCTCATTGATACGATACAATCGAAGCAAAAAACTGATGTTGGAATTGGATTTGATGGKGATGCTGATCGGATGGGATTTATTGATGAAAAAGGAAATCTTATTGCTGGAGATCAACTACTTGCTCTTTTTGCACAACAAATAGATTGGCAAGATCGTAAYAAACAGATAATTTGTGATATTAAATGTAGTCAGGGATTATCAGAATCATTAAAAAAACAAGGAATTACTGTTATCATGGCTCCATCAGGCCATTCTATTATTAAAAATGAAATGRCAATAACAGGAGCAGCTTTAGGTGGTGAATTGAGTTGTCACTTCTTTTTTGCTGATCGCTACTTTGGATATGATGATGGTATTTATGCAGCTTTACGTATGATAGAAATTTTACAAAACAGAGGGATTCCTGCATCTGAGCTTTTCAGTTTTTTTCCTCAGAAAATTACAACTCCTGAAATTCGTATCGGCTGTGGAGATCATGATAAAGTTCGTATCATAGCAGCAGTCAAAGAACAGTTTTATACACATAAAAATGCTGAGATTATTGATGTCGATGGTGTCCGCGTACAGACGCCATACGGATGGGGATTGATGCGCGCATCCAACACTGAACCGCATTTTTGTTTCAGATTTGAATCTGATACACTGAAAGGATTAAAAAAAATACAGAACAACTTTATCGACRTTCTTCATCCCTTGATTAATACAACAGCATTAAAGGAAAAACTTGAACAATAAAAAGCCTCTTCTTGGCCTGCATGTACGCATGAGTGACTCCTTAGAAAAAACATTAGATAGTGTCGATRACTTACCGATCAATATATTACAATTTTTTCTGTTTCGTCACCAAGAAAATAGATACYTACGAATTCTTCCAGAAGATCAAAAACGGATACTTTTGGCAAAACAGAAATGCTCCGAAATATATGCTCATAGCTCTTACTGGATTAATCTTGCTCATGGAAATAAAGAAAATTTCAAAATAGCTGAACGACTTCTTTTGAAAGAATTAAGTATTGCAGAAAAATTATCTCTTGATGGACTTGTSATCCATCCTGGATCATACAAAGCGCACCGAGAAGGCATAGATGAATCTACAGCACGTCAAGCAGCTCTGGAACAGATTGCACGACTATTAAACCGACTTTTTAAAAAAARCATATCTRTTCCGATTATTTTCGAGAACACTACTCATCAGAAAAAAACAATCGGAAGTGACTTTAAAGATTTTCAAGATCTGAAAAAATTACTTGATCAGCCAGACAAGCTCCTTTTCTGCCTCGATTTCGCTCATGCTCATGCATTCGGTTATGATATTTCTCAAACAGAAGAGTTTATCCATATGCTTGAAACGCATATGGATTTAACACAGATAAARCTTCTACATTTGAATGATGCTGCCGAAAAGCAGGGCAGTTCACATGATCGTCACGAACTCATTGGAAAAGGAGAAATAGGAATTAACCCACTAAAGAAACTTGCTCTTCATCCCAAATTATCCAATAAACCGATTGTTTTAGAGCTTCCAAAAACAACGAAAGGTGAAAGTATCGAAATGATTGAACTTGTCAAATCATGGTATTTCTAAGGATATCGATACCGTTCTAAAACATAATAAAATGGTCTATCTTTTTTTTGAGAAAAACCGACGAATTCAAATCCATATTTTTTGCATGCAGCGAAACTGCGTGGATTGAATGGTTCAACGTATGCGTTAACAACAGAAACATCCATAACTTGAAAATAAGCTTTTACAAGAAGATCAACCGCTTCCTTCATGCGACCACCACCATAATATTTTTCRTTYAACCAGAAACCGGTTTGACCTGGATCATGKCGCCAAAAAACACGRATGTCGATCATCCCTATTAAYCGCTTATCTCTATTATCATTAATTGTRTAACAGAGCATCTCACGCATRTCRTGACGCCATGTCTGAACATTSACATACGACTCTGTAAACTCTTTATCATTAGCATCCGGAGAAAAACTTAACATTCTTCTCGCCTGTTCTGAAAACATTTCATGATATGCATCTGTTTGATCTTTAGTTATCCTTTTAAGAGTAATAATCTTCCCACGAATTGTATCAGGAAATACTCCTCGAGGAACCAGAGTAAATGTATGCGGATTTCCACCAATCGGATCAACAGCATGTGGATGAGGCTTTTCAATAAGAAAACAGATTACTCCGTATAGAACTAATACAGTTACTARCCWATACTTTCTAAACTYTTTTGAAAAAACTTTTTTATAATTTRAAGAAATTTGCATTKTTATCTCACGTMTAAGTTTYTAYAAYRRTWYAACTAYATAYKTRAGTGTAACAAATTTTTTTATAAAAAGTAGTCTRTNARAAGTTTCACTTATAGTTTTGATTCTTGAGCTCGTAGCCAAATAAATGATTCAAGAAGTTCAGCACTACAGGGGAAAGCATATTCTATCGCCTTTTTCCCTTTTAAATCTACTGCTTGAAAATTAATTTTTATACCTGGATTATTTTTCAGAAAATCAATGTAATTACTGTTTTTTGTATAACATGCATCATGCAAAGCAGTCCTGTTTTTGTTATCATAAGAATCAAATAGTACCCCCTGTTTTTTCAAAAATAGAAAAATATCTTCTTGCACATTATTTCGAACCAACAGATGAAGAATTGTTTCTCCCTTGCTATTTTTTAGATTAATAAGTCCAGATTTTTTYTTGCCTAATATCTCTATGATTTCACAAAARTTCTKATACMGTTCTGCACTATATCCTTTTTTTGCTGTTATTTCTCCATAAGAACGAGYTGCGTAATGCAAAGGAGTATTCCCATCCTTATTTTTCCATTCGATTTCACTTTCACCATCATATTCATCGAGTAGTTTTTTAACATCATAAATGCGTAAACAGCCTGCAGCATAATGCAGTAATGTCGATCCACTTGTTGGACTCCGTGCTGAACAAGAATCTCTTGGTGAAAGTTGTTGGAGCAAAGAAGAGGCATTCTTATAATTACCACATTTATACGCTTCTATACATTTATTTGCTACTGGAATTTCTATTGGTAAACTTGCAGCAACCATAAAAGAAATATGTATAAAACAACTTGCCGCCAAAGTAAAAAGTTTTCTCATCGTCATCCTCAWMAAAAATATRTRTYAATCAAACTAGACATATAGTATCATTTTCGTGRCAATATTCAATGAAAAAARTTACAAAAAAAAGAGGACGCAGATGCGTCCTCTTTTTAACAGTTTTTCTGTGACGAAAAATGGACTAGTACATTCCGCCCATGCCACCCATTCCGCCCATGCCACCCATTTGATCATGACCATGACCAGCAGGTGCAGCTTTTTCTTCTGGAATTTCAGCAATCATCGCTTCAGTTGTCAATAGCAAACCAGCAATCGATGCTGCATTTTGCAATGCGGATCGAGTTACCTTAGCAGGATCGACAACCCCAGCTTTAATCAAGTCAACATAGATTTCATTTTTTGCATCGAAACCATTGCTGCCTTTTAAATGTTTAATTTTATCAACAACAACTGATGCATCAAGCCCAGCATTTGATGCTATTACTCGTGCTGGCTCTTCCAATGCACGTTTAATAATAGCAACACCAAGTTTTTGATCACCAGGTACTTCTAAAGTATCCAATACTTCTTGAGCACGAATCAATGCAACACCACCACCAGCAACAATACCTTCTTCAACTGCTGCTCGAGTAGCATGCAATGCATCATCAACTCGGTCTTTTTTTTCTTTCATTTCAGGTTCGGTCGCCGCACCAATACGGATAACTGCAACACCATCTGAAAGCTTTGCAAGACGTTCTTGTAATTTTTCTTGATCATATTCACTTGTTGTTAAAGAAACTTCTGTCTTAATCTGTCCGATACGTGCTTCAATTTCAGCTTTATCGCCAGCACCATCAGTGATAGTTGTTATATCTTTTGTGCTACGAACAGTTTTTGCTGTTCCCAAATCAGCAAATGTCAAACTATCAAGCTTCACACCAAGATCATCAGAAACCATACGTGCACCAACTAATGTTGCAATATCTTGCAACATCGCTTTACGACGATCACCGAAACCAGGAGCTTTAACAGCTGCTACTTGTAAAGCACCACGCATTTTATTCAACACTAAAGTTGCCAACGCTTCGCCTTCAATATCTTCTGCAATAATAAACAGTGAACGACCTTGCTTATTAATCTGTTCAAGCACTGGAAGCAAGTCTTTCATGCTGCTAATTTTTTTCTCGGAAATCAAAATTGCTGGATTTTCAAGCTTTACTTCCATCTTTTCTGCATTATTGATGAAGTAAGGAGACAAGTATCCACGATCAAACTGCATGCCTTCTACAACTTCAAGTTCGCTTTCCATACCTTTAGCTTCTTCAACAGTAATCACACCGTGACGACCAACTTTTTCCATCGCATCAGCAATAAGTTTGCCAATTGAAATGTCAGAATTTGCAGAAACAATTGCAACCTGTTCAATCTCTGATTTATCAGAAATAGGCGCTGCATTCTTTTTAATTTCATTAACAACAGCTGAAACTGCTACATCAATGCCACGCTTTACTTCAATAGGACTTGCGCCAGCTGTAACATATTTCATGCCTTCACGATAAATTGACTGAGCCAAAACAGTTGCTGTAGTTGTACCATCACCTGCAATATCTGCAGTTTTTGATGCTACTTCACGAACCATTTGTGCACCCATGTTTTCAAATTTATCTTTGACTTCAATTTCTTTTGCAACAGTCACACCATCTTTGGTTATGATTGGAGAACCAAATGATTTTTCAATCGCAACATTTCGACCTTTTGGTCCCAAAGTTACTTTGACTGCATTCGCTAATGTATTAACACCTTTGAGAACTTTAGCACGTGCTTCTTCACCAAATAAAATTCTTTTAGCCATTTCACACTTCCTTTTCAATACTTTTTATAATTTACTACTCAATAATTCCAAGAACTTCATCTTCTTTCAAAATAAGGTATTCCTTACCATCAATTTTGATCTCTGTTCCTGCATATTTACCAAATAAAACAGTATCATCTGCTTTCACACGTAAATCACGAATAGTTCCGTCACTGTTGAGTTTTCCTTCACCAGTTGCTGAAACTTTTCCTGTCTGTGTTTTTTCTTGAGCTGTATCAGGAATAATAATACCACTAGGGGTGGTTGTTTCATTTTCCACACGCTCTATTAAAATTCGATCATACAATGGACGTACTTTATGGTTTTGCATTATATCCTCCTTTGGATCATAATAAAAAAATACAACTTTACTACTTCTTAAACTGGTAGAAACAAGGCTCCTCTAACAGGTTCAACCCTTCTACCTATACAAWATCAATTGTATAAAGATNAAAAAAAAAATCAACAAAAATTACAGTAGGCGACTAAGATTTTTTTATTGCCCCACTGTAACTAACGCCTATAAAATCAGAGCTTTTATAATCTTTTTTATACTTTATGCAGTCGGTGTAATATCACCATTATATGGATGCGAAGGTTGTCGAATATCTGTTTCATACAGATCAGAATCTGAGTAAACTCTCTCTTCAGAAGAACCTTCTCCAGACTCTGCGCTGGTAAAAGCTGTCTCTTCATCATAAATAATCACCTGATCATAGATACTCTGATACTGTGAATAATAATCTGTATCACAAAGAAATAGTGATTTATCGCTATACATCTGATGTTTTCCCATATTTTGTTACATATTTACTAGAACTTCTAAACTATGGATAGAATACCATGAGCTACACATTTTTCTAATAAAAAAAATATTCCCCCATTTTTTGAGAAAAATGAAGTTAGGCCACCCTCAAAAGTCGCTTTTCCAGACTATTCATTTTCTTAAAATCCTCATCAGTTTCATGATCATGCCCCAATAAATGAGCAATTCCATGAGCTAATAAAATAACAAAATGCTCTTGAAAAGATCGATCGAACTCTTCTGCCTTTTTTGCAACAGATCGAGGAGAAATGATAATATCACCAAGATTTTTATCTTCTTCGAATTGAACGTGAATGCTTTCTCCCACCTTTAAATCAGGATGGTACGGAAAAGAAAGAATATCTGTCGCCTTATCTTTCTGTCGAAATTGATGATTATACTTGCGCATTGTTGCATCACTTGTTAAAAGAAATGCTATATCAAAATCCTGATATTTAACCACTGTAAGCATTTTTAGAATCAGATCATGCATCCATTTTTCATCAATATCAAACAACCTTTGACGATTTTTTATTAAAATCACAAAGCACCTCTAATTATGTAACAGAACATGTGCTCGATACAGTTCACCATCAACAGAGAGATGCGGCTCCATTTCATCAGAAAATGGATTCCATACAATAGATTCCGCCTTAGTAACACCTTTTGTATGTGGCAATAATAATGATTCAAGCTGTTCAAAAGAATTTTTCTTGCCGTACAGAACAAGCTCTTTAAGTGGCGTTTTTAATGAAATATGCGCTTCACTTTTTAATCGACGAACCGACCCTAAAACAGCTAATAATTGCTCGACAAGAACAACTGCTTCTTCTGAGTTTTCATCGATTGACAAGCGTTTTTCATCGAATGTCATGATATGAACTGATTCAATTTTTTCATATTTTGCATACCATTCAATAAAAATAGCATCAACGATATGTGGAACAAATGGCGCATACAGTTGAAGCAACAGAAGACCAACTTCATACAATACATATCGTGTCTCTTGTAAAACAACATCATCGTATAAATCTGGATTATAAAACTGATCTTTCACAATTTCTAAAAATTGATCACAGTACAACTGCCAAAAAAACTTCTCTGTCAACTCGAGTGCTGTTGTGTATTCAAATTGATCCAATGCTTCAGTATATTGCTGTAACAGCTGCCTCATGTTATGCAACAACCATCGATTAAGAGGATCTTTGACTGAATCAACTGTTGGTCTCTTGCCAGCAATTGTCACATGCGGCTTGATAAACAGAAAAGCATTCCACAACTTTGTTACCAGACGTTGACCACTTTTCAACTGCATTTCACTAAATGCAGTATCTACACCTAATCGTCCATTCGCAGTCCAATATCGAATCGCATCAGCAGAAAATTCTTGCAACAGATTTTCTGGATCAATTTTGCTATTTCCTTTTGACTTTGAAATTTTTTCTTTCCCAGCACGGACATGCCCTGAAATTACGATATTTCTCCATGGAATTGTCTGATTATGGAAATACGCTTTAACAATTGTAACAAAAGCCCACGTACGAATAATATCATGCGCTTGTGGACGCATGCTCATTGGTAAGGTTATTGCAGATTTATCAGGCCATTGAGATAAAATTTGAGGAGTTAAAGAAGAAGTATTCCAGGTATCCATCACATCAGTGTCAGCTTTAATATCTGTTGATCCACAGGAAGTACACGACTCAAATAAAGATGTTTCTTGTGGGTCGACTGGCAACTGATTCTCTTGAGGAATTAAAATGTGCTGACATTGAACACAATGCCAGACAGGAAAAGGAATACCATAAAAACGTTGTCGTGAAATACCCCAATCCCATGATAAATTTTCAACCCAATCAACATAACGAGATTTCATGAATGCAGGATRCCAYTTAATMTGATCYGCYAATTCTAAAAATTCTTTTTTATAATCTAAAATACGAATRAACCATTGCATCAAATTTAAATATTCAATCGGTTGTTTRCAACGATCATGCGTATTRACCGCATGAACAAGTGATTTYTTTTCAACCAAAAGATTATGCTCTTCAAACAGAGCAACCATAATYTTTCGAGCMTCTTGTACCAATTTACCAGCCAATGGACCTGTCTCTTCACTCCATCGTCCATCAGCACCAACAACCTGYTTAACRGGCAAGTTATGCTTTTTAATCCATTGAATATCAAGTTGATCACCAAAAGAACAACACATCACYAGACCGGTCCCTTTCTCTATCAAAACTGACTCATCRGCTATTGCTGGAACTTCATGTTCGAAATAAGGTGTTTTAACTTTTTGTCCTTTTAAATGCGTAAARCGYKTATCYTCTGGATGATACAAAATTGCAACACATGCTGGYAGWAAYTCAGGACGTGTTGTTGCAATSTGCAGATCATTATTTTCTTTGTCTTTGAAAATAATAGTGTAAAACGTACTTGAAACATCAGCGCTTTCAAGCTCTGCTTGCGCAACAGAAGTTCTACAAATTGTACAATACAGTGAKGGATCAGCTTTWCGATACACTTTTTTCTCTTCAAGCAGTCGTAAAAAAGAAATTTGAGCAACACGTTGTACACGAGGAGAAATTGTTGAATAAGTCTGRGTCCAGTCAACAGAAAATCCCATTGATTTCCAGAGCTCTTCAAACATATTTTCGACATCTTTAGTCTCTTTCAAACAGAGCTGAATAAACTCTGAACGAGCCATTTTAAACCCTTTGATACCATGTTTTTTTTCAACATACCGCTCTGTTGGCAGACCGTTTCCATCATATCCCATCGGATAAAAAACTGAAAAACCACGCTGTCGTTTATACCGAGCAATAATATCTTGGTGGGTGTATGAAAAAATGTGACCTATGTGGAGGCTACCAGAAACAGTTGGGGGTGGTGTATCGATACTAAACAGTTCACGCGTATCTGCTGCATCAAAAGTATACACTTGTTGTTTCTGCCACTGCTCTTGCATTTTTTTTTCTTGCTGCTTCTGATCGTATCGCGCTTCCATAAAGTCTCCAAATACCAAAGATAATTTATATATAAAAATAATATTATCAAAAGTATAACAGCCTCTCTGTTTTTTTCAATCAGCATCTCAAGAGAATAGTTTAACTTTTTGATCCAAAATTCATTGCTTTTTCTGCAACTTTCTAAAAAATACAGGCTAGCTTTAATCTTTTTATCTGTTTTTAAAAAAAGTAGAAAACAGAGTCCAACAAAAAAAGAGCCGCGACATGCGCAGCCCTTTTGAACTATTTTTTAAAAAAGTTTAATTCTTAGTAGCAGTTGTATACAAATTCTTCATCTTCATTATAATTATTTTTCTTTATTTCTTTTGTTTCAAAACTGCCACGTAAGGCTATGCGTGCACCTGCTTTTAACAACGAAACAATTCTTTTTTGATTGCGCGGTTTAAAGTTTATAATTCCTGGAGCTTTTTTTACCAGATCAATGATAGGCAATCCAGCTTCACACAGCCCAAGAAGTATAGATCTTTGATTGATGTTTAAACCACCTTTGTCATAATCCTCGTCAACCTCTAAGCGAACTGCTGCAGCAGCAAAACGACCAAGCGCTTTAACAACGCCCAACGCAACAATTTTTTTGTCTTCAAGATTGGTTAACTCATCGAGTGATCCATCAAGAGCACGAATAATCTGATCACGACCGAAAGCTATGAAGAAGGACTTCTCTTTTTCTTTCTCCATATACATGCATAAGCCACCAAGAGCTAATCGAACTACTGAGTCAACCGACTTCTGAACCACTGACTTTTCTGCCTGAAACTCTTCTTGTATGAAGCGAGTTAATTCTTCTGATGTTTGCTGGATATTGTGAGAATAAGAATCATTACCTATCTTTTTAGCTATCTCTTCAGAAATCATAAGTCCACCTAGTTGCATCAATCCCTCAACAATCATGCTTCCCAAGCCAGAATTCAAACCATCTAGTCCTTCGCCAGTTTTTTTGTGGCACTCAATGTTTTTGATTTGATCGAGTAATGTTTGAATCTGATCTGTAGTCAATGCTTTTTGACTGATCTCTTCCACTGCATGCGCAGCTGGCTTCATGGCTTCCGTTGCATACGCAGAGGTTGCCATGCACAAACCGATTATTGTCAACTTCTTCATCATAATTATTTTCCTTATTTTTATCATTACATTAGAATACTTTCAAAAAATCTGTTTTGATGATAACTCAAAAAAAGAAAAAGAGAAATGCCATTTGTCTTAAAAGTCAGTTTTTGCTATTTTTTGCACTTTTTATAAAAAAATCATAAACTTAAAATAATAATTACTATTTTGGTTCATTTTTAGAAAAAGTTAAAAAGTATGACCATAGAAAAGCGAAATCTATTAAAAATTGGCATTTTTATGGGTGGAAAATCAATTGAATCGGAAGTCTCCTTCAACTCTGGACGGACCATTTATGATCACATCGATACAGCACGATTCCATGCCATCCCTATATTTCAAACTAGATCAGGCTGTTTGCACATCCTCCCCTGGCACTTTTTACATCGTGGAAAAACAACAGACTTTTTACATCGACTTGAAAAAGAAGCGGAGCTTATTACATGGGATCAACTACCAAAATGTATTGATTTTGCTTTCATCACGCAACATGGTCGATACGCTGAAGATGGCATTTTACAAGGCACTTTTGAAGTTCTTGGTATTCCATATCTTGGTTCATCAGTTTTAGCATCAGCTTTTGGGATGGATAAATTTGCACATAAAAAACTTCTTTCTAGCTATCAAATCGATATTGCAGATGGCATTCAAATTAAATCAAATGAATCAGTAACTATTGAAACTATTTCAAAAAAACTACATGTAAATAGTCTCAATTTTCCACTCATAGTCAAACCTGGCCATGAAGGATCTAGCTTTGGTATTTCCATTGYAWACAGCNNAGAWGAAGCAGTTRAKGCTATTCTTKCAGCACGTCACATTGAYRKAACAGTARCACAARATGTARTGGTTGAAACMTTTGAASAKGGACGWGAGTTTTCATGCATTGCTATTCAAAAAAAAAACAGCTGGCAAGCACTCTCTGTTACTGAAATCATTCATGATGAAAAAATAAAACTGTATGATTATGAAAAAAAATATATGCCTGGACGAACGCTCAAGCAGACGCCTGCCAACTTTATGCCGGATGTTTTCAAAAAAATAGCTGACACCTGCATTAAAGTTGCTCAACTTATTGGCTTTAAAACTATCGCTCGAATCGATGGCATTTATACGCCTGATGGCCGCATTGTAATTATTGATCCAAACTCACTTTCTGGCATGGCACCCAACACATTCACCTTCGATCAAGCAGCACTCCATGGGCTATCACACAAGGCGCTTATCACTCTTTTAATTCAGAGCGAGCTTGAACATCATCCAGAACTTCAGTCAAAACTTGCTCAGATAGAGGAAAATCAGATGCAGAATCTACATCGAAAAAAAATTGCTGTTCTTTTCGGAGGAAACTCAAACGAAAAAGAAGTCTCTTTTGACTCCGGTCGTAATGTTTTTTATAAAATTCCAGAAGACCGATACGAGCCCCTCGCTTTTTTTGTAGATTCAAAGATGAAACTTTTTCATATTCCTTACCACTTAATTATTAAAAATAAAACAGAAGAAGTTGAAGCAGCACTCGACCCAAACAGTGCGATTCAATGGTCAGAGTTGCCCTTAATCGCAGACTTTGTATTTTTGGGATTGCATGGTGGAACGGGAGAAAATGGATCTGTACAAGGATTTCTAGAGATGCTCTCAATTCCTTACAATGGRTCAGGCGTTTTTGCAAGYGSRCTCTGCATRAACAAAGCAAGAACYAATGAATGGCTTTCCATACATAAYATCAATGTTCCYCCACAYWMACTCATTTMTCTTGRATCATGGARYCAGTTATCGTACGAAGAAAAAAAAGAAAATATAGAAAAWCARATAACTCAYCTCAMMTTCCCACTSATCACAAARCCACCRAGTGATGGYTGTAGYGTTCTGGTTGCCCAAGCAACYACCATTGAAAAACTGATAGAAAATTTGGATCAACATCATAGTTTGAAYAAAGAGACTGTTCTCTGTGAAGAGATGATTTATGGCATGGARCTCACTGTCGGAGTCATTGGAAACGATCAAATAACTGTYCTKCCTCCRAGCCAAGCAGTTACAAATCATGCAATACTTTCCATGGAAGAAAAATTCCTACCTGGCTCTGGCGAAAATCAGACACCTGCACCACTTGACTCAGAGGCGCACGAACTTGTACAAAAAACTATGTTGAAAACTTATAAAGCGGCTAACTGCAAAGGATATGCACGCATCGACTGCTTCTATCAAACAGCAGAAGAAAGTCCTACGAATGAACCACGTGTTGTTGTTATCGAAATCAACACCCTTCCAGCACTAACTCCTGCCACCTGCTTGTTTCACCAAGCTGCTGAAGTTGGAATCAAGCCTACGGAATTAATTGATCGCATTATTAAACTTGGTTTTGAAAATCATGCAGAAAAATGTARACTCAATAAAAYTGRAACWRAARAGAAAAAACTATCTATCGAACTATGAGGAAAAATSATGTTTATTGGTAAAATTGATATAACTTCACTACTYAAAGCTTTTAAAACTTTTAAAGATTTTCATGARCATACTAGCTCAGCACAACTTAAAGCTGGMGCAATTAAGGCTTTTGAATATACATATGAGTTATCTTGGAAAACAATGAAAAAAATTCTTTCAGAAGAAGGACTTAAAGCATCATTTCCTCGAGAAGTCTATCGAATTGCTGCTCGTACAGGACTTATTAATAATCCAGAAGTTTGGTTTAATTTTTTAGAAAAAAGAAACTTAAGCTCACATGCTTACAGTGAAGAACAAATTGATATTATCGTTGATATGTTCGACGAATTTGAGCAAGCTGTTGAATCNTTTCTWAAAAAWWWTNGGAGTYCCYGATGATCAATATTGAACCWCGYCAYCTYGAMATGATYCTCTCTATTTTGAAAAAATATRACCARACTTTYTATATTTTTGGRTCCCGMATCACAAACAAAGCTCAAARATTCTCYGATGTTGATYTATTTTATGTWGMTRMWATTCCTGAWAAAACCATCTAYTCRATTMAAAATGAYTTTGAAGARTCWAAYCTTCCATACACAGTTGATGTYATCAATTATAACAGCTGCCAACCTTATTTTCAAAAAATAATCAAAGRRAAATATGAACTTTTGTAYCRAAATAGTCATRAAAAAAAKRACYTRAAAGACCCTTTTKYCACCTAAAAGAATGACTTCATTCACAAAYAARTCATCTAAAACAGATCTAAATTAGCCCTCATTGATCAARAAAYAGATAAAAAAYTRAWAAWMWWWCSKRMCYMTNCCCCCCTCTTRATYRTTGAAACATTTYAAATRGAAAACAATTATCTATTGAAAYAAKKYKWAYRYTTGWSCTATARTTARAYATGGARTACAAACAGAAACYAAWTNAAAAAGGAGRCCCCNATGAAACAAYACTTTTCAAARATAATSTATTTAATACTCTTAATCGGCCARASTTCTTRCCTTAATTCTTACAATGATGATTACAGTAAAGATCTAGAAAATCACTACAATAGTGGCCAAAAATACTTTGATATTGATAACTCAAAACAATATGAACGCTCTTCATATTATACGAATGGAAAAGAAGGACATTTTTCTCATGGATTTCCACTTAATAAGTTAAATAACATAAATGACATTAGAAAACTAAGCCTTACTCGAGGAATGCCTTTTAGAATTTATGAATTTAAAAAATCCTATTCTTTGCACGTAACTGATTTAACCAGAAGATACCCAGGTTATGCAAGTCCATTCAATAAAACTGGGTATTATTGTGAGTATCATGCTGCGACCCCAAATAATGATTCGCTATTTATGGGTGGAAGTAGAAGCAGTAACGACCCAACTCCTTATAAAATAGCTCAAAAAGGTCTATTTTTTTATCCTAATAAATCTTTTTTTGATTCTACCTTTCAAGCGGCTCCTGAAAACTATGAATTAAAAACTCTCTGGATGACATGGTCAACACCATTTGATCTCAATGACCAAGGCACTGAACGCATTCATACGTTATTCATAGATAAAAAAATGACTACAAATAAACTGATAAAACGAGGAGTCCCTCCTTTTATCTTTACAACTAATACTGAAGTTCCGGATATCGAACCAATTTTAGATCTTAAAAGACTACTAGAAATTCTTGCAGCAAACAATAAGAAGAAGAAAATTACCATAGAAAATGCTATGTATGGTAACGCACAGAAATACTCAGATTCTAAAAATGTAAAGGATTCTTTACAAAAATATGCTAATAATGGGAAAATTTGCATCCCTGAAAAWATGAGCGATTTTTTTGGAAAMACTTCTTTTTCAGGAGAAAAATATYTTTTCATAGAATTTTCTATAGRAGRAMGACGATAYAGAATTCATATTCCAGAAAAYACTTTTATTGATRAATCCTATCKCGATTTCATTGAAGTCGGATCTACATCATCATCTSAACAGACAGCAACAAACTCTGAACAGACAATAGAAAAAATGGATGATCTACTAAATACTCTGAAACAAAATAAGAAACAACCCTTTACGATTAAAGAAGTAAAGTACAGATCATCAGGAAGAACTTTAGAAGTTAAAGGTTCTGCTCTAACAGAACTAAAAAAGCATGCAAAATCTAAAAAAAGGCTTCCAGTATTCACGACAAGAACAAAGCTTAAACAATTTTTAATGAATCATGGAGCAATGAGCAGTACGACTATGTCTCCGGACAAGCTGGAAATAAAGTGTTTAATGGGCGGACAAGGATACAAAATTAAGTTTAATCTTCAATCAGAGATAAAATTTGAAAAATCATTCAATAAATACATTAAAAAAAATCCAAATACTAAACCACCTAAAGATTCAGTTACAGAACCACCTAAAGACAGCTCTTCCCCAATCTCTAACAACCCTAATGCTGAAGCAATCCAAAATGCTGGATCAATCCAAAATGCTGAAGCACTCCAAAGTATAATTTCAAACTACTTTAATAATTAAAGCATTTAAAACATTAAAGAGGATTGGATATATATCCAATCCTCTTCTCATTAAAAATAATAGCAGTTTATACTCATAAAACAGCCACCATTTCTGAATCAAAAAACCAAAACGAACCTCTTTTTACGTTGCTTTTCTTCTAATAATGATACATACTTTAAAGTAGTAAACTTAATATATGGGCGGGAAAAGATCTAAAGAATCGGGGTTGTCATGATCACTGTTGAAAGTCTTACAACACAACTGGAACAACATTTTGATGATATAATTCAGGAGACGTCTGAGTCAAGTACGTACATATGGAAAATGATTCTTGGGCAGCACCCTGCAGATATTGCAACAATTATTGAAAATCTTTCATCAAACAGACAAGCACTCGTTTTAAAAAAATTATCCCATGTGACTGCCCCTAAAATATTTGAACGGCTATCTGGCCTTGCTCAAGCACAACTGCTTTCACATCTTGATAAAGACTTTATTACACATATTCTTCATCATTTGCATACCGATGCATTAACACACTTTTTTGATTATATTTCAGATGAACTTCTACAAGAATATTTAAAATTACTTCAAAAGAAACAACGTCATCAAATTATCTCATCACTCAGTCTTGCACCAAAAACAGCTGGTCGTCTTATGACAAGCGATGTACTTACCTTTCCTCGTAATTTTACTATCAGAAAAAGTATCGCCTTACTTCAACGGATTGGCGCCAAACGAGATGTTCTTCAACAAATTTATTTGACTGATGAACGAAACTTACTTGCAGGATACATCAAAATTCAAGATCTTGTTCTCAACAAACCAGAAACCTCCTTGATGAATGTTATGAAGCCGTGTGATTTTATTGCTCGTGTTGAAGATGACCAAGAAGAAGTTGCTAAAAAAATGCAGCACTATGACTTATTATCAGTCCCAGTTGTGAATGATAATAATTATTTTTTAGGAGTTGTTACCGCTGACAATATCTYTGATGTTCTAGAAGAAGAAGCATCTGGTGATGTATATAAAATGTCAGGTATTACTTCAATGGAAGATAGCTACTTACAAACACCTTTTTTTACTCTCATCAGACAACGAAGTGTCTGGCTGGTTGGACTCCTATTTTTACAAAGTTTTTCAAGTGTTATCATGGGATAYTTTGATTGGATATTTCGTGAATACACAATTTTTGCTTTCTTTTTAACCATGCTCAACGGTACTGGTGGAAATGCTGGAAACCAATCATCAACACTGATTATTCGTGGACTCTCTTTAGGAGAGATAAACCATAAAACAATTTATAAAGTTTTATTCAAAGAGATGGCAACCGGCCTTGTTATTGGAGCAATTTTAAGCATAGCTAGTTTTCTTCGTATTTATTTTTACAGTCACGATGCTTACATGTCATTTGTTATCAGCATTGTTCTGTTCTTTATTACTTTTTGCTCAATAAGTCTTGGAACTGCTCTTCCATTATTATTTGATAAACTGGGCATCGATCCTGCACATTCGGCTGCTCCATTTTTGGCAACCATGATGGATATTTTAGGAATTTCTATCCTCTGTATAACTGCTTCAATCATGCTTGGATAACGTCAAAACAAATTGGGTTGAAAAAAAAATAAAAAACTCGTAATTTAATGTTGACATTGTGTATGATTATTCTATAATAAAATCACTTCATGAGAAGAGCCGCTAGCTCAGTTGGTAGAGCAACAGCCTTTTAAGCTGTGGGTCGTAGGTTCGAATCCTACGCGGCTCACCACTTTGTTAAAAAATAAGTGGCAATGAATTGAAATATATGTCCCCATCGTCTAGAGGCCTAGGACACAAGGTTTTCATCCTTGTAACAGGGGTTCGACTCCCCTTGGGGACGCCAACTTTCGCTTAAAGCTACGGTTGGCCTGCCAATAAAATCTCTAGACTAACAAAGTAACTATAGACTCTTCCCCTAAATACTTCATTTTTTTTCTATTATTCTTTCCCAATTTGACTATGATAACATTTTACATACTCTTAATAAGTAGCAAGTTACTTTATAAAAATCATGTAATAAGAAGAAAAAAATGAATACTAAACTATTTTTTTTTAAAATACTCTGTACATATATCTTCTGCTTAAAAAGTATTCATGCTGCAGAAGATAACAATTTTTATCTTACAGTAAAAGAGTGGGATAATAAAAAACAGATAGATACTAATTTTTCACCCGAAAAAAATAGCGCGACTAAGATACGAAATAAATCAATTGAGTTTTTTTCTTTGCCACTTTCTACAAATCTTACTATTCCCGTAAAGTTTTATAATCGAAGAAGCGACAGACTTATTGTTGCAGCACAAGCGCTACCAGCATCAAAACGCTCAATGGAAATCTTTTCAGAACTTTTTCCAGAATATGATATTGTAACCTTTGACTATCGATGGAATGATAACTATGAATGGTTTCTCTGCAAATCTATCTTTGCCTGCAAACCGGTTCAGTCTGTTCTACTTGATGAGATAGAAGAACTAAGAACTGTTGTTACTCATACAATTAATAGAAAAAAATATAAAACTGTTGTTGGATTAGGTCAATGYTACAGCTGTTTTCACCTRGCACAACTACAAGYTGAATCAAAACCTTTTACACATTTAATTTTTGATAGTTGCTGGCACTCCGTTAAATCATTTGCGGAACGTATCTGCTTTGATCCATACTTGCCATCAAGCCCTCAAGAGGGCGGTGCACCTACAATTCTTTCAAATATCACAAACAATGCTGCATTTAAAAACATTACACTTGGCTCTTTATTTTCAATGCTCTCAAACCCATCAATCAACCAGTTTTTACCCCAAATTAATATACCCCTTTTATACATTTATGGTAAAAATGATCGATTCGTTCCAGAAGAAACATTTCAGCAAATTTGGAATGCAACAAATGAAAGTCAACGAACTCTTCTCCTGACACCATTTCAACACTGTAACAACCTTGAAAATGAAATGGTATATCAAGCTATCGCTGACTTGTTTATCAGAAGTTCAACTCTTGAAGATTTTCTCCAATCCGTCCAAGAACAGCTCTTCAGCAATGTAGATCAAGCATCTTTCTTCGACGAATAAGTTCACGAACTATCTCATCTCTGATCTCTTTCTCATCTTTCAGACTATGAGCATATTTTGTTTTATGCAAACGTAATCTACTTTTTGATATTCCTTGAAAAAAGAACTCTAGCAACTTCTTGAGAGAGTCGATACTCATGTATGATAAAAAGGATTGATTCTTATCATTTTTAATNNAAYAATKAAMAKKWYRMNNATCARNANCMAAYGAATCATTGAATGATTTTCTTCAAAATTGACTCTGTTAACTATTTTTGAAACATACGAACTGTTTTCTTTGCCAAAAACATATTTTAACTTTTGCTTCATACTTTGAGATAGATTTTTAGAATATGAAAAAGAAACCTCTTGATCATTACCCTGTCGACAAGAAAAGAAATATGCATTGTGTAACGGAGTATTTCCTGACAGATCTTGTGCATTAACATCCGCCCCCATTGATATTAAAATTGCAGCAATACATGAACGGTGATATATGGCAGCATAATGCAGCATAGTTTCACCACAACAGTTTCTCCATTCAGTAGCTGCAGGATTCAACAGATCATCTGTAACCTGATTCAACTCGATCGCTTCAAGACAATCCTTAATAAATTCATGATACTGCCGATTATCAGATGCTTTATTACGAAAAGACGAAGGATCTATCCTTATTTCTCCAGATAACTTGCGATCTTCAGCTGCAGATGAAGCTGCAGAAAATGCTACTTCAGTAAAAATAAAAATTAAACATAAAAAATAATGACCTAATTTCATCCCCTATTCCCCCTCTAGATACAGATATTACAAATCTCCAAATATTAATTATAAAACTCCCCCAGAAGCATTATAATTGATGTTTATACATGTTTATATAAAATTTAATAGCTTAGTTATATCCTCAGGATATTCATTCATGCCATTACCCAAAAGACAAAATGTGCTGAAATATGGATAGATTGTTTCCATAATTTCAAACCATTTTTTTGCAGTATCAGAAAAATAAACCTCTTTGCTACAAGCAAAGAATAACTGATTACATTTTCTTTTTTTTGAAGATTTATAAAACAGTCCATGACATGATAAATAAGAATTAAATACATCCCTTGCTGTTCTCCCAAAAATATTTCTCTGTTCGATAAGATTGATATAATCTTTTTCTTCGTGACGAGAGAGATAGACTTTTTCTAGAGCAATCAGCAGTCCAGCAATACTAGTCCACCCATCACGAAGAGCATAGTGCAACAGATTAGAATCTACAGCATCTTTCCAAAATAAAATCTCAAAATTAAAAAAATCATCTGTAATAATATTATTATTTAGGAACTGTATACATCGGTTAATCACTGGATTAGCATGTAGAGCATCATCTTTCAGTAGCTCTTTTATCTGCTCAGTTGATTTGTATGATCTGACAAGTTGCTCTTCAACAGTACAAACAGAAAGCATCTCTGATTGTACAGATCTAACTAAAGAAGAAGCAGCAGAAAATAAAAACTCTGAAGATATGAAAAATAGAGATAAAAAAAACCAGGTGATCACGGCATTCTCCTTTAGAAACACTCTCTCATTCACTATAATTTTTGACCTAATATCAAAATTGATAAGCAGTTTATTTTAATACTCTAATAATATCTTCAACATCTTCTTCAATAACTTGTCCCATAATAAAAAGATCATAATAAGATTTATTAATTTCTTTTATCATCGCTAAAAACATTTCTTCAATTTCTTGAATACTATTGTAACTATCATAATTCAACTGCAACCTATACTTATATTTTCTAGATCGTAAGGACTTTTCAGCTATATCTTTGGGTTTATCCCCAAAGATATTTTTTTGACCTGCAAGAGGAATATAATCCTCACCAGATTTGCCTTCTTTTATATAAAACAGCTCTAAAGCGAGTAATAAAGTAGCTAGACAAGGTCTTTGATACTCAGCAGCATAGTGAAGCAAGTTTGATTTATTATCATCTTTTATTGCTAAAATATTATATTTAGAAAAAACGCTAGTCATACGATTATTTTTGATATCATTCATACATGTATAAAAATCTTTTTTTTCAACATCATCTAGAAGAGATTTATTCTGTTTTAATACATCTCTTCGAAYGCTATCMASYGATGTTCTTCTCTTCATRGTTTCATTKCCATATCCATAAATACCAACTYCAYCTGACTGTTCAAGAYGYARTGGAGAYRKAGCAGAAAACAKTGTTTTTRTARAAAKAAAAAATAGAAATAAAAAATAATARTAGTGAGRCCTCATGTCCCCTCCCCCCTTTTAATAAWRATWMANTTANNNTTCTACTGAGCAAAATAYTTCAGAACACCWTCACGTGTTGGAACCATCATTGCATCATCTTTWGTCCAGTTYGCTGGGCAAACATTGCCATTTTTTTTATGAGCATCGATTGCCTGAACTATACGTATATATTCGCTCATATTTCTACCYAATGGCAAGTTATTAATAGAAACGTGATGAATWCGATTYTCTTCATCCAGAATAAATGTTCCACGATATGCAATTCCAGAAGCATCATCAAGAACACCATACGCACGAGAAATAGTTTTGTTCAAGTCTGAAAGCARTGGATARCTCACACCTTTAATRCCACCCTGAGATCGTGGAGTYTGTARCCATGCKGARTGRCTATGAACTGAATCAACAGAAACAGCGAGTACATCAATGTTATTTGCTTTAAATTCTTCCATTTTTTCTTGCAATGCATGCATCTCTGTTGGACAGACAAAGGTAAAATTCAATGGATAAAAGAATATAATTTTGTATGCTGATTTAAAATCATTCAAACTAACTCGTTTAATTGAACCATCAATAACAGCTTCACATGAAAAATTTGGGGCTATCGTATTAATCATACCGATAAACTCCTTTATAAAAGGTTAATAAATAATACTAAATATATATTCGTAACTATAAAATAGTTCCAAAAAAAGTCAAAACTAGGTATAAAAAAAAGGAAAATATGATATTCTGTACAGATATTTGTTTTAAATCGACACATACATAAAAAAATAAAGGATATCCATGGCACACAATGTTGTAATTATCGGCTCTGGTCCCGCTGGCTTAACAGCAGCAATTTATACCGGCCGTGCAAAGCTAGAACCACTCGTTATTGAGGGTGACAATCCTGGTGGACAATTGATGACAACCACCGCTGTTGAAAACTGGCCTGGGATCAAATCTGTTCAAGGCCCAGATCTTATGATTGACATGAAAGAACATGCAGCAGCTTGCGGTGCTCAGTTTTTGGCTGATTCTGTCACAGAAGTTGACTTTTCTCAACGACCATACAAGTTAACCACCAAGCGAGGTAAAGTAATTGAAGCTCAGAGCGTTATTGTTGCTTGTGGCGCATCGCATAGAAAATTACACTGTCCAGGCGAAGCTGAATATTGGGGCAAGGGCGTAACTGTCTGTGCCACCTGTGATGCACCATTTTATAAAAATAAGGAAGTTCTCATCGTTGGTGGTGGAAATACGGCAATGACCGAAGCTGACTACTTGAAACGCTTTGCAAAAAAAGTAACTGTTGTTCACATTTTAGATAGATTTACAGCGACAGACCCTATCAAAGATCGCGTTCTTGAAGATGATGCTATTGAAAAAATTTATTCAAGCACTGTTGTTGAGTTCAAAGGTGATGGAAATCGATTAACATCTGTCATCATTGAAAACCAAAAGACCAAAGAAAAAACTGAAAAGAAATTTGATGGTGTTTTCATTGCTATCGGCTTGAAGCCAAATACGGCATTATTTGAAGGTCAACTACCCCTTGACAAGTACGGCTATATTCAAATAACAGAAAAAACTTGTACAGAAAAAGAAGGCGTTTTTGTCGCTGGWGATGTCGCTGATTACCGATACAAACAAGCTGTYACTTCATCAGGAGATGGTTGCAARGCTGCTCTTGATTGTGAATACTTCTTGACCGGYRGYGTRACAGTGGTCTACTCAAAATAAAYTARRCWYSMTCKATWGCRACCATACGTTCAGCAATTGTTCTAAAAAGCGGTGCAGTTATCTGTGCCGCTAACAATCCTTTTTTTTCTGGCTCTTTAACCATTGTGATAATTACTCGTTTGTAATCGCCTTTTTCTACAATCCCACCAAATGTATAGATGTGATGTCGTGATGAATAAGTACCATTTTGAATAAGTCGTGCTGTTCCTGTTTTACCCATCACTCGATATCCAGGCAGACCAAACCTCCTGCCAACTCGTTCTAAAATATCTTTTGTATCTTGCACAATTGAATCTCGATACAACTGTTCATTTTTTCCAGAAGAGCCTGACATCAAGAGAGTAATTGGAACCTTTACTCCATTGTTGGCAATAATAGAAAAAGCTTGTGCAAGTTGTGAAACTGTGACCGAAACTTCGTACCCAAACGAAAGTACAACAGGTGTCGGATTTGACCAATGATCAGGCGACCTCAAACATCCAGCATCTTGACCGGGAAAAGATAGAGCTGTTTTTAATCCCAGTCCAAGTTTTTTGTAATGATCATACAATCGATCATGCAACTGAAGACCAATTTTTGCAACACCAATATTGTTAGACTTTTGAATAACCTCACCAAACGGTATTTTGCCCATGTTACGCGTATGCTTAACAATAATTCCACCCAGCTTAGTTGTTGTACAAGAACRATCAATCAGAGTATCAGGTTTRACTATTTCTTCATCCAATGCWGCCARKGCAAGYARTCCTTTAATMACTGAYCCAACTTCCCAYGAAACATTGGTTGCAAGATTAATRCTTTTTTCAAGATCTTTTTCTGTWAYARSMTGYTGATTAAATGAAGGAAAGCTCACCATCGATAGAACCTCGCCCGAACMAGGATTAACTATCATCACTGATCCATAYKCTGCTTSMACTTCMTCAAYTTTTTCAGAYAATRCYTKMTRTRCRAYWRMCTGCARMCGYTCATCWATYGTTAACWRYADMGAYTCRCCYKRYAAACAAGGYTTWACTAYTKTTTCATYDAATGTTTTTTTTGATTTTTTACCCTGCCKCATCRMTAYTTTTTTTCCTKTYTTKCCAGMAAGMGTBKTKGWATAHARCARCTCCARDCCRGCRAKWCCTKYTCCATCAATGTTAGTRAAMCCAAGMARRTGAGCTGARTGMYYRTACGGATAATATCGCTTTGAAGAAACAAATGAGACAACTGCTGGYATTAMATRCTCAAKCWMTTCTTTTTTWTCTKMTGAARYYTGYCGCTCAAGCCAACAAAACGATCCCCATTKTTCTGCTGCAAGTTTTTTTGCTATTTCAGGGTACTTTTCAAACAACTGTTTTTTGCTCTTCTCATCAATTTTTTTTTGTACTGGTATTAACGCAATGTCCCAACTCTTTTGATTAAAAACAAGTGGTCTTTTATTCCGATCATAAAATACTCCTCGTACCGGCCTGATCACTTCAGAATCATGATGCTGTTTTTGAGCTTTCTCTGCTAAAAAATATTTTTGATCAACTTGTAGCTGAAATAGACGAATAAAAATAACTCCGTAAAACAGAAAAACTGTATATATCAGTATTTTGATTCTCAGATGTCGCTGAGTAAACAGTGAATCCTTCATGAATATGTCATCATTGTATGACAAGATGCCTGAATAAACTCTTCTGATGCTAAAGCTTTAGTGATGTAGGAAGCTGTTTTAAGTTGAGCAATCTCCTGTTCTGCAACAAGAATATCTTCTTCTAATAAATGTATAGCCGCTTGTTCAAAAGCTATCGAATGTTGAATTCGTATCGCATGATGCTGCTGCCATAAAACTCCAACACCATACAAAAACATCAAAAGAAAAATCCAGCTAACAACAAATTGTTTTTTTTTCATACTTTTAACGCATAAATAAAGGCATCAAAAGATAATAGATTCGAATACTACCTGCTACGATGAAAACTGTATACATGCCGATAAAAATATAATCTAACATCAGACATTTCGACTTTTCTGGAACTTCTTCAACTCCCTTTGCACAAGATGAGCAACAGATTTTATTTTTAAGTTGATAAAGATAAAACAGAACAATTATCAGAAGCAATGACAGCTCGACCATGCTCTGTTGCATCGGTGTTAAAAAACGTTGAATGACTGGAATAGTAACAGCAAGAAGCAAAAATCCAAATATTTTTTTGATTTCTAACATCCAGTCGCCTGCATGCGGCAATTTCTGAGCAAAGCTTGTTGAAAGACTAATCAAAACAAGCAAAAGACTCATGCCAATAGCAAAGAAAAAGAGCATTAAAAAACCAAGCAAGGGATTCTTTAACTGATTTACAATGCCTAAAATCAATACCAAACCGGGCGTAACACAGGGGCTTGCAAAGGTTCCGGTCAAAAGA
Source organism: Candidatus Babelota bacterium (assembly GCA_002401785.1). Taxonomy (GTDB): domain Bacteria; phylum Babelota; class Babeliae; order Babelales; family CAZZPM01; genus CAZZPM01. Next base: position 46,560 of record NVUD01000001.1, read on the forward strand.
CCGTATAAAAATATTGAGATCAATGACCCATTAGATGCGAAGCCATGCTGTTGATTTAAAAATGATGGCAAATACATATCGTACCAATCAAACATTGCGCCAGCACAATAGAGATAAAATGAGACTATTAATCCTATCAACCATGGCGATTGAAGCCATGAACCAAAAATAATACTTGTTGTAGCAGTCATATATCCAAAAGAAGCATAAACTAACGCAATACCCATGATGTATGTTATTGAACGAATAATTGTTTGAAAGATTGATCCTGAAGCATAATTTTGCATCACTGCCGCAGTCACTGGAATCATTGGATAGACACATGGTGTAAAACTAATCAAAATACCAGCAAGAAAAGATGCGATCAACAACCAGAGCCATGAATTTGATGAGTCTATTTTCCATGTTGAAAGATCAAAAAGATTAAATATAGAGTCTTGTGCAGCTCCTGGAACTGCTTGCTCTGATGTTACTGAGTCAGTTGCAACTTCAACCGATTCTGCTCCAGCTGCATACAAAGCTTCTTTAACAAAAGATGTGCAAAAAAGACCAAAAACTATAATACATAAGAAACGAAACGAACGAACCATGAACATAAGATCCCCTTTTTTCAATAAATAAAAACCCCCACCAACAAAAAAAGTTTATCATTAAAGTATTCAAAGATGCCATATTTTTAAAAAAAACAGTATTTTCAAGAATTAAATATTTCAATTTGAAAATACTGTTGATTTATTACAATAAACTTTGCTACGATAAGAATATATAAATGAAAAATAAATAGAAAACATATAAAAATATGTTAGTAAAAAAAAGCATTGTCACTGTTTGTTGATTCCTGCTATTTGAGTACGACTTTGATAAATATATTTTTTCTATGCGTCACAGCGTAGCTTAATACTTTTGTCATTATCTTGCTTTAAGCATGGTTTTGATGACAGTGACAACTAAAATTATTGCTACTTTTGTAGCTTGGAACGTTTGTCACTGTTTATTGATTCCTAACTGTTTGAGTTAAGATTTTGATAAATATATTTTTTCTATGCGTCACAGCATAGCTTAATACTTTTGTCATTATCTTGCTTTAAGCATGGTTTTGATGACAGTGACAACTTTTTTTAAAAAGGGAGTCTGAAATTATGATTTTAAAACAGATAATAAAAAAAAGCCTTTCACTATTTGTTATTACCTATGCTCTGAGTATGGTTTTGACGGCAGTGACAACTGTAACAAGTAAAGATGAACTTAGTAGCACCTTAAAAAAACAAGGAAGTGCAGTTGTTGTTAAATTTTATGCTGACTGGTGTGGAGCTTGTAAAATGATGAAACCACTTGATCAAGAGATGGAATCTGCCTTTCAAGGAAAAGTTGGATTTATACATGTTGATATTGATCAAGCAAAAGATGCAGCAGAAGAACATACTATTCAAGGCGTGCCAACCTATATTTTTTATAAAAAAGGTAAAGAGGTTGATCGACAAACCGGTGCCATGGATAAAGCAACATATCAATCAAAAGTTAAAGCTTTAATTCAATAAAAAATGTATGGATTAAAACATTAATCTGTTTTATACATGCAAAAAAAAGAGGTGAGTTTTTTTAACTCACCTCTTTTTTAATTAATTATCGATTAAACTTTATTTTTTTTCTCTCTTTTCAATCTCATTTTTAACAGCATATTTAATTTGTCGTACAAAATGTTTTGCTTCTTTCTCTGTAAACATGAGTTGATGACCATTTTCCACATAATCTTTATGCAACGTACCAAAGATATCAACATATTCTTCTGGAATTAATAAATGATACAGATTCCAATTTTGAACAATTTTTGTAAGGACTGAACTGTACAGAGCTTGATTTTCTGGTAAGTACTGAGCCAAATACTCGTACAATGAAACAGTCAATGAAGCGAGTCCAACAGCTTTGATAATTCCATGTTTATCTGATTGATCTTTAGCAAAATAAATCAATCCAGAATCCATAGATGTTGCAGCCCCAACACCGACACCAACACGAACCAATCGCTTAGCCCAAATAAACAAATTTGAAGATTTATGCGGACCTGTTTTAAGTAAATCTTTGAGGCAATGATACTCAATTAACTCTGATTCATTACTTAATTCATCGTCTTCTTCCAACTCAACTAACAGGTCATGAATTACTTCTTCCTCTAGCTGTTCATTCATCAATATTTTTTGGTTATCATACGTTTCAACCTGAGATTCTTCAACCTGAGATTGTTCAACCTGAGGTTCTCCAACCTCATCTTCTTGTAATAATGTTTCTTCTTCGCTTACAAACAGATCTTTTTCTTTTACATTTTCCAAAGAAAAATCTTCACCATCTTCTAAGTCATCAGCTTCTTCAACCTCATCTCTGACCAGATTATCTGCATCAACCACATCTGTAGAATCTTCAATAATTTCTTCAATCTGAGATTGCTCAGCATCTGATTCGCTATCATCAGATGGCTCACCTTTAGTGAATAGTCCGAAAGCATCGGAAAAGCCTCTTTTTTCTGCATTAGCCTCTACAGCAACAGTTTCTACAAATGCAGATTCATGATCGATGCCATCGCCCATTCCATCTGAAACATCTGCCCTTACCTGAGAAAACCCTAACAAAATCGCCCAAAACATAATAGTTGTAATCATATGATTCTCCCTGTAATTTTTTTGAATTGTTCAAAAAAAACGGTCGCAAAGTCTGCGACCGTTTTTTTTACTTGTATGTAAAAGAATAGAGTATCAATTAAAACGATACGCCAACTTTTCCACCTACGTGCCATTGTTCCATAGCTGCATTGTCGGTGAATTCATAACCACCAAACACGCCGCCTGAAACTGGATATTCCCATTCATTGTAGACATATCCAACTGATGCATAGATTTTGTGTGTCAATTGACGTGGTGTTTCCATTGCACAGATCCATTTTTCTTTGAGAACTTCTTCTGTCAAGACTGTTGGAGCTACACGAACTACATTTGTACTTCCTGCTGCATCTGCTCTTGCATCAAGATTTGCTACACCAGTTTTTGCTAATGCATTCAAATTACAATCGCGAAATTCAACTTTTTCTTTCTCACGGTAGTAGAAGTTGTATCCGAGATCAAATACAAATGATTCCCATGCGGTGCATGAAAGATTCAAAAGCAATTCAAATTGGCTGCCTGGAGTTACATCCCATTCTTGTGTCAATRMATTTGCAAGTGGRAAGAAWGCATCRYYYRMTTTTGCATCRCTCTTRTCACCWARTTTGTARTGACCAAATTGWCCATCACTYGCTGTACGRAWCTCTTTATCTTTAAACAAGTAGCGATAATTACCAACTAACATAAGTTCTAATTCACAATTATCACAACTCCAGATGTTCACACCAGTYTCAAAACCAGCGCCAAATCCCCAATGATCAGTMCCTACACGTGGTGCAAATAAGTATTCGCCACATGTTTTAGTTCCTGTAGGAAAAGTTGTACCGATATTTAAACAAGCATGATATGTATCTTCTTGTAAAAAGTTATATCCAATTACAAAATCAACATCAGCAACACCAGTTACATCACGACTGCATAAAACAACTTTTGCTTTTGTCAATGCATTCTGTCTGTTAGCAGGATCAAGACTTGAAACATTACCTGCAAGGTATTGTAAGAATGTTTTTGATTCACCAGTTAAAGCTGTAGCTGGAGTATTAAGATCTGTAAGAGCTAATGCCAATTGTTGTGCATCATCATCACCGATAGATTTTGCATTAACATTAGTTTTGTTATTAACAACTGGAACACTCAACTTAAAATAAAGACCTTCAAGTAATGCATCTAATTTTTGATGATAATCAAATCGTGCACCAACTGAAGATGATTGTGGATTAATTTGAACTCGATCTTTTAAAGTTTGTGCTGCAACTATATTAGCATCAAAATCAATAACTTCTGTCGCTCCACCAGCTTGAAATTTTGAGATATGGAACACTTGACGTGGTGTCAATGCTTCAGCATCTGCTGTTTTGCTTACGCCAATCCAATCTTCGATATTTGCACATCCGGTATCACAACCTGAGCTAACAACTGTGCTTGTTTCGTTCTTACGACCAAAATATTTACCATATTTTGCGCCATCACTTGTTGATCCTGATGTACTTGCAGTTCCACATGGTTTGCAATCTTTATTATGACTTGATTCTTGATAGAAAGGAACTACCTGCAAGCTACCACCGATACGATCACCACTTGACATATGCATATGCTTATGAAAAGTAACGTACTCTTTCTCAAGGCTAACACCTTGTGAACGTTGGAGCATGTAAGTTTTTCCGTAATGAACTGTCTCCGCATATGCAGAACTAACTGCAAGCATTGCAAATAAAAGGCGTGAAATTGAACCCTTCATAGCTTCTCCCTTTTTGATTGATGTGTTTTAGAACTACACATCGATCTTTTTTGTAGTACCAATACAACTAACTTTCTCATCCCACAATGTACACATTCTTACAACCTTTGCAAGAAAAAAGTGAAATGTTTTTAATTTTTTTATCAACTTTTTTTGCTCGCTATCCTTTCGCCCCTGCAGATGCAGAGTTTTAATTAAAAAATAATTCCAAGACGTGTCCACAAAAACCATCTTTCTCCAATTTGATTTTTTTCATCATTGCCATGTGCTATCGAACAACCACCACCAGCTGCAAAAAGTATCGATCCTTGTTCTTGGCAAACAAACATTTTTGAAACATATGTATACAAACTTTGTAAACAGAATGCTTCAGTTGTTGCCAAATCCAGTACCAGATCATCTCTGTTTATCCCACCGCTTACACCCTCAACTGGATGTCGATGAAGACTCGGATCAAATGGTACTTGCATCTCATAATCGTTTGCTACAATATTGTACCTGGCATTGTTCCATTGTTTGAGCGCAACTTCTTCTTTCTGTTGCCAGTACATATCCGTTCCGAATGAAATATTCCACGTATACCACTGAACACCAACCAACCCCGTACAACGCAAACGACTTTGAGGCCTAACTTTTAACTCTTGCGTTATAATATTTGCAAGAGGTTCTATTTTCTTTTCTTTCAAAGTGCCTGCTAATCGGTACAAATGCCATGGAGAAATATTTCCATCTTCTCTTTTATACCCAGGAGCACGACAGGCACTGCCTTGCAAAATATAATCGTATCGAATTGATCCAACTAAATGCAAGTTTGTCGTATTATTATTCCAAAAAAACTGTGCTGCATACTCAGCTTTTGCACCAAAACCCCACCTGCCAGCATTCCCTCGTACCGGTTCAAATAAAAAATTCCCTTGTTCATGTGCTTCAAATGGGACAGAACAATGGATACTCAGATCAAAAACACGTGTTGGGCGATAACAAAAGAGACCATGAAATCGTATTGTCAAATCTGATAGACCTTTGCTATGTATTGTACCAGATGAAATTTTCATTTTTTTGAGTGGCAACTGTTGGAACAGACCATCTTGTTCAACTTTTCCTTCGAGATACTCTTGAAACGAAACAGACTTTCCACGATACAAAACATCTGAATCAACATCTTGTTTAGTCGGCAACTTTTGATCTGTGCAGATTCCTGTTGATTCAAGATTTAATGAATTGCTCACAGATAAAATTGGCAAATCAAAACTGATTGCAACGTATGGAGAAATGTCACACAATTGTTGAAAATAAGAAAACTGCAGACCGGTCACTGTCTGCTTTGGATGAAATCGTAATGATTGCATCAATGTTCTATTTTTTGAATTAAGAGCCTGTCCATCATGCAAAACGTCTTCTGGCTTTAATAGTTGATCCGATCCAACTGCAATGCTGTCAGAAAAACTTCCATCATCAAGAGGCATACCAAAATACCGTCGCATCGAATCGGTTTCCCAACTTTTTTGATGAAATGTATGAACATCAATTATGCCACCATATCTTTGTAAATCTATAAAACCTTCTTCTTTAGCCCATGTAAGATCTGCCGTTGGAAATGCTGCAACAACTGCAGGAAAAGAGATAGCTGTTTTTGGTATCGAAGATCGACAAGTAAAAAGAAAAARRWTCTCTATTGAGCATATTAAAAAAAGACTCAAAAATATTTTTTGTAAATGCTGCATAACTTTACCTCTTACAAAAAATTCAAAATATGAATAAAAGTATAAAAAAATAGCRGCCTTAAAGCAATGATGTTATACTTTTATACGAATAAAAAATATATAAATATACAAAATTATGGAATCTTAAACCTATGCAAAAAATTCATCTTCTTGATCCTCATGAAGTTCAAAAAATTGCAGCTGGTGAAGTTATTGAACGACCAGTTGCTGTCTTAAAAGAATGTATTGAAAATAGCCTTGATGCTGGTGCAACAACTATTAAAATTTATGTTGAAAAATCAGGCAAACAGAAAATACAGATTGTCGACAATGGATCTGGCATGAGCCCAGATGATATTCCACGATCGATCCAACCTTTTGCAACAAGTAAAATTAAAAAACTTGATGATCTTGAACAGATCGAAACCTTTGGATTTCGTGGCGAAGCACTTGCAAGCATTTCATCAATCAGCAAGTTAACAATACAGTCATACGAAAGAGAGTCTGACAATGGATACCAATTAATTGTTCATGCTGGAAAAATAGAAAAAGAGTCTCCAGTTACTATGCAGCATGGAACCGATATTATTATTGAAGATCTTTTTTATAACACACCGGTCAGAAAAAAATTCTTACGTGCTGACGAAACTGAATGGCATGCGATTCAACAAGTTGTTTACGCATTCTGCTTAAGTAATTTATCTGTTAATTTCACCCTTTTTCGTGACAACAGACCGATTTTGCAAGCCCCTGCTGTTGAATCTTTACAAGATCGTGTCTGTCAAATCTGGGGGCTTCCACTGGCAAAACAGATGATCTCTCTTAATCATACCAATGAAAAAGAAAAAATAAGCATCACCGGCATTATTTCAGAACAGACAGTTCATCGATACAATCGTCAAAATATTATATATTTCATCAATGGTCGACCAGTAAAAAACAGTAGCTTGGCGAAAGCAATTATTAAAGGATATCAGCTTTCTCTTCCACCAGGACGATTCCCCGTTGCGGTAATGCTTTTAACCATGTCAGGTGTTGGCGTCGACGTTAACATTCATCCACGAAAAGAAGAAGTCCGCTTTGTTCGACCAGGTATTATTGATAACACGTTAACGGAAGCAGTGAAACAGGCACTCGAAAAAAACAACTCCGATTACTTACAGAAAACAATCAAAAAAAATAATCAGAAATCAACAGTCAATAATTTTTTCACTGATTTCAAAGCGATTCCAAACTTTTTTGAACAGACAAATAAAACTGAAAATGAAGCGACTCCTTTTAAAACTGCTCTGCAAAAACAAGAAAGAAAACCGCTCACAGAGCTGTTTGAACATGAAAATGTTGTAACGTTTAACAAGATGCAAAAAACAGACCCTTTCCCTGAAGCTCAAAAAAATAAAGAGAGCTTAAAAATATCTCCTCTGTCCAACACAGATATTATAAAAAACAGAATTATTAAAGAACCGCTAAAGCCTCTTTTTGCTAAACAAAATGCTCAAACAATCAATGCTTCACTCCCACTTGAAAAACAAGAACAGATCAAAAAAACAGACCTCGAACTTCCAAAATTAATCGGACAATGTGACAAAACATATATTTTACTTGAATCAGATGATGAGTTAATTATGATCGATCAGCATGCGGCACATGAACGTATTTTATATGAACGCTGGACATCAAAATTTGAGCATAAAGAAGGATCTCGACTCTTATTTCCAGAGACGATAGAACTTTGTGAAGTAGAACGAAYATTCCTCTTGCAAATGAAAGATTTTTTTTCAACACAAGGATTTGAAATCGAATCAATYGGYCCTTCAAGTATTGTTRTTTAYTCAGCTCCGCCACACATTCAAGGTGTTGATATTATCGAATGCATCAAAGAAGTTGCAGCCCTCCATGATGATCAAAAACAGCTTTCCAAGGAAGATTTGCGTAAAAAATTGAATGAACATATGCATAGCCATCTTGCATGCAAGTCAGCTGTTAAAGCTGGAGACCAACTATCAAGAGAAGAGCAACTTCAACTGATTAAAGATCTTTTTAATACGCCGAATCGACATATGTGCATTCATGGTCGGCCAACAATCTGGAAGATGCCTAAAACAGAAATTGCCAAACGATTTAAACGGCCGATACAATAATTTTATTTTTCTGTTGTTCGTGCAACCGTATCTCTTCCCAYTTCAAAGCACTTTTAATAATAAATTCRAGCGAAGAATGTTCAGGCTCCCAATTTAAAATTTGATGAGCYTCTTCAGCATCAGCAACGAGAAYTTCTGCATCCCCTTCACGACGCGGCATTACTTGTATCGGAACTTTTTTCCCACTTATTTTTTCAATAGTTTTGATAATTTTTTTAACTGAATGACCTTCACCTGTTCCCAAGTTAAAACAACCAGAAATAGCTGTTTTTTCCAGATGCTCTAAAGCTTTTATATGCGCTTGAGCAATATCAATTACATGCACATAATCACGAATCGCAGTGCCATCAGGCGTATCATAATCTGTTCCAAATATTTTTAAGGGACGCTTCGTGTATAACGCATGAATTGCCAAAGGAATCAAATGTGTTTCTGGGTTATGACACTCCCCAATGCCAACTTCTGGCAATGCCCCTGATGCATTAAAATATCGTAAGGAAACATATTTACTTTTATAAGCTTGAGCATAATCTTCAARTAGCCATTCAATCGCCCGCTTTGTTTTTCCATACGGATTAAGCGGATTTTTTGAATGTGACTCATGCAACGGCAGCGTCACAGGATCACCATAAACTGCACAACTCGATGAAAAAATATATGTTCCGACTCCTGCCTGTCGTGCTGCTTCAAAAAAAAGTGCTGTATCTATCAGATTTGTTCTATAAAATTCAGCCGGATTCGTTACCGATCTTCCGACCTCAATCCTCGCTGCACAATAGATAATTGCATCAATTTCATACTTYTCAATACTCTCTTTCACAAGTACCAGATCAGCTATTTCACCCCTCACCACCGTTGCCCATGAAGGATCAAATTTTTGATTATATATAAAGCTATCGAAAATCACGACTTGATACTCATGTGCTGCTAATAAATATGCTATGTGTGACCCTATGTATCCCGCTCCCCCAACAACCAAAACATTTTTTTTCATGCTCTATCCATCCTTTTTAAGACCAAAATATGGATTAGCATACCGCGAAAAACGCCTATTTTGCAAGCAGAAAAAAGGGTCCTGATACCAGGACCCTCATTAAAAAAATCTTTTCTAGAATTAGAATTTTTTAATATTTTTTTGTCTTAGATACTCTGCAATAATACTTGTTGAGCCAGTAATTGCGACTATACCATGACGATCATCAACCATTTTTTTAGCATTATCAAACGCTTCTGTAAACGAAGCACATGCTTTTGCTTTTACATTTAAATCTTTAGCTATATTTTCAAGCATCATGACATCATGTGAAGTATCAGGATCTGCAAGCGGTACAAAGAAAATAAAACCTGCAACTTTTTTAAACAGATAACGCATCAATTTAATAATTTCAACCGCATCGATACTTTTTCTAATGCCAATTATCAAAGAGACACCCTTGAGCTGTCTTTGATAATGCAACAGACGAATGCCAAGAAACAGATTATTAAATGCATCAATATTTGCTGCATTATCAAGCAAAACTGTCGGCTTTTCTTTTTCTAATAACTCAAAACGACCATGTAACAATTCAAAATTTTCAAACCAGAAACTACGAAGTGTTTTTATAGGATTCAACTCAGCATTACGCTTCGCCTCAGTTGTTGGACGACCACGTCTGCCGCGCTCTGTTGCAAGAAGATTRCCACGTAAAAAWGGAGARAACTTCTTTTTAATCTCTTCAACATAAATTTGAGCRATTCTCTCTGCCAGTGATGCTGAMCGACCATACAATTGTTCAAAAATATATGGYAAAGGAGCAAGCTTTCTGATCGGCATTGCCCATAGCAAGCCTTGTTCTTCAGCAAAGCTTTTCATTTTTTGCAAACGAATTTTACTCTGTTCTGCAGAAACAATCCAGGTATCTTTTTTAGCGATTGCCATCATTTCAAAAGCTACTTGATCAAGATCAGATCCTAAAACTTCTTCATTAGCACTTGCAACACGTGTCAAAGCAGTAACTGATGACTTGAATGCMGCAGTAGCATCATGCTTTCCACCAAGCCCTACTTCCATAATTACAACATCAGCGCTCTCAGCATCTGCATATAAAAGACCAGCCATATGAACAATTTCATACGCTGTTGCATCGATTTTTTCATTTTCAAYRAGRGTRATTACCTCATTGACATKATCAACAAAAGTCTTGTTATTAATYGTTGTCAAATCAATAGTAAGACGCTCATTGTAGTTAAGAATATGTGTAGAATATAACGTTGCTACTCGAACCTTTTCTTCCTTCAAGAGCCTCGCTGCAAACTGTATAGTTGAACTTTTACCATTGTTTCCAACGACAAAAATCAGATCTCGCTTGCCTGCAACATTCGATAATGCAAGATTCATTTTTTGCATTCGAACTACAGCTGCCTCGCTATAATCTATTTTTTTCAATGCATCAAGGTATGCCACAACCTCTGTATAATTACGCACCTTAATAAAATTTTTCTGTACCTGAGGTGATACTCGAGAAACATTAGTCATACATTTCCTTTCTGGTAAGATACATATAAAATGGTAACAGCATAAACCTTGCCGTATTTTCTTTATATGGTATATGTCTAAACGTTATTATGTATAAAAATATTATACAGTACAATTGATGAAAATGCACGATGAATGTTCTAACTGTAATTTTATAATATTATGTTGAACAATTTATCAATTTTTTTTATGAAGGGGAAGTAAAAAATTCACTAAAAATAAAATTAATTAAAATTTTCTTAGAAATAATTTTTCTGCCATACTAAAAATTACAGATAATTACTCAATAAAAGGATACTTTTTATGATACAAACTCTCGTTCAAATTCAAAAAAATAACGATATCGCAACAGTATTACAAATAATAAAAAAAAGCAAACGAATCACCTTCCTTACCCACCTACGTCCTGATGCAGATGGCATTTCAGCATGTGCAGCACTATCCAMRTGGTCTGAAAAACTCGGTAWAAATGTAGAAACTATCTATCCATCAAAAAGCACAGAATCGATGTATGCCCATCCTRAAAATGTAYATATTAATRAACATAGCCAACAACCTGACCTGCTCATTGCATGTGACACAGCTAACTATGATCGACTCTATTATCCTGAATCATTCAAAGAGATCCCGCTTATTAATATTGATCACCATGTAAGCAACTCAATCAAAGGCTCTTATAACTTCRTTGTTTCAGATCTTTCAAGCACCTGTGAACTTGTCTACTGGCTTTTACAAGAATGGGATCCAACAATTATTGATACAGAGCTTGCTTCAACACTTTTATACGGAATACTGTATGATTCTCAATCATTTCAGACAAGTAATACCTCAAAACAGACACTTATCACAGCAACACACCTCATCGAACATGGTGCTAACATGTTTGAACTCAACAGACTTTTATATGCACAAAAAACAGTAGAATCGTTACAACTATGGGGCAAACTTTTGCAAAATATGAAGCAGTCTGAAAGTAAACAATCCATCTGGCTTACTCTTAATCACGAAGAAAGTGAAAATGGTATGGCAGGAACAATTCATAATTTTGTTATACAAAACATGCCTGTTGACATTGTTGCTCTGTTTTCTGAAGTCAGTAAAGAAGAGACCAAGGTTTCACTCAGATCAACGAAAACCGATGTTAACCTACTTGCTCAAAAATTTGGTGGTGGTGGTCATAAAAATGCAGCTGGTCTGTTAATTAAAAAATCATTAAAAGAGACTATTGCATTGGTGACAAAAGAATTTACATAAAAGAATATAAGTGGATGAGAAATATGCTAATAGCCAGAGATGGACCAAAAGGAACACGAATAACAAGCAAATCTTGATTTTTTTTAATAAAAAAAAGACTCATACCAAGCCCAATAATTGATGCTCCCCACAAAATATAAGGTAGAAATTGAATTCCCCAAAAAGCACCAATTAATGCGATAAGATCCATGTCGCCTTCACCAATACCTGGCTCGCCCCGTATTTTTATCGCAATACAATTTATTATATATAAAAGTGTATACCCACCAATTGCACCCAAAAGACTTTCATAAACTGTAATCGGAAGCCAACCAAGAAAAGCAGCTATCAGGCCAAGTGGAGCGATCCATAAAGAAAGTGGCGTCAAAATAACCATCTCCTCAAGATCAGTTCGAATAGCAACCAATAAGCAACTCAATGGCAGATAATAAATCATTGAGGTATAACTTGAGTAAAAAGTTATACAAAAAAAATGTAAGGTAAAAACAAGAGTCGATAACAGCTCTATTAACGGATATAACCAAGATATTTTTTTCTGACAACATGAAGATTGACCACGCAACCAGAAAAAAGAAATCAATGGAATATTATAATACCAAGGAATAATCGTCTGACAATCTGGACAAGAAGACCTTACTGCAAAAAAAGATTTATCATGAACAAGACGGTACGCCAAAACATTTAAAAAAGAACCGACAGAAGCAAAGAAAAAGATGACCAAGAGGAGCTCTATAGCATCCTCAAAGCTAAAAATCATACCTTTTCCTTAACTTAAAAGCTAGAAGACTCAGTAGTCTCATTGCTATCACTTTTAACAGAGTCAAGCAAAGCTTCAATATGTCGTTGTTCTTCCAATTCTTCATCGTAACAAAAAACAAGTTCCGGAACATACCGCGTTCTAATTTTTTTTGCTAAAGCTCTTCGTAAGGATCCTTTGTACAGCTTTAACTGTTCAAGGCCTTCTTTGTAAGCATCCTCACCCTTGAAACTTGAGAAATGAATATAGCAGACACCACTGTCGGCAGATATTTCAACACGAGTCACGACTAAAGAGATAAGCTCAGAAACATCTTCAGATAACACCTGAAATATTTTTGAAAACTCTCTTTTATACARAGATTTTTTTTGCTCACGACGAAYAGAGACAGGTCTTTTATGTAACATAATTTAATACTAATATTTAAATAACTTCGGATGACTTAAGGATATTATTTTTAATCGCTCGCATTTTACGCTTACGCTTCTTTTGTGAAGGAGCTTCAAAATAGACGCCACGCTTCATGTCACGAACAACACCTTCGCGCTCAATTTKCTTTTTTAACTGTTTAAGGCTCTTTTCTACATTCCCATTAACTGAAACTTCAATATTATAGGTTTTTGACATTGCGACCAACCATTCTCAAAAAAATAATAAAATACGACTGAAATATGAATTAATACTACCACAATTCAGAATCCCTGTCAAAAAAAACTAAAAGGCCAATCGAATTGTCCCCATCAAGGTTTCTGTACGGGTAATTTGACGCCCAGAAAGATTTCCACGAAACGCAAGTCCCAATTCAAATCCAGGAGTTATTTCGTAGCTCATTCCGACGGTAAACATTTCACTTTTCCAAAAACCAAGCAGGCTTAATGCATCAAAAACATCTTGTTCTGTAAGCGCTGCACCCTCAGCTGGAGCGACTTTTAAAGGGGTGTACTCATTAGAAGTTAAATACGTTGTACAATCAAGCGACTTAACATCATCAGGCCTTGAGAAATCAGGAAGTGGAATATAACTTGCAATAGTATCGCATTCATGCTGAGCATAAATATAATCCAAATAAAATGAAAGACCYTCAAAKACATGTCGTGCACAAAGTGAAACATTYARATCCCAACTCATTCCTGGYCGTTTATTAAACCACTTGGTAAATGGATACAAYCCTTGCTGAAARCTATGYGTTGGATASCGTAAAATMACATCTTTACTCTCAAAAAAAGTACATGCMCCTTCAAATGARACATAGTAAACTTCAAGAAAATGRAAWATKARWCCTCCATTAATYCCAAGCCCTARAAACCCTTCATTYCCTGAAGARAGAGAAAATATTTTACTTGGATCACTYTTGGCWCCAGAAGGGATCCAGACCCCTARTCCAAAAAATGGATGGAGCGATACCGATGGCTCCGAGTCAGCACCATGAAATATAACTGGATATTTAAACTCARCACTGAAGCAGACATCTTCAACAGTTGTTTTTTTCTGAAAATTAAAATCATACCCGAAATTGCTCGCTATCAATGTAATACTCTGCTGATTGGTTAGATGAGTATTAAGTTCAGTCACGCCATTTTCTGTTGAGACACCCTCACTTATAAAGTCACCAACCGATGAATACTCAGCAAATCCAAACTGTAGTTTAAAACGAAAATACTCTATTGGTTCAAAACCAAAACTATTTCGAATTCCTCGCTTTTTAAATCGACTCGACAGACTCATRAAKCCTCTCGTATTCTGTGTGTCATCATACAAAGATATATTAACTTTGTCTGGGTCAACGAGAACAGCATCATCAATAGCCTTAAGAGTATTATAAGCTGAAGTCAAAGCTGGAAAWTTATCTTTTGCTTCTTGARTAAAGTTATCTCCTGAAGCTGGRTCAAACARAAGATYATATTKTTYAYCAYCTGCAGCTGTAAACTYCARATCTGTATTAAAAAACAGTCCTRCTGCATTAATACGACCAAGTCGATTTCCTAARAAAACTTTTGTTCCCARATCATTTCTACTTGTTTTAGCTTGCTGCGTATAAAATGAAAGATCCCATGAAAAACATCGATGCTCTTTTTCGAATTGAGATAGCATAGCAGGCAGAACATCAACCCCTCGAGGAGAGTACAATGGCATTGGATCGTGATATATCAACATTGGAAAAGAAGCATTATTTTCTGGTATTAATAAAAAGGATAGAAAAAGTGTAAAAAATAATGTTTTTTTRAAGATACACATGGAATCCCTTTTTTTTGTAAAAAATATTTGTTGATCAAAGTTAAATCAGCTTTTTTATAGCACTATTGCATAGAAGTGGTCAAGACACTTGAATTGTTGACAATTTGATACTTTTCTATGTTATTATAACTATAAGACTTTCATATTTGAATATATTTTTTAAATCATACACGCAGGTATACCAAGGGGGTAACATGCATACCAGAACAAAAAAATTACTTTTTTATATCCTGATTAGTTCTATTGCTTTATCAATTCATACAGATGCGAAAGCGGATGAAGATGATGCATTCGAAATAGCAAAAGTTAATGATATCAACAAATCAGATGAAAATGAAAACCAGATCAGTGAAGAAGTATATGAATCAATTAAAGAAGTAAAAACTCCAGCTGTTGAGTTTCTTGGATCAAGCAAGTTCACCACCAATGCTGAAGCGTATAAAAGATTTAACAAGCTAGAAAAATCACTCTCTCTTTTTAAAGAAATTCTGATGTCTGAATACCGACCAATTGAAAATAAAAAAAGTGGTGGAAGTGAAGAAGATACAAAAAATGAAAAACTAGATAAAAAAGATGTTAAAGAGATGATCAAAGAAGCAGTTAAAGCTGCTGTAAACGCAACTGCGCAACCAGCAACTGCAACAATAGAAAAAAATGCAAAACCTAAAAAAACACCGACTAATCCATTTTTGAAACCTATCGCAATACCAGGACCAACCCCTCAAAAAATTACTACCCCAATAGCTATGCCAACAACAATTGGTACTAATTTTTCACCCATACCAATACCAGCTACTATACCTGCAAACAAAGCCGTTACGCCGATTGCAATTCCAACTCCTGCAAAGCTTGTTCCAAATCAAGCTCCTAAAGTATTCACCCCTTTGCCTAGCATCCCAAAAACAGTTGTAAATACGAGACTCACCCCAATGCCAACATCTACACCTAGACCTTCTCCAGGACTCACCCCAATAAATCAACCTGGATTTTCAAATTTACAACTTCCTATGACAAATAACATAATTCCAGTGCCGCCAAAATAATTACTGTCAGCATTTATTTTTGAAACATTGACTGCTACATCTTGTAACAAACAGAGAAGAATGATACCCTTTTTATGTTAATTATAAATATTTTAATAGAAAGAATATCATGTATTGCAGTTATTTCACCGCAACTCTTGAAAAACGTATGACCTGGTTTATTACCGGCGCTTTACGCAACGAAGACGACCTCGCTTTCGATCGTGCTCTAGATTCCAAGAACGATCTATTCGAATTTTTTGTCCCACCAGGACAAGAAGAACGATTCATAGCTTTCATGCAGTATTTTATTGATCATGGGTTTGTTCGACATTTTAAAAAAAAAGAAAATCGAATGATCAACGAAGATAAATAGGGGCATCAAGTTGCCCCTTCTTTTATTTCAATAATTTTTGAATACGACTTTCGAGCTGATCTTTTGCAAGTAACTGCGAGCAATCTTTAAAGTTCATTCCTGAAAAAGCGCCTGTTAAAGCATACCGAAGTGATTTCCAAAAAAATGAGGCTAATCCTTTTTGCATCTTTAATTCTTGTTTCATTTTTTCAACAAAAACATCCGGATTAGTTGCATCGTTCAGACCTACTTGCAACAATGATTGCACCAATGAAAACTTTTCTTCAGGAACAACTTCTAACAAAGCTGTACGCGAATATACTGGTTCAACAAAACAGAATCGGAGCAATGACAAAATATCACCTAACTGCTTCATTTCTGATCGAACCAACAGTATTTTTTGATCAAGATCTTTAACAAGAGAAACAACTTTTTTGTCAAACTCTTTTTCTAAAAAAGGCATACATAACGAAACAAGACGATCAATACTTATTTTTTGTATCCACTGATGATTAAACCAGATCAATTTTTCAACACTGTATCGAACAGCTGCTGCACCACTCACATGTGAAAAATCATATGACTTAACCAGCTCTTCAAGAGATTGAACTTCTTGCTCACTTGATACCCCAATGGTCGCCAAGTAATTAACAACAGCCTCTGGCAAAAAACCATCTTGAATTAGATCATCAAGAGAGAATCCAAAGTCACGCTTTGAAAGTTTTTTTCCTTCAACATTACAGATCATTGGAAGATGCCAAAAAGTAGGCAATTGAACTGCAAATGCATCATACAAAGCTGCTTGCAAGGCTGTATTTGATAGATGATCTTCACCACGCAGAACATGTGTGATTTTCATTTCCCAATCATCAACAAAGTTAGCAAACATAAAAGTAAAGCTGCCATCTGATCGTGTTAAAGGAAAATCCGCAAAATTATGCATTTCGAAATTAACATCGCCCTTAGCCAAATCTCTGATAGTAATCAACTGATCACTATTGAGCGCAAAACGCCAAACAAATGGTATCCCATGAACTACCTTATCCTTCACCTTTTCCTCAGATAAATGTAGACAAGTTCGATCATAGCGAGGCGGTTTTTTGAGCGCTATTTGACGCTCACGTTTCTTACCAAGATCCTCTGTTGTACAGAAACAACGGTACACTTTTTGATTAGCAATCAACTCATTCAAATGCTTTTCATAATGACGAGAACGGTCAGACTGATTGTATGGTGCATACTTTCCGCCAACTACTGGGCCTTCATCATATGACAAGCCTAACCATTTTAAATCGTCAAAAATTTTCTGAGAAGCAACATCTAGATTGCGTGATGCATCGGTATCTTCGATMCGYAAAACRAATRYTCCTTGATGATGKTCTGCRAATAAATAATTAAACAGAGCTGCTCGCACATTTCCMAGATGCATAAAYCCMGTGGGAGACGGMGCRAARCGGACACGTATAKCTGCATTCATARATTCAAGTCTCCATAGTAAAATCAGCTGAATAGCTGTGTATTTTTTTTAAAAAATATTCTATACTCATTTTCATCTTAGCATACATTAGCTTTTTAAAAAGGAATATCTCATGGCACTAGAACCTCAGGAACGATCAATATTAAAAACGGCTCAAAAATCACCTGTTGATGCTTCTTCAAGTCTTCTTTCTTTGATTGGAAACACCCCTCTTGTTCATCTGCCACTCAATATTCCTCAACAACTTTTTGCTAAACTCGAGTATTTTAATCCTGGCGGAAGCATCAAAGATCGAACCGCTGCWTACATGATTGATCAAGCAGAAMARAAAGGGCTYTTRCRACCTGRGGGMACAATTGTTGAAGCATCATCYGGYAACCAAGGTATCGCTCTTGCTATGATTGGAGCTCTYAAARGATATCGCGTCATCATCACKATTCCCTATCGTACGAGTTCTGAAAAAAAGCAGACACTTATTGCCTATGGTGCTCAAGTTATTGTATGTGACGAAAATAAAAAAGAAGATTATCGCAAAGTTGCAATCAAACTTGCTCAAGAGATTGACGGATCATTCATGCCAGATCAATATTTTAATCATGACAACAGTGAAGCACATTATAAATCAACCGGTCCTGAAATATGGAACCAGACGAATGGCTCTGTAACACATGTAGTTATTGCAGCAGGTAGTTGCGGAACCATCTCAGGTGCTGGTCGTTTTTTAAAAGAACAGAATCCCGATATGAAAATCATTGGCGTTGATGCGGCAACAAGTCCATTTTCCTGTAAAAATCCTCGGCCTTATCTGACAGAAGGACTTGGTATCGATTATGTAGATGGTATTTTTAATAAAAAGGTTGTCGACAAAATATACTCAGTCACTGATGCAGAAGCATTCTCTACTGCAAGAAAAATCAGCAAAGAGCGTGGACTTTTAGTCGGCCCAAGTAGCGGTGCAGTTTTATATATTATTGAAAAAATATCTACAACGCTTCCTTCTGATGCTATTATTGTTGCCGTCCTTGCCGACTCAGGACGTGCCTACTTAAGTAAACTATTCTCAGTTTAATTAAACAAAGGCGATATCTAAGCCTTGCATCTCTATAGAAACTTTATCATTCCATTCATTCGTTGTTGCATGTCCCACAACAATAAATTGCTTATCTTGCGCTGCTTGCAACAGTGGATACAAATCAGGTCGATTAAAGAAGATAACCGGTTTAATGATACCATCAACAAACAGAGTTGTTTTTACATGTGCATCTTTTAACAATGTTGGCGATTTTAATTGTGTTACCGGCATTGTTACAAACAGAGGCTGTGGATTCTGATTACCAAATGGCTCAAGAAGTGATAAATCTTTCATACATTTTTTGGTTAAATCACCCAGATGAATTTCAGCATCAATAGTTAATGTTGGCTTCAAATCATCAAATGAACAAACCTCTTCTATCAACTCTTCAAGCCGTGCTTTAAATGCAGGAATTTTATCTTGATCAATACTTAAACCGGCAGCACATTTATGTCCACCAAAACTCAACAAAAGATCATCACATGCAGTTAAAGCTTCAAAAATATTGAACGATTCAATCGATCGACATGATCCTTTTGCTATGCCATTTTTTCCCAGATGAAGTAAGATAGATGGGCGACCATAACTATGCATTAACTTWCCTGCAACCAAYCCKATRACTCCAGCTGGCCARTCATGATGYGCAGCCATAATAATYCGCTCRGTWGTTAAATCAATTGMACCTTTTTTTATTGTTRYATCAATYTGATCAAAAATAGATCGATCGATCCTCTTACGTTCTTCGTTAATAACTTTCAGCACTGATCCAACTGATAGTACTTCATCCATCCGCGGACTCACTAAAAACTTAACCGCATCMCGWGGATCATCAAGTCGCCCAAGMGCRTTCAAYTGYGGYGCTATCATAAATCCAACATCAAGCGATTTCCATACCTGTTTGGTAAGTTTTGCATTGTCTGCCAATGTTTGCATTGCAAAGCTTCTTTTAGCATTAACTTTTGCAAGGCCCTGCTGAACCCAGTATCGATTTTCATCGACCAGAGGAACAACATCAGCAATGGTCCCTAACATTAAAAGTTCATATATTTTTTCTGGCAACTGCTTGCCTAATTTTTTATACAGCAAATCAATTAGCTTAAAAATAACACCGACGCCAGCAAATGTTTTAAAAGGATACTGACAATCACGCTGTTGAGGATTAACAATTGCATATGCTAATGGCACTGTTTCATGTGGCTGGTGATGATCAGTAATAATAAGATCTATACCCCGCTCTAACGCAACCTTGGCCGCATCAAATGCTGTGATTCCATTATCAACKGTRATAATMAGTGARTAATTATTTGCAGCTGCTCGYTCAACTGCTTTYACAGAAAGTCCATACCCATCMCGAGCWCGATTAGGAAGRAARTAATTAATTTTTGTTCCCAATGGYAACARAGCAATCAACATCAAAGAAGTCGACGTAATTCCATCCACATCATAGTCGCCAAAAATAAGTATTTTTTCTTGATCTTCAATCGCTTTCATAATACGCGCAACTGACTTTTCTGCTCCCTTAAGCATTGTTGCATCATGCACTAATGTTTCAGGATCACTTGCTAAAAATTGCGCTACTTCTTTTGGACTTGTTAAACCACGAGTTACTAATGCCTGAGCGATAGGACGACTCATCTGAAACGCTTGTGATATTTCAGAAACAACATCAGGATCTGATGCTGTTTTTTTCCATAGATATTTTATACCTTTWATTTCTGTRYMRTTCATGAATGATGYAAYTTTTTAAGCGTKGGAAADAGAATAACATCTTTAATWGARCTGGTATTYGTYARMARCATKACSARKCGATCAAYSCCAATTCCAACACCAACWGTTGGAGGMARACCATACTCAAGTGCATGYAYATAGTCWGCATCATAATTATGTGCCTCATCATCACCAGCATCTTTTGCAGCAACTTGATKTTTAAATCGCTCWGCCTGATCAAGYGGATCATTCAATTCGGTAAATCCATTAGCAAGCTCCATMCCMGCAACAAAYAGTTCRAAACGWGCWGCAATRTCAGGATTCTTTGGATCTCTTTTTGCTAAWGGAGAAACTTCAATAGGATATCCAATAATAAAAGTTGGATTAACAATTTTTTCTTCCACAAGTTCTTCAAACAATGCAAACAATTTCTCTCCATGAGATGCTTGTTTATTTGCAAGTTTGACTTCGTATTTCTGCAACATTGCATCAATTGAATCTATTTTAATTTCTTGTTCAGTTAGACCACCGATTTCAATCAAAGATTCTTCAACGGTATATCGTACAAATGGAGCAGTAAAATCAATTTCATGATCTTTAAACATAAGTTTTTCTGACAGACCAAGYGACTTWATMACATGATGAATAAGWCCYTCWGTATTKGCAATTCCATCGCGATAATCACCATAAGCCATATAAAATTCAAGCATGGTAAATTCAGGATTATGCTTTGTCGAAACGCCTTCATTTCTGAAGTTTCTATTAATTTCAAAAACTCGATCAAAACCACCGACAACCAATCGCTTCAAATATAATTCAGGAGCWATWCGTAARAAAAACTCTGAATCGTATGCATTGTGATGCGTTACAAATGGTCGAGCAGCAGCGCCACCTGCAATTGGATGTAACATCGGTGTTTCAACTTCCAAAAATTCTTTTTCTGTTAAAAATTGACGAATCGCTTGDAGAATATATGATCGTTTTTTAAATTTATTAGCTGCTTCTTGATTAACCATCAGATCAAGATATCGCTGACGATATCGTTGCTCAACATGAGTCATTCCATGAAATTTATCAGGAAGTGGATGTAAACATTTGCTCAACAGAGTCAATTCTTGAACTTTYAAACTAAGCTCACCCATACGTGTGGTGAAAATAGTTCCAGAAACCCAAATAATATCGCCTAAATCTATCTGATGCTGTAAAAATTTAAATGTATCATCCCCAACAACTGCTTTATTACAATATAGTTGAAAACGACCAGTTTTATCTTTCAAGTCAAGAWMKWYRYYYYWACCATGTTCACGTTTTGACATAAGACGACCAGCTAAAGAGTACGTCTCATCACTCTCTGTTGCGCCCTCATCATCACATTTTTTTCTTAACATTTGAGCAGTATTTTTTACCGGCTTAAAACAAGGCCATGGCTCAATGCCCTGCTCACGCAAAGCATGAACCTTTTCTAAACGAATTTCATGCTCCTGAGAGCTATGCTCATGAATTATTTGTTGCTTTTCTTCTGACATCACTCCACCCACTGATAAAAATAAATTTTCAATATAAATTATAGATTCAATCGTAAGCATACCGTAAATTGACAAAAAAAAGAAGCCCTTCACAAAGAGCTCCTTTAATAAGAAAAGGTGAACCTTCTTGATAACAGAGGCTCACCTTTNTTACTTGTATAAAAATAATTAACTATATCGATAGTTTTACAAAATATTGCGATTACACGTACGCTGTATATTCTTAAACATCTTTTGACTAAGTGATATAATCAAGTATTCCTCCATAGTTGGAATATATTCTTTTGTACACAGCTCTAAGTTTTTAAGCATTACACAAAGCTCATCTATAAATTCAGGATGCTCTTGAAAAAAYAGACCAAAATACTCTCTTAATTCTTCTTGTTTACTATCAACCATTAATTGAATTTCTTTTCCTGTTTTTTTTGTTTCTAAYTTTGCTCTCTTATAACCAGTAGCAAACATAGAACCTATTAAATGTTTCAACTCTGAATACTTCCATGAYTCTTCTGAAAAAATAGGARSCTGCTTAAAAAGAGTTGCTAGTTCCTGAGGTAGTAACTTTGATCTTTCTAAACGTTCAATTACTATAGACTTTGATGGAATTTTAATCATCATATCTGAATCGACCGAAGCATCAACTACTTGAACTAACCCAACAAACAAAATAATAAATGATAATATCTTTTTCATAGACTTCTCCTTTTTTGAATTCTCTCTCCATACACCTTAACTAATGTATATTCTAATCATAACCTACTGAACAGATTCAGACAAAAGGGCAAGTTCATATTTGATCATTTTTTACTGTTTTTCTRTTAAAAAAGAGATTATTTGCAAAAAAGAACAGACTTTYCTTATGATTTTYAMRKAAGAAAAAAGCTTAAAAAGGAGTAAAAATGAATAAATTTAATTATCTAACTCTTATGTTTGGTGCTCTCACTCACTGCGATACCATAAAAAGTAGAGTTGTTAAATTAATTGACAATAATATGGAAACAAGCCAACTGCTTGAACAGCTCAAGGATCCATCCGACATAACTAAACTAGATCTTTCCCATAATAAACTTACTAAACTTAACCCTGAACATTTTAAGGAGTTAGTTAATCTTATTGAACTTGACCTTTCTCATAACGATTTCACTTCTTTTCATCCAGAATCTATTCAACAATGTAAAAAGCTTAAACGACTTAATATATCATACAATAAGATCGAAACAATCCAGAACTTTAACGATTTCTTTCCCCAACTGACAATTTTAGACTCTGCACATAACAGAGTAGCATCACTAAAAAATGAAACATTTGCATCATGCAAAAAACTAAAAGATATCGATTTTTCTCATAACAGATTATCATCTTTTAAAGAAATTGTAACCACACCTAAAATCCGATATCTTGATCTTGCACATAACAGTATTTCTCTTTCTGATTTCACCGATCTTAAACAGACAAAGAAATTGGTTAAATTGAATCTCTCACATAATCAATTGACTGAGATAGAAATATGGCCAGAATTAAAGAGACTCAGACACCTTGATGTATCGCAGAATCAGCTCAGCTCATTGGGCGCTTGTACCGCTGACAAATCCCCTGAAATCATTTGGATCGACCTGAGTGATAACAATGCTGTTTCAGCTGATCTGCTTGAACCAATAATTCAGTTTAAGTCACTAGTACATCTGAATCTGTATGGAAATAATATCATTGAATACAAATTTCTTAAACCTCTGAAAAAACGTGGTTGTGAAGTTCTCATGAATAAAAATTATTTTCAATAAAAAGTACGCTTAACTATGAATGAAATCTAGTTTCTTGTTTTTGACTACTTGATACAGTTCGTCAATCTCTTTATCAAGAGAGTCTTCACCGATTAATTTACGTATTGAATATGGCAACCATTGAATATAAAAAGTATCTATTCTACTTAAAAATTCTTTCTTTTTATCTCTGCTCATGCCTATAAAATCAAGCTTACTATGGAGCGACTCAAGATATTTTTCTTGTGACTTTTTATATTTATAGTGAGTCGATAACGCAGCAACAGTAACAACTGAAAGAAGTATCCCCCAATGCTTAGCATGAGAAACTGTAAAATTTGAGATCAGATGATCTTCAACCATTTCAGTATGCTCACAAAATACTTTATACTGAACCAGTCTTTCTCGAGAAATCATAAGCTCTTTTTGTAATGGTCGTTCTTTTTTATCTCTCGCATGTTCTTTCTTATGCTTTTCAATAGCATTTTTAACATGCTCAAAAGATGATTTCGCTTCAGCTGATCTGCTTTTAGAAGAGAGTTTATTAATAGAATCAAGAACTCTATCAAGATCAAAATCTGTCACACTATTTTTATTATTGACCTTTTTATATTTCGACTGCAAATTCTTACTGTTTTTTTTCACTCTGCCTAACGTCTCAACCATAGAGTCTAATTCATCTAAAAATGAGTTTAGATTTGCAATATATGCACTTTTAGACATCTTTAACTTTTCTATTAAGTTCAAATCAGCAATATCTATAAATGTTTGAAAAATATTGCACTGCTCATTCTGTTCTTTTTTTAAGAAGTGAGTATAAAAATTTTGAATAACTGGACGATCATCAGTTTTCAATGTTTGAAAAAACTTCTTCAACAGTACATTATTATCCTTGAGAAGATTACTACACTCCTCCAGAACATTTTTCTTCGCATCAACTCTTAATAAAACATCTACCAGAGGCTCTTTACTGTTTAAATCGCTATTTAAAAGATGAAGATTGTTTCTTTCAATCGTTACAAGAGCTTCCTTGCTTTCAGCTGATTTTATCCATTCTTTAAGAAAATTCTCAGTATCTTGACCTAAATCRWCKKTAACCTNNTTKYWWTCAAMGYANMWWTRGMWGRMTWSAARKMTANYWKKYYMAGNWRKYYSWAYSWRKYRYKMAWMATNTWKTTRANNWMASAKCNRAKATTNRWAYMMTKKCWKMWWWRWMKSMYMWTTYCGNCYAANNWWTMSAWRCYGANYRWRTKYYYRTWCCNNWRTWRAWTTGTATCAATTTTATTCAAAAAATCATCAATCAATTTTTTAGTCTTAAAACGTACTTTAGACTCCTGTAATACATCCTCTGGAATATCACATAATAATGCAAAAAGATATCGTTGAGTAATCTCTTGTTCTGTTTTTTCCTTCTTTTCTTGTCGTTCTTTCTCTTGCATAGACAAAGAGATATCTTTCCCCTGGGATGCGATCCCCATCGAGCTTATACTAAAAAATAATACCAATAATACTTGAATCATAGTCAATTTCTTTATATTTTATCTGCCATCAAAGCCAATTACCATATATATATTTATGTACGATTGTAACACGAAAGAAAGGGCTCATCAAGACAGCTCAGCTAAATAAGTATAAAAAGAATGCTTTTCACCATAAATATCAGAAAATGTACGATTTTCTATAATTTTCTTTATATAAAAAGTAAAAAATACAGAGCGAAAACAACAAGTATGCCAACAATGATTGACGCAAATCACCATCCAAAAGCCAAACAGAGTTAATATTGGGTAAGAACTGTACAAACAGAATTCGTCGCTGTAATACCTTCACAAAAACAATTCCTGCATGAGCCCCCATGCTTGTTATAATTTTGCCTGTTGAAGCATATAAACTATTCAGCATCACCCCAAACAGGAAAAGACCGATCGCTATTCGCCACTCATGAACAAAAAAATGAACYGGATCCTGAAAACTATGAGCTACCATGAAACAGAAAGATGTAACAAAAATAGCAGGTCGTACTGAGATAAAACGATTAAAGTGACTAAATAAAGCGACTCTAAAAATAGCTTCTTCGCTCCATACCAAAAAAAATGTTGCTACAAATCCCCAGACAGCTTTTTTAAAGAAACCATATTTTAAGGCATGAAAAAATGGAATRAATAGGGCATGTCCCATACTTACAAACAGAGCTATCACTACAAGATGTATAAAAAAAAACAACCCGAAATAAGAAAAAAAATCTGTCAAAGAGCTCCATAACGTAAAGAGACCAAAAGTAGTTTTATAAAAACTATCAGCATATTTTTTTTTTNGTAAACGAAGAAACAGATCAACATGCAACAGAGCAAGAAATGTGAAAATTATCTTACCTATATTTTTTTCAGATAAAATATTAATCCCTAAGTTGAAATAGCAAATTATGGTTTGAATAGAATATGACCAGAAAAAAAGACTGAGGGCCGCTATAATTAACGGCCCTCCAAATCTATACAGCTTAGAAGCAAAGATCTTCACTAGAATAATTATAAGCTAGCTGAAATCTTGATTTGCTCTTTAAATTGTTTTCCAGCCTTAAAGCGAGGAACTCTTACTTCAGGAAGAATTATTTTTTCTTTAGTKGCAGGATTGATACCAGTACGTTCTGGTCTTGTTGAYGACCAATATGTTCCAAAMCCHGTCAATGAAACTTTATCTCCCTTTTTCAAGGTTCTTTCAATRATCTTAGTAAAAGATGTTAAAAAACGAGTAACTTCTTTTTTGCTATAGGTTGTTTCTTCACTGATTGCTTCAATGAGTTCACTTTTATTCATTGACTCTCCTATTGTCATGTATCATGCATAAAGCATGAAAGATTAATGTTGCGCTCAAACCTAGTAAAAATGTAAATATAGTTGTTTTTTTTGTCAAGTATATGGATTTATTGTAAACATGGAGAATAAGAGCTTTTTCGTAATATTTTTTACTGTATAAATCAAAGGAACTAAACATATGACTTCTTCATTATTCCTAGTTGACACGCATGTTCACCTTAATATGCTCGTACCTGGAAAAGTACGTGATCGTGAAATYACTGAYCAAGAAATAGATGATTTAAAAATATATGTCGATCGCGCAAAAAAWGAACWAGTACAYCTGATGGTCAATGTTGGYACATCATACATTGAATCAATTAACTCCATTGCAATTGCCAAACAGTACGACTCAATTTTTGCAACAGTTGGAATTCATCCATGTGACGTTGATGATATGCCATGGCAAGAAGCTTTCAATAAACTTGCAACTCTTTTACCTCAAGCAACTGAAAATAAAATTGTTGGYATTGGCGAAACAGGACTTGACTTCTATCACAAACCATTTGACGCAAGAATACAGAAAGATGCTTTYGCTGCCCAYCTSGACCTTGCTATCGAATACAAYCTTCCTGTTGTCATCCATGTACGCGAAGCAGCTGATGCGACACTTGATSTTTTAAAGTCRTATGCTGGAAAAATACGTGGYGTTATTCATTGCTTTGCTCAATCGTATGACTTTGCTAAACAGGCTCTTGATTGGGGTCTTGTTCTAGGTATCGACGCTCCTATCACCTACCCTAAAAATAATTTGCTACGAGAAGTTGTACAGAAAGTTCCTTTGGACAAATTGATTCTTGAAACAGATTCTCCATTCCTTCCACCACAAAAGTTCCGTGGGAAAAAGAATGAACCTGCACACCTCACCTATGTAGTTAATGAAATTGCTCATGTTAAAAATTGTTCAGCTGAATCAGTCATGGAACAGACAACAAAAACAGCTTTGAATCTTTTTAAACTACAGTAATTTTCTTACTTCATTTTTTACCATTTTCATCCCTTTTTTTGAAGGACGAACTGAGTCATACGTTGCAGCAAGTGCTTGATACGAGTAATTGCCTATTGATTGCAAGTAAGAGGAATCTATTGATTCTTCTTCCTCAGGATTTTGATGAGAAGGAGGTTGAGCTATACACTCTTTTTTAGCACCAACCTTTTTCTCGTTTTTTTTCAAAGAAAAAATAGTTTTTTCTAAATTTTTTTGCTTRTTTTCAAGTTTTTTTTGATTGTCTATAATAAYTTTATACTGARACAGCAGAKCTTKTTGAGACTCTTTACCTTCTGCATCCGTGGAYRACAGCTGAYTTTKYAATTTTTCAACCCCTTTAGATTGTTTAACAAGGTCATCTTTGAAATCATTATATTTTTCTTCAAACTCTTTTGAATTACTATTCAGAGCATCTTTAATATATTTCTGAAAAAAACTACTCTGATCACTTTTATGCTGTGCAAATTCATCTCGCATTTCTTGTAAAATTTTTTCTGTTGTTTTTTTTGTCTGATCTGTAAGGTTGTTGATCATCTTACTTTGCTGCATATCAATTTTTTCTTCTCCCTTTGCATTCGTCACCTGATACTGACTTGCAAGCTCCTCCATAACTTTTTTTGCTCCCTGTTCGTACTGAGTCATATGCTTTAAAAGCTTTTCAGAGATGACYTGTTCGCTACTATYTTTATGATTTTGCAATTGCTCCTTAATCTCCTGATTCAAACARTCTGAYAGACTATCTGTCTGCTTTTGCAATCGTTCTTCTAGCTGCGATTTCATCTGTTGATTAATTGCATTGATGCCCCCTTGCAGTTCCTGACTATTTTTCTGCATTTCTGATGTCATACTCGCAATAAGTTCTTTCTGATTTTGATTGAGCTGATCTGATACTTTTTTAGATAATTTTTGTTCAGATGTATCAAGACTACTGTCCACCTTTTTTTCAACTCTATTTTGAAACAGTTTCATTTCATCCAATTGATCTTGAGCCTGCTTCTGTAATGAACTCATTACTTTTTGAGAAAGATCATCAGCCTTTTCTTCAAACATATTTTCTGCTTTCTGTTGTTTATCAAGCAGATTGTCACATTTACTTGTTATCACTTCTTGATATTTTTTCAACTGTTCAGAAGCTTGCTYTGACTGGAGTTTTTCCGCTTCTTGATGAGAYTTTAAATTTGACTGYAACGATTGCTCTGAYTTTTTTTCRTGCTYTTYTAATTTTTTRTATAAATCAACRGTGACCRTAGAAAGTTCRTTTTCAAACTGTTTGCATAAKTTTTTTTGTAAATCTTTTAACTCTTTTTGCTGTTTCTKAACCGCACTCAAAGTCTCAGAAGAATTTTTTKCGAGGGCTGCATGATACTCCCTGATACCTGATGCTTGCTGAGCAGATAAATCTTTATTCTGTTTATCACATAAATCCGATAACGAATTATACTTCCCTTCGATATTAAAAAAATCAAATGGATTATAAGCAAAGCAATCCTTGATAGACGCAAGCATATCAGAAGTCCAGTTGGGCCAACCTTTGCAACATTCTGGCATCTGATTAGACAGAGATTCTAAAAATGAAATATACCAATTCATTGCAGAAATAACTTTATAAAGAACAATAATTCCAACAGCAGCGGATAGATAATACCGATACGAAATAGAATCTTTTTTATCAGGTTTTCTCAACGCTAAAATCAACTTTTTTAGATCTTTCTTATGAAGTACTAAAACGTTATCTGCATAAGATGTTCCAACAAGCAATTTTGTAGTTTTTAACAGATCAATATCYTCTTTGAGAGAAGTATCATCTTCTTCAAAAAAAAGATCTGTTGATACATTTGATGAAAAAGGATGTAATGGCAAGACTGAAGCCATCTGATACAACCAGAAYASAAAGCTATATGTTATCATTTTTTATCCCCCAAATAGTTTTTCAGATTGAACTATCYAYATAAATAATTCCATAAAACATCMCCCRATGTAAACGAATAAATAATTACATGTATAAAACTATTTTCAATAGGGATTTTTTAGTTTCATATGAAAAAAATCTAAAATTGTAAGACTTTTTCTTTATTGATATACTAATTTATTATTAAAAAATTGATAAAAAGGAGATCTCTATGGAAACATACGTACAGGCATTTGAAAGCATTTCTTTAAAAGATATTGAACGTGTCGGTGGCAAAAATGGATCACTTGGAGAAATGATTCAAAATTTACACCAGAAAAACATTCCTATTCCATCAGGCTTTGTTCTCAATGTTGATGCGTATTGGAACTTTCTTGAGACTCATCAATTAAAAGAAAAAATCACTCGGCTTCTTGAAAAGTTAGATATCAACGATGTGAGCTCACTTCAAAAAACAGGCTCTGAAATACGATCGTTAATTTCTAGCAAAATAGTTCCAGAAGATATGGCTGCACAGATTCATGCAGCGTACAAAGAAAAAGAAGAGTTGTACGGAAAAAACTGGTCTGTCGCAATGCGATCGTCAGCAACTGCAGAAGATCTTCCAGAAGCATCCTTTGCAGGGCAGCAAGAAACYTTTTTAAABATTGTAGGAAGCGATCAAANTTATTCAAAGAATHCCCCADATATTTGCTTCACTTTTTACTGATCGTGCTATTTCATACCGTATTCAGCAAAACTTTGATCACATGAAAGTTGCGCTCTCTGTTGGCATACAAAAAATGGTTCGATCCGATCTTTCATCATCAGGAGTCTTGTTTACCCTTGATACCGAAACAGGATTTAGAGATGTTGTTTATATCACAGCTGCGTATGGCCTTGGTGAAAACGTAGTTCAAGGAACAGTCAATCCAGATGAATTTTATGTTCATAAACCAACGCGAATTAAAGGATACGAATCTATCTTAAAAAAACGACTTGGCTCTAAAGAACAGAAACTTCTATTTACCAACGACCCTCAAAAGCCTGTAGAGAACCGACCCGTACCAGAGGAGGATCAACAAAAATTCTGCATCTCCAACCAAGAAATTTTACAACTGGCCGACTACGCCATCGCAATCGAAGAATATTATAGCAAGCTGCATAACAGACCGACACCTATGGATATTGAATGGGCAAAAGATGGTGAAACGAATCAACTCTTTATTGTTCAAGCACGCCCTGAAACAATTCATGCAAAAGAAGAAAAAAAAGATACGTTTACAAAAACAGTCAAACATTTTGCTTGCTCTCCAAATGAAAAAAATCTCTTGATTAGYGGRAACAGTGTTGGTGATACGATTATTTCTGGTATCGCACGGCATGTTGCCTCACCTGATGAATATCAAAAACTTCAAGAAGGTGATATTTTAGTTACSAACATCACCGATCCRAATTGGGAACCATTGATGAAAAAAGCTGTTGGCATTATCACCAATCAAGGTGGTCGAACCTGCCACGCAGCAATAGTCAGTCGTGAACTCAACATTCCAGCTATTGTTGGAACCTTRAATGGAACAGAAAAAATAGAGRATGGTGAAGAAATTACTCTTGACTGCAGTCAAGGATCAGTTGGATATGTTTACAAAGGAACCTATCCAATTAAACAGACRTCATATRAAATCAAAGTTAACGATGCAAAAAACATTCCTTTGTGGGTAAACATTGGRAAYCCYGATGAAGCRTTCTCGAGTGNCTTTNYTWCCMTAYCAAGGAGTCGGACTTGCACGTCTTGAGTTCATTGTAARTTCAAGCATAAAAATACATCCTATGGCACTCGTTCATCCTGAAAAAACTGATGATGAAACCCAAGAGCTCATAAAAAAAATAACTGTCAAYCATAAGACTCCTCAAGATTTYTTCATCCATAAACTTGCCCAAGAAATTGGAACCATAGCCGCTKCAGCCTAYCCRCGCCCTGTCAATGTCCGTTTTTCTGATTTTAAAAGYAATGAGTATCGCAACTTGATTGGTGGCTCTTTTTTTGAACCRAAYGAAGAAAATCCTATGATTGGATTACGTGGAGCATCACGATATTACCACCCGATGTACCARGAAGCGTTTGAACTCGAATGCAAAGCGCTCCTCTATGTCCGTACAAAAATGGGATTCGAAAATGTACATGGACTKGTTCCTTTCGTGAGAACCTTGGARGAAGCAGAAYTTGTTAGCTCACTCATCGATAAAGCTGGTCTCATTCGTGAAAAAGATGGTTTTCAATTATTAATGATGTGCGAGATTCCATCCAACATGCTACTTCTGGATCAATTTGCTCAATATTTTGACGGCTTTTCTATTGGATCGAACGACTTGACTCAGCTCACCCTTGGAGTCGATCGAGACTCTGCATTAGTTGCTCCACTGTTTGACGAGCAGGATCCTGCTGTCATGGCACTACTAAAAATGGGTATTGAAAAAGCAAATAGAGCAGACAAAAAAATAACTATTTGTGGYCAAGCACCTGAGACACACCCAGATCTTTCTCAAAAACTWCTTGATTGGGGAATTGATGGYATTTCRTGTAGCAGACAAGGRTTTTTTACCGTTTATGAAACATTRAAAARATANNAATATTTTYTYSAARMANRSYRTTKANATMWAACCCTCAAGGCGACTACAAAAACTACGGAATCGCTTGAAATCTGATCCAACATGTCGAGCGTATTGAGTAACTAACGCTTGCACCTCTGACATGCTGATTTTCTTATCAAGATATGATCTGTGCAACAGAGTAAGCAACGCCTCATCTAATGTTGATTCATCAAAAAACTTTAAAAGATGTAAAAAGTCTGGTTGTGATAAAAACGAAGTAGCCAACTCAAAAGGCAATTCGCTGACAAAAGAATGAATCAATGGTGGCTTTGATGGGAGACGATAACAGAGCTTTGATGTTTTCTTATCAACCCACCCAATCAATTGAATGGTCAACGTTGTCTGCAAAAACATAAAAATCTGTGGCTGCTCTTTTTTTAGCTCTTCAATAGTTTTTTTATACGCGAATGGAACCCGAGAAGGATCCGAGGAGCCTGTTTGAATTCCTGCAACCAGACCAATAATCAGTCCATCCTGGTTGTCAATTGAAACCAATGAACCAAACTCTGGCATAACATCCCACTGCCAACAGAGCGCTGTTGCGGTAGTTAACGAACTATCAATAATTTCTGAAAAACTATGCATTGTATACTTTTCATTAAAAACTAAACTTGAAAAAAATGTACCATATTTTAGAAAAAAATCCTATTCTTCATCTTTTTCAGAAGATTTTCACCTATTTTAACAAAGGTTTTTGCCACCTTGCCTTTTCTTTGTTACTCTTTGAAAATAAAGCATTAACTTAAAAAACTATCTATTTCAAATTAAAAAGGCCTCTTCATGAATAAATATTTTTTACTCTTTCTTTTCTCACTGGCAAGCATGCAGATACATGCAGGATTTGATATTATTGATGTCACTAAACAGCCAAAAAACATTAAAGCAACTAAAGCTAAAAACAGCAAGGTCATTCAGAAGGCCATAAAGGAAGCCATAGAGGAGAATGATTTTGACGCACTTAAACCTCTCCTTGAACAAGAAGGTATTGATATAAATCAAAAAATAAAGATAGTTTCATTAACTAAGAATTATCAATACTTCACCTCTTATCTAAAAAAAGCACTGTTATTTGACTCCTCAATTGATATAATATCACTCTTACTAGAAAAGGGTGCAACAATTGAAAATCTAGACGATATAAATACTAAAGAAATTCTCATGAAAGCAATAAAAGCAGAAAGATTGGATATAATTGAAAAACTTGTAAGCCTTGGAATGAAAATTAAAGACAAAAATAATTTACTCTCGGACACACTAAAAATTGACAATCCTAAAATTGTTGATCTGGCAATTATACAATACCTTGTAGAACAAGGATCTGACATAACTCAAAAGGACTCAGATGGATTTTCTCTCTTAGAGATAGCTATATTTGCTCATCCAATTGAAGTTGTTAARTATTTTGAAGAAAAAACAGAAGATAATATAGAAGGTATAGAACTAAAAACAGACCTTCCCTCTCTTTTGCACCTAGCAGCTCTAAATAAAGATCTACGTGTGATAGAATATATCAGATCAAAAACAAATCTTGATATCAACCAACCAATTACTTGTGAAAATTATGACATTACTAACATTACTCCTCTACATTATGCCATTAAGGCAGACAATATAAAAACAGCTCAATACCTCATACAGCACGGAGCTTGTATTAATGCTCAGACAAGTAAAGGCGAAACTCCTTTATCCCTTTCTATAGACAACGAAAATCTGACTATGATGAAAGTATTATTGCAACTCGGAGCAAATACAGACATTACAGATAATGAAGGCAAAAATATAACTAAAATAATAGAAGAACCCATAAGCTTTTCGGATTCAAAAAATCAATAGCAAAACTTCTTATAGAAAACAAGGGAGACCTTAAAAAGGTACTTGCATCAGATCAAGTAACAGAAGAAGGCGCTGACATCATTCATCAAATGATTGTAGAAGATCCAGAAGAACAGGCGAACGACTTCATTGAGAAACTTGCCGAACTTAATCCTAACAGAGCAGAAGAATACAGAGAATCTTTGGCCAAGCATCCAAGCCTTGCATCTTCATGGACTGCGGGACGCAATGCTAGTCTGACAACTGTAGCACTCTCAGCATTGATCTACGACTTTGTAGCCTTCAAAGCCCCAAAGAAAGCAATTGAAAAAACTAATGACGATTCAAAAGCTAAAAAAGAACTAGGCTCTGATCCTTCACAAAACATTGAAGCTCAAACAGAAAGAGCTGGCAAACAGAGCTCTGAAAAAAAATTATCAAAATGGAACAAATTAACTCATCATACAAAAGCATATTTTGCAGATTTAAAACACCTATCAACACATAAAGCGCTTGCTCTTCCTGCGTTCTGTTGCTTAGTTCGACTATTAAAACAGTAGATCACAACTATTACAGAGGTCCATTTCAAGGACCTCTGTATATATTCTATTAATTTTTCTAAGCACGTTACCTGACAACTTACTCTTATTCTGATCACCCCATACATCTTTTCAAAATTCATCCCAAAACACTTGTCCCTAATAATTTTTCATACGAAAATAATACTCGAAAAAAAATCGAAAAAAATTATCTGATTTTTTGTAATCAGACCGACAATGAACAAACTTTTATTATCAATTGCGATAAAGGCTTTGCTGGCTCTCTTATTTTTTGCTACTTATTTAAAATAAAGTACTCATCTAAAATTACAACTCTAAACTAGAAAGAGTCTCTCATGAGTAAAAAGCTCTTGTTATTCTTTTTTTCACTGACAAGCATGCAACTTAATGCAGCAGTAGATATTTTTGAAGCCATTAATAATGAGAGTATCGATCAAATAGAAAGTTTTGATAATATATCAGATATAAAAGAGTTACTTCACCATTCAATTAAAAATATAAATACAGAAACAAAAAAATTAGAAATCGTAAAATATCTTCTAAAAAAAGGATCTGATATTAATGAAAAGAACTCAGATAATCTCACCCCCTTACATTTTGCTGTACGTTATTCTTCAGTTGAAGTCATTAAATATCTTGAGAGCAAAGGTGCAAAACCTAGCATTAAAAGTGATAACTATACATTTTTTTTACAACTAGCAGCCCTTAATAAAGATGTACGTGTAATACAATGTATCAGATCAAAAATGAAAACTGATATCAATAAAAAAATGACTCCTTTTGACAATCCATCTACTACCCTCCTTCATATCGCTTCCACATACAATCAAAATCCAGCAATAACTCGCTACCTCATCAAACAAGGGGCTGATATYAATGCTCAAACAGATAAAAAAATAACCCCTTTATTCGCTGCTATAGAAGAAACAAATCTTGCTATGGTCAAAGTATTACTGCAACTTGGAGCAAGAACTGACATGAAAAATAACGCTAACAAAACCACCATTGAAATAATAGAAGCAAACGATCAATGTACTGAAAATGAAAAAAAAATAGCAAAACTTCTTGTAGAAAACAGAGGAARTATTSAAGCTATTCTTGAATTAAAAAATGAATATGATAAAGATCTTATAACTAAAGAAGATGCTGATATCATGCATCAAATGATTCTGAACGATCCAGAAGAACAAGCGAGCAACTTCATTGAGAAACTTGCCAAACTTAATCCAGAAAAAGCAAAAGAATACAGAGAATCCCTATCAAAACATCCATCCATTATCTCTCCTCCAATTCTCACATCTTCATGGACTCCAGCACGCAATGCTAGTCTTACAACTGTAGCAATCTCAGCATTAATCTATGATTTTGTTACCTTCAAGGCCCCAAAAAAAGAATTTGGAAAAATTAATAACAATTCGAAGTCTCAAAAAAAACTGGCTTCAGATTCTTCGCAAAACATCGAATCTCAAACAGCGATAGCTGGAAAACAGAATTTTGAAAAAAAATCATCGAAATGGAATAGACTAACTCATCATACAAAAGCATATTTTACAGACTTGAAAAATGTATCAAAACATAGATCGCTTGCTCTTCCTGCATTATGTTGCTTAGTTCGATTGCTAAAAAAATAAGGTCTCTTTTACGCAAAGAACCCTTTTATTTTCAACTCGTTTTGCTGAGCCAGTTACGCAACGCTTTAACATTGTTATGAACACCGCCTATAAATCCTGCCCAGAGCGACCCCAAGAAGCTTTGCTCCTTACCAACAACTCCACGAGGAATCGATCTTGAATGAACTGAACGATCCATTGAACGATTAATATCAGGACCTGAAGGCAGATGATTGATTTCCAATGATGTTATATCACGTAAGCGCCACGCTTTTTCGGTTCCTGTTTCAACATCTTCCGCACATAAAACAACCTTGTGGGGGATCAACATAGTTCCTGAAACTTCATTAGGCGTGTTATGAACAATTTTCACTTTTACAAAGAAAAGCATGTTATCATTGGTTGTATGACGAGGACTGCGATAGTTGGCATCCTCGACTTTTAATTTTTTAATATTTGAAATACGTAAAATACTGCTTGAGTCATCTGAGTCATTTTTTACGCCCATAATCTTAGTTATCCCTCCAAAAGAGATTTTAGTCGATTTAAATTTATTTTTTTCATCATAAATTATTCCCTCATACACCTCTTCATCCAACTCAAGCGGCATAAATCGAACATCCAAATCAATGTTACGACGAGCATCACTCCCTGGAGAGAACGCATACATACAGAGTGGGAAGACCAAAGAACTTATTATTAAAAAAAACTTATTTACAGATACCATTGATTCTCCTTTGATTGTATCAATATTTCTGTTTAGAATATCATTAGAAATTCACTGGGAACAAGAGTTCAGCTTTTCTCTGCTTTTTTTAAACTTTTTTCTAAATCCTGAATTTCATTTCTTGTCTCAATCGCTTTTTCAAAATTAAGAGTTTCAGCAGCATTTTTCATAACGATTCTTAACGCTTCAATACTCGCTGTTATTTCTTCAACAGTTTTTGGTTTCCGTTTTGTTTTTTTTGATTTTTGCTTGGAGGCAGCTGCAATTGCATGATGCAACTGTGAAATACTTTTAACAACCTCACGCTGAACTGAAGTTGGTGTAATACCATGTTTTTTATTATGTTCTTGTTGAATCTTTTGACGACGCTCTGTCTCTTCAATTGCTCGCTTCATCGATTTTGTCATCTTATCTGCATAAAAAATAACCTTACTTTCTGCATTACGAGCAGCACGGCCGATTGTTTGAATAAGTGATCGCGCATCACGCAAAAAACTTTCCAAATCAGCATCAATAATAGCGACCAAAGCGACCTCTGGAAGATCAAGTCCCTCACGAAGTAGATTAATACCGACTAAACAATCAAATGTACCCATACGTAATTTTTGCAACAGATCACTTCGGGCTGGTGATTTGATATCGCTATGCAAATAACAGACCTTAATTTTCCTCTGCTCAAGATATGTAGCTAAATCTTCAGCAGACCTCTTGGTCATAACGGTAACTAATGTTCGAAAGCCTTTTTCTGTAGTTCTATTAATTTCTTGCAATAAATGATCAAGCTGTCCCGTTCGTGGAACAACAGAAATAGGTGGATCAATAATTCCTGTTGGACGAATAACTTGCTCTGCAATTGAAGTTCCATGTTTTAACTCATATGGTCCTGGTGTTGCTGAAACAAAAATAACATCATTAAAGTATGTTTCAATCTCTTCAAATTTCAACGGTCGATTATCATACGCTGAAGGTAGACGAAAACCAAACTCGATCAATGATTTTTTTCGAGCTCGATCTCCTTTGTACATTCCGGTTAACTGCGGCAATGTAATATGCGATTCATCAATAATTAACAGAAAGTCTTTCGGGAAAAAATCAAACAGACAGAACGGCGCCTCTCCTTCTTGACGCCCTTCAAAATATCGAGAATAATTTTCAATACCTGAGCAGAAACCAGCTTCACGTAATAAATCAATATCATGCAAAACACGTGTTCTCAGTCGCTCTTTGTACAGATCATTGTCCATTGTTACCAGCGCTTCATCAAGATCTTTCTCTATTAAACCCAGAGCTTGATCTCGTTTTTCTTTTGTAGTTACAAAATGCTTTGCCGGAAAAACAAGGACATCCTCTACTATTTTGACCAGATTATAATTTTGTCGATCTAGAAATTCGATACTTTCTATTTCATCGCCAAAAAGTTCAATCCGTACAAGATCTTTTTGGTATGGTAATCTTAAAATAATTGTTCCACCATTGACCTGAAAAGTTCCTGACTTTTTATCAATTTCATTTCGTTGATACTGAATAGCTATCAACTGATCAAGAAGTACTTTACGACTAATTTTTTGACCAACTGCGAGCTTAATTGTCAAGTGACGATAATCCCATGGATTTCCCAAAGAGTAAATCGAAGAGACTGATGCTATAATAATAGTATCGTTCCGACTAATAACCGAAGCAGTTGACTCAATCCGTAAACGATCCAGTTCATCATTAATTTTTGTTTCTTTAGGAATATAAATATCTTGTGCCGGAAGATATGATTCTGGTTGATAATAATCATAATAGCTGACAAAATAACAGACTTTATTTTCTGGAAAGAAAAGCGAAAACTCTTCGTACAGTTGAGCTGCCAAAGTTTTATTGGGAGATATAATTAAAACAGGCTTGCTCTGCTGTGCAATTACATGAGCCAACGAAAATGTCTTTCCTGAACCGGTAACTCCAAAAAGAACCGATTTCCCTGGTCGCGCCTTAACGAGTTGACTAATTGCTGTTGGCTGATCACCAGCTGGCTTATACGATGATGWAACAATAAAAGGTTTTTTTTTCATATCAGAATGCTTTATTCCTAAATRTAACRGATAATATTTCTATAYTAATCATACCATWATGCTYTGYANCAACCGGATATGGAGCCGGTGATCGGAGTTGAACCGACGACCTACTGATTACGAATCAGGTGCTCTACCACTGAGCTACACCGGCATACKAATTATTATGGATGCTCTTCTTCATRAATTTCTTGGCATGTGATGCACCGAGAAGCATAAGGATAATGTTCAAGTCGCTGMACWGATACCTCTTCATTRCAWTCCTGACAAAATCCATATTCACCATGTACAAGAGAATTTAATGCTGCATCTATTTTATTRATTTCTTCTAACTCAACATTTARAACAGAATTTTGTACCTTCTCCATYGACGACGCCAATGCCGCATCACCAGCATCACGAATAGCCTCTTTTTCTACTTTTTTATTGTCCAAAGCTTCCATCAATTCACGAAGCTCTGCCTTTTTTTCTTGCAATGCTTTTTCCATGCGAGTTAAAAAACTTTTTCTTTGATTCACTCTTTATCTCTTTTCCCGGGCATGTTTAAAAAACTTTTTCAACATAACAAGACTTTCACTTTCTTTCAAGCCCTGCTCTATTCTCACTTCTTCCCGYGCAACTTCCAACAATGCCCGATTATTTGTAAAAGCACCAAAAAGAGGTGAAKAGGCTGCATAAACTATRCCTTCAATGCGACTGAGTCGTATTAAACCGTAACACATCAGACATGGTTCTAACGTAACATATATCCAACAGCCGTTTAAACGCCAGTTTTTTTTATTTTTTGTTGCTTGCTTGATAGCTCTAACCTCTGCATGTCCGGTCTGGCAACCTAATTTTTCAATTTGATTAGCCCCACGCCCAATAACCTTTCCATCTTCATCAATAACAATAGCTCCTATAGGAACTTCTTCAGMMTTGAAAGCCTTTTCTGCATACGMTAARGCTTTTTTCATATAAAAATYATGTTCTTTTTTCATACAGCATTCATTMGARAACTAAAATATGTACTAACRAAATATAGAGARAGCCTATAGTCTAAACATATTTRTTGTCAAATTCAGGATTATAAACAAGAAAAACATAATAAAAATGCGAACACATTTCTCTGTTCGCATTTTTATTAATTTCAAAAAGCAGCATAGGACTATGCTGCAGGAATAACAACTCGTAATGTTGCTTTACTTTTTATAACACGGCTCTTTGRAGCTGCTTTACGYTTTGGAGCTGCTTTTTTCRCTGAAGACTTCTTAGCTRCTGCTTTACGTTTTGGAGCTGCTTTTTTCGCTGAAGATTTCTTAGCGACTGCTTTACGCTTTGAAGCTGCCTTTTTCGCTGAAGATTTCTTAGCGACTGCTTTACGCTTTGAAGCTGCCTTTTTTGCTGAAGACTTCTTAGCGACTGCTTTACGCTTTGGAGCTGCCTTTTTTGCTGAAGACTTCTTAGCTACTGCTTTACGTTTTGGAGCTGCTTTTTTCGCTGAAGATTTCTTAGCGACTGCTTTACGCTTTGGAGCTGCTTTTTTCGCTGAAGATTTCTTAGCGACTGCTTTACGCTTTGGAGCTGCTTTTTTCGCTGGAGACTTCTTAGCTGCTGCTTTACGCTTTGGAGCTGCTTTTTTCGCTGGAGACTTCTTAGCTRCTRCTTTGCTCTTTGGCGCTGCCTTTTTTGTTGAAGACTTCTTAGCTACCGGTTTTTTTTTAACTGCCATGATGAAAACCCCCTGTTTTAATAGGTTTCTTTAATTCCCCCGTAGAAAACTATTTCCACAGGATTTCCCCTCACAATATTATATTTCTATACAAAATATAATTACAGATTATATTTTTTTGATCTTGAAAAAATATTTAATCATGAACAATAATTTATTCTCTGTAATTTTAGTATACCCAAAAATAGCTACTTGTTGTCAAATAAAGAAAAAATCMACAAGCTMTAAAAAGTATGCTATTATGATAATGAAAACAGAATAAAAYAAAAAAACATCTCTAATAGCAATAGTTATAAAGGTTTTTTCACACATCTTAAAATATAAAAATCATATGTTTGTAAGCGTAAAACTTCTTAAAGGTTGGCAGAAAGAACTTTGGTATATTATTCCTGAAAAACTGTTACCCATTGTATCTATTGGTAGCATTTTACAAGTTCCATTACGAAATCACTTGTATCCAGCTATTGTTTTAAATATACAAGAAAAAAAACCGCTCCTGCATGATCTTGAAATCAAAGAACTTTCTACTGTACAGACAATGCCTGTTGATAGAAATTACCATACATTTATTGCAACRATTCATGCTTTATATTTTCTCCCTTCGCATTATATGTATAAAAGRTTTCATGCACTTTTYACCTCAAAACCACCCCGTATAACATCGACCTRCAGCAGAGATCATCATGTAGAACAAAATATTGACTTAACAGAYGAACAAGAAAAAGCAATCAATGCCATCAGTSATAGTTTTGAGAAAAAANTATATGCTCCACAYCTTTTGCATGGCATTACTGGATCCGGTAAAACGATTGTTTATYACAAACTTATAAAACAGATACTTACAGCTMAAAAATCTGTTCTGTTYATCATTCCCGAAGTAAGCCTTGCTCTAAAATTTGTAGAAATATTTAAAACATTTCTTGAAGACTCAACAGTTGTTCACGGATTTCACTCTGGAAGCAGTGCTCCAGAAAAAAAACAACTTTGGCAAGATATATGCAGTGGAAAGCCTATTCTTATTATTGGAGTCCATCTTCCTRTCATCATACCGATCGAAAATCTTGGACTTATTATTGTMGATGAAGAACATGAACAAGGATTTCAAGAAAAAAAACATCCTCGATTTCAYAGCAAAGAATTAGTYCTTCTYCGTGCAAAAACATATAAAATCCCTATTGTTYTAGGCTCCGCAACYCCATCTATACAGACAATATTTGTTGCTCAAAAAGAAAACTGGCCGATTTTGACCCTCAAGAAAAGATTTAATTCTGGCAAGTTACCATCCATTGAAAAGATYTCGTTATTAATAAAAGATAAACGACCMTGTTTCTGGTTAAGYAAACGACTTMTTGAACTTATCACTGATCGATTAGCAAAAAAAGAACAGAGTATTCTATTTATCAATCGACGAGGATACTCATTTTTTGCCCAATGYAAGCTTTGTGCATTYATTTTTCAATGTTCTTCCTGTTCTGTCAGCCTTACCGTTCATCAAAGTGAAAAAGGGCGAAAACTTAGTTGTCACTACTGCTCATTTTCAATGCCAATGCCCTCAATATGTCCATCATGCAATGCTCAAGAAAAATCCTTATTAACCAAAGGAATCGGAACACAGAAACTTTTTGAAATATTAACAGAGCTTTTTCCCGATGCAAACATAGCTCGAGCCGATCTTGATACGACAAAAAAAAAGAAAAGCTGGCAAGAGACGGTCTCAAACATGGAATCAGGAAAAATAAATATCTTAATTGGAACACAATCGATAACCAAGGGATATCACTTTCCTCATGTRACTCTAGTCGGTATTATTTGGGCWGATTTACATCTTCACATGCCAGTTTTTTCAGCAGCAGAAAAAACCTTACAACAGCTTCTTCAGGTAGCTGGTCGAGCAGGACGAACAAGAGAAGAAAGCCTTGTTGTCGTACAATACATGCATGAAGCTGAACTTTTTAACTTTCTTAATGAAGAAAATTACCAACAATTTTATAAAACTGAACTTGCTATGCGTCAAGAAGCTCGATATCCACCTTATTGTCGACTGATTTCTTTAGACTTTTATCATGCCGATCCATCAGTTGTTGATGAAGAATCTGAATGGTGCGCAGAGTTTTTAGAACAACTAGCCTCTCATAATAAAAAAGAAATGTATCTACTAGGGCCAGCTAAACCTGTTGTCCACAAGGTGAAAAATATAGAAATGCGTCAAATCTTTCTCAAAGCAAAGAATTTTAATGAGGTCTACCCTTTAATAAAAAAAATGCTTGAATACGAGTTTTCTTCAAAAATACATATTTGCCCTACACAATCATAAAACAAAAAAAGAGCAGCCACTTATGCGCTGCTCTTTTAAAAAATTAAAGAAGATAACTTTTACTGAAGCTACATATTTCAATTTTTACTTTGCTTTAAACTTTAATTTTCATCAAAAAAACCATCCTTAGATGTTTCTTCTTTCTCTTTTAATTCTTCAACTGCCTCATCTTTATCTATAGTCACTTGCACAAATGGATATTC
Source organism: Candidatus Babelota bacterium (assembly GCA_002401785.1). GTDB lineage: Bacteria > Babelota > Babeliae > Babelales > CAZZPM01 > CAZZPM01. The sequence continues at coordinate 89,844 of NVUD01000001.1, forward strand.
TTCTTGCAATTTTAGATATTCTTCTTTAGGAAAAAGTTTTGGAAGTGAAATTAACCGAATAGGAGAGACTGAGCCCATTTTCAACTTTTCAAGCGCATTGCATTTTGACAGATCAAGACTTGAGAGATCTAAGTTACTAAGATAGATCTCTTCTAAACTATTCGATGATCCATTCAATGATTCAAAAAATGCACAGTCTATAAAGCTCAACTTCTCAAGTGCACTACATTGTGACAAATTAAACTCTTCGATTACTGCCTTCGAAAGATAGATTTCTTTTAAACTGTCAGAAAAACCATTCAATGATTCAAAGCTTTCACAATTTACCATGATCAATTTTTCAAGTGCACTGTATTTTGATAAATCAAACTCTTCAATTGCTACCTCCGAAAGATGGATCTCTTTTAAACTATCTGATAACCCATTAAATGATTGTAAAGATTCACATATTTTAAAGTTCAACTTCTCAAGCGAACTAAACTGTGATAAATCAAACTCTTTAATGCTTAAATTAAGAAAACGAATTTCTTTTAAACTATCTGATATTCCATGAAATAATCTTATTTTTTTACAATATGCAATTGTAAGTTCTTCAAGTTTACTGAACTGTGATAAATCAAACTCTTCAATTCCTAACTTTGAAAGATAAAGACTTTTTAAACTTTTTGACACTCCCTTAAATGATTCAAATGTCTTATATCCTACAATTTTCAATCTTTTAAGCTGACTAAATAGTGATAAGTCAAACTCTTTAATATCTTGCCCAGTCTCCCTGAATCCGGGTTTCAAGTAAATTTGTAAAACATTTTGCTTAAGTAAGTTTTTAAAGTTTTCACTTTTAAATAATGAATCATCAAACAATCCTGAGCTAAGAGCTAAGACACTGTCATCATCATGCCATAAGTAACTCTTCATGATATTTTCTACTATCTGGTTCATATGAATATCATCAACTTTTTCAAATAAACCATCACATCTGCTAAGAGTTTTCAACTTTTCATCTGCATCATTAAGTGCATATCCAAAGATTTTATATATCGGACTTATGACATTACTGCTATTCATTAAGTCACGAGAAAGAAAAAAAGATGATGACCATTCACTTTTGCTTAACATGTTAAGCTTATTCGTCATATTTTTAACTTCTTGATCTTTAAGAGAAATTGATTCTAATTGATTAATGTCTAGATTTTCGATAAAAATATGCCCGGTACTAACTTTGATAGTAAAACTAAAGAGTTTTTCTATAGAATCCCTATCTTCAATTGTAATATTAATATTTCCTGCAAGGTCGTAGACTCCTTGACTGATTTGAAATATATTCATATCAGAACAGTACAAATCACACTCAACATCTCCTGGACAAAGCTCTTCAAATATCTTTATAAAACAGTTTGAAACTCTATCCTCTACATATTTTTTAAAAATATCTTCGTTACCACGTTCAAGCATTGGTTCATTCTTAAAACTAAGATTAAATATATCTTCAAAAATACGAGTAAAGTTGAGCATCCCTGACTTAATCTCATTGTTAGGTTTCTCAGCTTCGAATGCTTTTTTATATATAATATTATCTCCAAGATCTGCAACTACCTTATTCCACAAGGACCTGAGAGATGTATCCCCTGAATCAGCAAGATCTGGACTCTGATATTCATAAAAGTTCCTAAGATTCTGAATATATATATCATCTTTATCTCTCATAAATGTATCTAGTTTATCTAAAGAAAATTCTTTTTTTTTGCTGTCGAAAAAAACAAAATTCATAAGATGCCGTGCCGTCACCTCAACACAGTCAGCAAATTTTCCCGGCTGAGACCCCTTTGATTTTTCTGCATCAAGATTACGAGAGTACATCTCTACTTGTCCATTTGATATAGGAGTAGAGTTATTTCTATAAGGCAAAACCTGATTAAAAGAATCTCTATGCAATACTATCCAAATATCATCGATTGATGCTGATCCATCTTGTACACTTTTTGTTGCCTTCTCAAGGTCATTTCTACCTAATAACCGATCAATACTCTCAATTTTACTCTTATCAACAATATCTTCATGGAGAGATTGTAACATTTTTTTTAAGCTTTCTTGAGAAGAAAACTTTTGACAAAAAAGAGCGCCTATTATCTGCTCAACCATGTGTTGAGGATAAAAAGAAGCATTTAAAGCTTTTCCTACTACTTTTTCTTTCCCATCATCATCCCTCTCTTCTTCCTCTTTTTTTTCTTCTTTGCTTAATTCTTTACTAGGTTCTTTATCAATACTTGTCTCTTGTTCAAGTGCTTTTACAATATTCAACAGAAGAGACTCTAAATTAACTTTTAATTTTTTTTCAGAAGATTTATGTGCTAGCTGATTTATTAATTCATCAACATTAATACTTAAATAATTATTAAGATCTAGTTTTTCAAAAAAAGCTGACATCTCAGTTGCTTTTTTTGCTTGTTTTTTCTTTGTTTTTTTTGAATCCACTACTACTTTAATCTCTTCTTTAGGTTCTTTTTCTAATTTTTTATCAACTTTGAAATAGTCTCTTACCTCATGCACAAAGTTAAAAAGTGAAGCAATATCAGCCTCATCAAGACGATTGCTTACATATGATCGATACTCACCTGTAGCTGTTAACTGCCCACCAGGAGAAGGAAAGAAAGAGAGCACTATTTCTATGATTGGATCATCCTTAAGCGCTTTATCTTCTATGTATACTCTTTTACCTTCTTCACCAACTCCTGGAGTAACTTTGTAAAACCTCAATCTTTCAATAAAGCCTGAAGACAAAGCCATTGATCCGTGCATAGGAGCAAACATTTCATATCCTGGCTTAAAGCAAGCTCCAACATTTTTAAAAGCAACTACTGGCATTCCCTGAGCTAAGAGAGCCGAGTCTTGCATAAAAACAATTGATGAGAAAATTAAAACCAAACTAGATAAATACTTCATTTTAACACCTAATAAGTTATGAATAAATTTTCAAACATAAGTTAATAGTATCAATCAGAATTATTATTAAACAAGTCTCTCTATTTATATAGACTAAGTGGCATTTAATTTCAACAAATCAACTATCAAGTAGATCGATCTCATAAAAACAAATATCTTTATCTGAACCTGTAAAACTTCATAAGTTAATTAATAAAAAAGAGCAGCCACATTATGCGCTGCTCTTTTAAAAAATTATGTAATGTAATGCTTACGCAACTACATCTTTCAATTTTTTTCCTGCTTTGAATTTTGGCACTTTTTTTGCCTTAATTTTCATTTTATCACCAGTTGCTGGATTCACACCAAAACGTTCTTTTCTTTTCATTACAGTGAAGGTTCCAAATCCTGTCAAAACAACAGGGTTACCTTTTTTGAGATTCAATTCAACAGTTTTAACAAATGAATCTAAAGCTAGTTTGCATGTTGCTTTAGGCATTTTTGTATCTTTTGCAATTTCCTCAATCAAAGCGGTCTTATTCATTACTTCTCCTTGCATTACGACGTATATATTATAAACAACTACTCACTATTTCCATACTATGCATATAGCAAAAGAAAGACTCTATGCAATATTTATAAAAATTTCACATCTGTTTTTTATGAATATTATCAGATTCCATCAAAATGAAATWTTTWAAGCTTCATAAAGGTATTTATWAAAATYATTCTTTTAAGAGMCGTTCATTCTTAACACGTTTCCTATGAAATGTGATAGCTACATGATGTGTATAATCTCTTAAAGCTATAAACAACTGACCAGCAGCTGTCTTACAATCAAGAATCATACCATCAGGATACGCATCTGTAAAGAGTCGCTCTTCTTTTTTAGCCAAACTTACGCATACCAGATCCGGATACAGATTTTTAACAGCATTTCGTTGCCCTTTYCCACCATCAATAAGCATCAGATCAGGGAAGTCTTCTTTTTTTTTGTAACGACGACCAACAATTTCTTGTAATGCTGCACAATCATTATTTCCCTGAAATGATCGAATRATAAAGTTTCTAAATTCTGATTGATTTGGTTTACCATCAGTAAATCGAACTGAAGCACCAACTAGAACAGTTCCTTGATTATGTGAAATATCGAAGCAATCAATATTTTTTGGAAGWTKTTTCAATTKACAAATCTTCTGTATCTGCTTGGCAGCTTCACCACTTTGTAAAAACATTTTCTTCTGAGTCTGCTCTGCAAGTTTTATTATTTGAAAATAATGTCCCTTTGTTGGTAAAATTACTGTTACTCCAACTTTCAATGCATGCCATGCAACTAAAAAATTCTCCATTAATTGAGTATCTTCCAAAGAAAAATTAGTAATAATCACCTCTGTAGGAAGCTGTTCACGATAGTAACTTAAAAAATATTCTTGATACAACAAGCGCCCATCAGCCGTCCTCTCCGATTCAAAATACCAACTAGCTCTACTCGTTAACACTCCCCCCTCTTCTTGATAATGCGTCAACAAAAGAGATTCAGAATTATAAACCCATACATCAATTACTCTGTATGCAGTAGAATCATTACCAAGTACTTTTGAATCAAGTGAGATTGAAAAAACTTCTAACGAATGAATAAGCTCAACAAGTTCTTTTGAATACTCAAAAGTAAGATTTTTATTTGAACGCCTCAACTCTTTTTCAAGCTCTTTTTGACAAAATGTATACCCTTTTTTTAAAAAAGTTTTCAARTATCCAACTCTTTTTTTATACAACGTAGAGTCAAAATCTTCTAAACAGAAACCTGAACAGATTCCAAGATGATAGTCTATACAACCATTTTTTATTTTTTTRTTACATATTTTAAGACGAAATTTTTTAAGCAAAAATGAAAAAACTTTACGTGTACTTTTTTTATCTATAAACGGACCRAAACTAAGACCTTTTTCTTTTTCATTACGTATAAGTAGRAAKAGTGGCAACTGATCCTTTGTTATCATAAAATATAAAAARGGACGCCCTTCTTTYAAAAGAACATTAMATTTTGGTTTATGTTGTCGAATTAACGTTGCCTCAAGMAWCATCGCATCTATCTCTGTTGCRGTCAGTATCCACTCAAGARAGGATGYYTCTTCAACAAGTATTAAAGCTTTTTCATACATATCAACCTGAGAATGATAAGAAGTTAGACGTGCRTACAAATCTTTTGCTTTACCAATATATATAATTGCACCCTGATCATCCTTGAAAAAATAAACAGCAGRAGAACGAGGAGCCTTACTYATRATTYTTTTAWATTTTGATTTATACATAGTAAAAGCCTTTTTTNAAAAAATAGATGGACTRTACTCNATTTATAGCTCTGAAAACTGCTTTCTTTTTACTATTCTTAATTTTTTGCTATAGTAATTTATTATAGCAGTAAAAAAGAAAATTTTATCCTTAAAGGAAAATATATGAGACAACCTTCAAATAAAATATCATTTCTCTCAGCAACGCTCATCAACTTAAATACTATTGTTGGAGTCGGTTTTTTTATAAATATATCAAATNTTAMAAYTWWTKTYRRMRTATGGAGTTTCCTCAGTTATATTTGTGGAGCGCTCCTTCTTTTTCCCGTTGCACTTAGTTTAGCAGAACTTGCAAAAGCTCATCCTGTTGCAGGAGGCCTTTTTTATTACCCCAATGTAGAGCTAGGACCTACCTGGGGATTTATTAGTGGATGGAGTTATTTCGTCGCAAAAACAGCATCATTTGCTCTACTWTCACACCTGATTCTTAAACATATGTTAAGTAGCTTCTGGTGGTGGCAACCAAACAGTATCCCTTTTATACATCTTCTATTTTTTGCATTTATACTTGCTCTGACAGGCCTTGGTGTAACAGTTGGAGGACGTATTCAATATTTCTTCACAGCTGTCAAAATAATTCCTTTCCTTATTATTATTACAACAGCATCTTATTTTTTTTCTTTAAAACCTTTTTTACATGCTCCCATTCCAACAATAGATATCTTCAGYAATGTTTCAATTGTCGCCTTCGCATTTGCAAGTTTTGAAATCATTTGTTCTATGGGACATCTAGTTGAAAATGGAAAGAAAAATATCTATCGAGTTGTTGTTACATCACTCGGAACAGTTGTTGTTTTATATACATTTTTACAAGGATGCATAGCTGGAGCTGTTGGCATTGAAAACATTGGCCAAAAAGATGTYGTTCAATTCTTATTTACTCATAACATTCCTCAATATCCATGGTTAACTGACATGGTTTACTTCCTCATTTATTTTGCAGTTTTTGGAACACTTTTTACAATTTTAGTAAGCAAYAGCTGGAACTTTGTTGCACTGACAAAAAGYGGTGCYTTTCCTTTTAAAAATATYATAGTAAAAGTTAACAGACATAATATTCCATGGGTCAGCATTAGCTTTAAAATGTTCTGTGCATGGATTATGCTATTGATGACTAAAGATCAAATTGCACTGCAAAATATGTTTGTTTTAAGTGTCTGTTTTAGCTATGGACTAAACGTTCTAGCTTGTGCTCAATTAAAAACAATATCTTCTTTAAAAAGAGCTTTATTATGTATTCCAGCAGCTTTTAGTTGTCTCTACCTTTTTTGCTTAAGCTTTTCCTATGTGCTTCAATCAGGCATAAGYTTCTCATTTGTCTCTCTCTATTTTATAGGTGTTGTTGTCTATGTAGGTAAAAAATATTTTGGACCTACAGAAACTAACCAGGCTTCATAATCTATTATATTTTAGGAGAAAGTAGATGTATAACCAGGAAAACAGACAACTCATGATGGTTATCTGTGATGGGATTGATAACTCTGTATTTAAAAGCCAAGTATTGCGACCATTGCTTAATAAAATCGACGAGCAAAAAAATCTTGAGGTRACTCTTGTTAGTTTTGAAAGACGATCTTACTCYCCTGARGAGCTCATAAGYATCATCCCCCCTCATGATCATTTACATGTTATTCTCTGCCCAAGAACTCCTTTCATCGGTACCATTGGACTTTCAATTGCCGGTTATTATTTTAAAAAAATTATTTCCTCAACTCCTCTTCAAAAAATCATTGCACGAGGACCTCTTGCTGGATGGATAATTCTAAAATTTATAAAAGATCTATATCAACATAATGAACAGCAAGAATTAGTAGAGATAACAATTCAAGCACGTGGACTAGCTGCAGAAGAGTCTCGATTATCATCTGAAAATGGTACAAACAGATGGTACCATAGATTATTTAAAAACTGGTATTATGAAACGCTYCAAAATATAGAGTACGATACMTAYCGAAATGATCGATTTAAGAGAAAATACGCTTCAATTGAAATTGAAGCTGTAAGCGAAGCTCTTAAAAAACATCTCATTGAACAGTATGAAGCAGCTGAAGCMAAAGTTTTTATAGCACAAAAAGATCTAGTACTTCCCCTTGAAGTATCAGAAAAAGAGCTTTGGCGAAAAAAAACACGGCTCAGTCTATCAATTCCAGAATCAGCAACTGTCTATTGCTATAGTGGATCAGCAAAACCATGGCAATGCATTGAAGARACTATAATACTAATAAAAGAAAAAATGTTATCAGACAACAATGTATGGGCTCTTCTCTGTCTTCCAAAAAACGATCATCCATTCGTACAGAAGCTTCTCAATAAACATTTTTCAGATCAAAGTCAGATCATCCTTCGGTCTGTAGCTGACAGCCAACTCCTAAAATACCTTTCCACGGCTGACTATGGAATCCTTCTTCGTAARAAAGATATTGTAAACTGGATATCCCGACCAACMAARTTTCTTGAATATAGAGCCGCTGGTCTGAAAATYATTCACAACAATACAATCGACTATGTAAAYARATCATCATAAACAGAGATCCNTYRYCACAGACGTTTAAYCTRCTYTTAAGYATAATAATARATGCATAGCTTTKCTTACTTTCTTTCTTGTTAATTGACTATYTGAAATAAAAACATATAGAATCAGTACAGAGATAGTCTTTTTTTYATTTTTATATATTTCTATNAAAAAGCATACAAAGGAGAAAGCCATGCGAAAACAACKATATCAGGTAATTTTTTATAAAAYAATAGTACTAKTTTTATTAAGCTTTTCTACAGGGCATACAATTACTCCKCCTAAAAGTAGTGCTTCCCTCRTACAGATTCTTCAAAATGCTTCGCTAGAAAAAAATACTGCCACTGAAACAACCCTTACCAATACAGACACAACGACTATAGAAAAGCCGATATTACAAAATACTGCTATAGATAAAATAGATGTATCTGTAGAAAAAACTAATAAAAAAAATGAAGAATTTGAATGGACTTTTATGTTTTATGTTCAAGCAAAAAATAATCTATTTACTGCAATTATGGAAAATTTTCATGAAATTGCCAAAACACTCAAATCTGACAAAGTTGCTATTTATGTGCAATGGTACCTACCAAACCATGAAGGAATTCAACGATTTCATATCACTCCAAATAGCATTGAACGTGTATACAGTTCAGACTCTTTTCATGATAATCACCTCTCTCAAGAGCTCATTGATTTCGTTGAATGGTGTATGGAAAGAGCTCCTGCAAAAAAATATGCTGCTATTTTATCGAATCATGGCTTAGGAATTATCGATCCTGAATGGGGTAAACCAGTAAAAATGATACAGAACCCTTTAAGCATGCTACATAATCAACGTGTACAAATAGAAGATCTGGTTGACACACTCCATTTTGATACATTCTCTGATAATAATCGTGGTATTTTATTTGATGAAACTCGTCGTGTATACATGAATAACCAAGAACTTGTTAAAAGTTTTGAAGGTATAAAAAAACTAAGAAAAGGCGAAAAACTTGATCTCATCGGTATGGATGCTTGCTACATGCAAATGCTTGGAATTGCTGATATTTTATCTCCATACGGYAAAAACTTTGTAGCTTCTCAAGATGTAGAACTTGCACGAGGATGGGGATATGCAGGAATTATGAAATCTCTCAATCAAAACCCAAAATGCTCAGGCAAAGAATTAGCTCAATATATTGTTAACTCATATGATGGACTATACAAAGGCAAAACTAATCTATTTACATTGTCAGCTCTTGATCTCGAATCTGTTCAACTTGTAAAAAACAGAACAGSTGATCTTTCAAACTTACTTYTAAAATTATATGAAAAGAATAATAATGAAACAAAAARYAYKKTYMRYYWMRCNACKRASCCGTTGCCAACAGTTTAGCATGCAAGCATACGTAGACTTAAAATCATTYTGCCAAGAATTACAAAAATTGATACCCGCAACAAAGAAGGAATTAAAACCACTRAGTACAATGGTAAATAGCACSATTGCWGCWATTGATAARTCTGTCATATCCAATACTGCAAGTACTTATTTTAAYAGAGCTCATGGRTTGTCGATTTATTTYCCACTGTATCGTATTGATAAATCTTTCATTGATACGCCATTTGCTCGTAATTCATCRTGGCTTGAACTTTTATACAAATCTCTTCTCATRTAAAGTAGCTCAATAAAATAGCAAGAGCTATAACTACTCATAAGATCTATTTATGAAATTCTTGTTTTATAGATCAATTTTACGCTACCTTTCCTCCAAAAGGTATTATTATATATTTAGAGGAAAGGTAGATAATGACCAACAGAAAACATTTTTCATCAATAAAAAAATTRCTTCTGTGTATAATCACAGGAACAATTTTTAATACTGCACAAAGCATGAAACTTACTGCTATTCAACCACGACAAGGCGGAATGAACTCTTCAGAAAGGGTTRYGRTYCGACCTGCTGCAAGYCGCCCAACAGCTGAAGCAGWWWCTGCTTCAGAACCTATCCATAATCGACCATCCATACAACCTACAGGACTCCCTTCAGCAAATGAACTTTCCCATCCTACAAGGATTAATCTTAAAAAAAAAGAACTTACTACTGATCGACGACCAGAAAATGCAAGACCGATAGCGGAAGCACCACATATCTCTCGACCTTCGCCTGCTCCTTCAAAATCACGGCCATCCATACAACCAGTAGCACTTCCTTCAGCAAATGAACCTTCTCATCCTGCAAGACCTACTCATAGAAGCATGGATAATGATGATGATACTCGACGACCAGAAAATGCAAGACCGGTAGCAGAAGCACCACACATCTCTCGACCTTCGCCTGCTCCTTCAATGTCGCGACCTACCATACAACCGATAGCACTTCCTTCAGCAAATGAACCTTACCATTCTGCAAGACCAACGTATAGAAMCATAGATAATGATGATGATAGCAGACGACCTCGTCCAAATTATCCTCGTCCAAATTATTCTCGCCCAAATTTTCCTCGTCCAACCACAAGCCAAACAGCTACATCAAATGAATCTTCTTCAGAATCAAGCGAAACAACTAATGTAATAACTTCACCAAATCAACCAATGCCACGACCTACTTTGTCATACCATCGACCTTTTGCATTTTTAAATAGACCRTCTTGGTTTCCTTCAAGTGCAAACAGTAATCAGACAAACAACACATCTAGCTCGACATCATCAACAGAACCAGAATCAAAACATATTTGGGCTGTTTGGAATCATGCGAATGGCGATAACAATCTTGCAGATTTTATAGATTTCAATGCAAACAGTATGGCAAAAGCAAATATTAATGACTCGCTGCTTGTTCTTATTCAAGCAGATCGACCATACGATTACGGAACATATAGATATCAGATTAAAAAAGGAAMAATTGATCTTGTTGATCAYCTTTCTTATGAAATGGGACAACAACCGGGAAAAGAGATAGTTGATGGAATCTCCTGGTTACAAAAGAATTACTCATTTACTCATTTAATTCTTAATCTTTGGGGACATGGATCAGGCCCTAAAGATATTGAACTAAGACGACTACGTGGTATTCTTTTTGACGACACAAATAATACATACCTTAACAACCAAGACTTATCAATCGCTGTTGACCGTATCGCTTCAAAACTTGGGAAAAATATCGATATTCTTGGAACAGATGCTTGTCTTATGGGTGCAATAGAAATTGGCTGGCAAGTAAAAAACTCTGTTGATATTCTTGTTGCTTCAGAAGACAATGAGCCGGGAGAAGGATGGAGCTATGAACCTTTTTTAAATAMAATGGCKACTGAACAGAACATTACAGCCAAAGATWCTGCTTCTGCAATAGTTCAAGCWTATGATAATTATTATAAAAAARGTAATCGCCTCTACACACTTTCTGCRGTTGARTTAAAGCGATTACCAGCAATTGCTACCGGATTACATGATGTCATCAAAAAAATAAAGATTTGCTTRAAAAAAGATGCTCGTTCAACCTTAGTTGCTATCATGTCAGCACGTGCTCTTACAATACAGATGGATGATAACTCTTATGTCGATTTAATTGATTTTTTAAATCATTTTTCAGATCAGTTAAGTCGTGTTAAAGTTCGCTCATTTAGTGAAGACTCAGGAGCAGAAGTTATCATACATAATACACTTAATAATGAACTTAATGTTATGATTGATGATAGCCGAAACCTTATTTCAGATGTYGTTGCCTACTTTACTGATCCAACTAAAACAAAAGCATTTAAATCAGATATTGAAAATCTTAAACAGAGTATCGAGAGCACARTCAATATCGTTAAAAAAKCAGTTATTAAGAATGTATCAGGAAACGGTATGGAACGAGCAACAGGAATGACAATTTATTTTCCACCTGTTCATTCATTAATTCACCAATCCTATCCACTTACAAAATTTGCAAAAGAGACTGACTGGATGAATGAATTTTTAATTAATATCATGGGATATGAAGTAGCATAAATATTTCAAAATATAAAAAAGTGTATGGCTCATATTATTGAGTCATACACTTTTTTTTTACTCTCTTGCATTGTCTCCCTCAACCCCTTTTATACTACAAGCAAAATTTGTCATATTTTTTATGAAAACAGAGGGAAGCAATGAATATCTTTTATATAGCGTTTTTACTTTTACTTTCTATTCCATCAACCAGCTTTGGTATTTTTTTATCGAAACTTGCTCTACATAATAAAACGGAACAGACAGTCTATTTCTCACCATATCATCAACAAGAGTTCCCTCGATTCAAAGCAAAACAGTCAGCAGAAACCGTAGCAATAAAGTCTGGAGAATCTGTTGAAGTAGAAAAACCTACTATGAAACTTTTGTATACTCGTGTTGGACTTGTCAGCTTTAATAAATCACTTCTACAAGAATCCTTAACACATAGAGAATATGTTAATCTTGAACACTTTTCTATTGGAGTAACGGCTGGAGAAGCTTTCATTATTAAAAGTTTTAATGATCAACCGTATGTTGACAGTGCCTTTAATAAAGCAACTGGAAAAATGAAAAAAGCTTTTTCAAAAACAGTACGTAAAAAATCTAATACCAGAGATAGTTCCATACAGGTTCGACTCAGCAATGATATCTGTGATCAAGAAAAAGCATTTATACAGAAGCGAGAAAAACGTGTTAAAAAAGCTCTTAAAAAAATTATTGGACCAGTATCAGGGGACAATATTCCACATGTAGCAATTATGGGTAGCGGTGGCGGATATCGAGCCCTTATCGGTTACTGGGCTGCTCTTGATGCACTTAATAAAATTGGCATCTGGAATACATGCATGTATGCAAGTGGTGTTTCAGGATCAACATGGCTTCTCTCCGCACTGTACGGATCAGAAAAATCGCTTGACACCTTTACCGATTATCTCCAACCACGACTCAAAAAAAACTTGCTCAAACAGAATATTTACAAAACACATACCATGAGAAAACTACTTCATAGAAAACCAGACTTTACYATGGTTGATATCTGGGGAATGCTTATCAGYAAAGCCYTRTTAGATGTTGATTCATCAATGGGATTAAATACAAAACTATCAAATATTGCACCATTTATTGATAATGGAAGCATGCCTCTTTATATTTGCACAGCTGTACATCGAGGYATGRAAGAAGTTAARTGGTTTGAGTACACACCGTATGARGTCGGTTCACAAGATTATGAAGCATATATTCCTGCACGATACGCTGGTGCTCGATTTAATAAAGGCATCTGTATAGAGCCTTCATTTAAAGAGTATCCACTCGGCCTTCACTGCGGTGTTTTTGGATCAGCTTTTGCTATGGATGCACAACGTGCAGCAGCGGAAATCGATAATAAATTTCTTGATTTAGTTGTGATGAAAACCCGCTTAAGCGGCGTACAACTCTCAACCGGTTCTCTGACAAACTTCATGAAAGGGATAGAAACAACAGGAATGGGAAAATCAGAGTATCTAAAACTTGTTGATTCAGCATACGAAATTAATATTCCAATGCCACCATGCATACGAAGAAAACCAGATATCATCATTGTAATCAACCTTCCTGAAACTATTAAAAAAGACGAAGCAGGGGTTCTCAGAAAAGCGATAGAAGATGCAAAAAAACGTGGTTACTCAATGCCTGAATATAATCCAGAAGGAATTCATGATTCACCGATAACAGTTCTCAGACCAGAGCCAGGATCTGATGCTCCTGTAATCATCTACCTCCCAAACATACATAAAACCTATCCAACAACGAAACTTGCATATAATAAAAAAGARTTTAATTCTCTCTAYAAACCGATGAAAAAAGGAATTATAGATAGTAAAGATATTATCTATGACGTATAYAAAGAAGTYTGGAACAGAAAAAACAGTAGATCTGAAAACATTAACGAAGAAGTTTTTGAAGAAATAGCTGATGAGCTCATAGCAGAGGCTGCTTAGAAAAAATGAATACAGTAAAATATCCTTTCAACAAGGTTGCTATTGTYGGTGTTGGTTCTGTTGGAAGCACAGCTGCCTACACGCTCATGCAGACAGGTATCGTATCAGAAATTGCTCTTATCGATACCGACACAAAAAAAGTARCTGGAGAAGTAGCCGACCTCCAGCATGGCATTCAGTTTACACGACTTACAAAAATATCAGGTGGGTCATCATTTGAGTTGGTGAAAGATGCTCAGGTTATTGTTATCACTGCTGGAAAAAATCAAAATCCTRAAGGAGACCTTCTTAAAGGTGGTCTCCTTCAGGAGACAAGAGATGATCTTCTTCTGGCAAACTATAAACTGTTCCAAACACTCATCCCGCAGATAAYAGCTATCAACAAAGAGGCTATTCTTCTGATTGTTACCAATCCTGTCGATGTCATGACTACTGTCGCCCTCCATCTTYCAAATCTTAATTCATGCCAAGTTTTTGGAACAGGAACAGTGCTCGACTCTGCTCGATTGAGATACAAATTAGGAAAAATACTCCAGGTAAGCCCCAAGGATATTTTTGCTAACGTTCTTGGCGAACATGGCGACAACCAGTTTATAGCATGGAGCAACGCAACAGTTGCAGGCATTCCCCTTTCAACATTTAAAACTTTTTCTGAAGAAGAAAAAAATAAAATTGCAGAACATGTTAAAGAAGCAGCCTATGATATTATCAATAAAAAAGGCTCAACCTGCTACGCGATTTCTCTGGTGATTTCAAAAATTGTCTCTGCTATTTTACTCAATCAATCAAGACTCTTCACCCTATCGACCGTTACTCACGCTTCAAGAAACAATAAACCTTTCTGTATGAGCTTACCAACTATTCTAACATCAGCAGGAATCTGCAGAACCATCCCGTTTACTCTGTCTGAACAGGAACAAAATAAATGGAATCAAGCAGAAAATCATATTCTTTCACTGCTTGAAAAAATTGAACTATAAAATGCCCAACTTAATTACCCACCAGTTTTATCCTCTTTTTTATTGTTTAATTATTGATATATCTCTTCTGAAAAGAACTATGACAAATCCTTTTTCTCTTCTTTTTTAACAGAAAGAGTTGTTTAGTTTATTTTTTTTGATAAAATAAATTTCAAATAAAAGAGGGAAAGGCTGAACAAAACAGATCTTCCCTCTTTTACATTCTAAAAGAATGACTCTTTCCTCTCTTGAAAAAAACAATGTTTGAATCGACCTCATTGTGCTTTATTTATTTTTTAGATATTATAATATGAATATGGATATACCTCTCGATTCAAGGAGCAACATGAAAGAACTTTTTCTACCAGCTATAAAAAAAATAGAATATATTGTACAAAGCAACCCAGGATCTATCTCCTTTGCTCAGGGAGCCCTCCGTGTAGGTGGAGTTCCTAAAGAAGCTCGAGCATACATCCGAACTATCCTTGAAACAGATGTTGCAGATTACTATGGACCAGCAGCAGGTATCCCCTCCTTTAGAAATGCTTTAGCTGAAAACTTTTCTTCAGTTGCTCCATCAATATCAGAAAAAAACATTCTCGTTTCCCATGGAAGCATTGGCGGATTGATGACACTCTGTTGCACATATTTAACTGCAAATGATTCGGTMCTCATCCCAACGCCTGCCTATCCTGTCTATGAAAATGTCATCAAATCATCTGGAGCAAAGCCATTGCTTGTACCAGCCTACAGATTCAATGAAAAAGATAAAAAATGGAATCTTTCCATCGATATCATCAAAAAAAATATATTCCCCCATACAAAAATGATCTTAATTTCAAACCCATCAAACCCGCTCGGTGTTTTCTTACAAAAAGAAGAAATAGAAGCACTTCTATCACTTGCCAAAGAACATAATGTTTTACTTGTTATTGATGAAGCATACGATAGTTTTTTATTTGAAAAAGATTTTATWTCWWSCATGAATTAYATCGMMTCYTCWCCACAYCTTGTTCGYCTCGGTTCTTTTTCAAAAAAYGGMTCTATGAGYGGTTGGCGKATCGGCTATGTGATAGCAGAAGAATCGATTATYAAASCTCTTATTCCTGTCCAAGATGCGATGCTCTGCTGTCCAAGYATGATYGGTCAAATGCTCGCTGAATTTATGATAAAAAATCCTCACCTCATGATTGAACAACAGAAAAAAGTTCTTGCAGCACGAAACCTTGTAGTCGAATTTTTYGARAACAGAAAAAACATASAGTTTCAAAAACCGGCTGGTGGCTTYTATMTTTTYTTCAAGCAGAACCAGATGCCCAACGATATGTTTGTCCTTGATCTCCTCGATAAACATGGCGTAGGAGTTGTCCCTGGGTCTGATTTTTCTACTCAGACTCGTCAATGGACACGTCTCTGCTTTGCGCGAGAAATACCTGTACTCATTGCAGGATTAACAAAAATTGATATGTTCTTGAACAGTGCATCATCAAAAAAAAGCAGCCTGTTTTCAACTATCTAATTATTAACAGCAGAAAGTAGTACCATGTATAATAAAAAACTTCATATTCACTTTGTTGGCATTGGTGGCATTGGCATGAGCGGCATCGCACATATTCTTGTACAACAAGGGTACACCGTTTCTGGATCTGACTTGTCAATATCAACACCAATTTTAGAAAAACTAAGAACATTAGGCTGCACTATTTTTGTTGGACATGATGCTGCAAATGTTAAAAATGCAGATGTTATTGTTTATTCATCTGATGTCAAACAGAGCAATCCAGAAATTCAAGCAGCACTTCTTAAAGATCGACCAGTGATTCCACGAGCACTCATGCTTGCAGAATTAATGCGAACAAAATATAGTGTTGCAGTTTCAGGATCACATGGAAAAACGACCACAACATCATTGATATCACACCTTTTTTTACAAGCAAAACGCGATCCAACAATCTTAATTGGTGGGGTACTCAAAAACATTTCATCGCATGCACAGCTGGGAACAAGCGATGTTCTTATTGCAGAAGCTGATGAAAGTGATCGATCATTTTTGCTATTAAATCCAACGACAGCAATTGTAACTAATATTGATAGAGAACATTTAAACACATACAAAGATCTTGACGATATCAAACAGGCATTTAACGATTTTTTATCACGTCTTCCTTTTTATGGTAAAGGCATCATCTGTATCGATGATGAAAATATTCGATCAATCCTTCCATTGCAGCATATTCAACTGATTAAATATGGCTTATCAAATGATGCTGATATTCGTGGTGAAATTGTTTCTCTTGACCCATTCACTTCAACCGTTGATATTTATATCACTCATCATTGCGCGCGATTGTGGAATATTACCTGTACTGAAAAAGAGATACTTTTGGGAAGAGTAATTATCGGCATCCCAGGAATACATAATGTACAAAATGGACTCGCTGCGATAGCTCTCTGCCTTGAATATGGACTATCTTTTGAAGAAATTCAGAAYGGATTAAAAACTTTCTCTGGTGTTGGTCGCCGATTTGAAAAAAAAGGAACCTTCCAAGGAGCAACAGTTTTTGATGACTATGGACATCATCCAACTGAAATTCTTCATACCATCGATGTYGCCAAAAAACATGTTTTACCTGGTGGCCGACTRATAGTTTTTTTTGAACCACATCGATACTCACGRACAAAGTCACTCTGGCCTGATTTTATTCAAGTTTTGCGAAGACTTCCTGCTGACATGATCTGTATAACTAATATTTATGGATCAATCGAAGCRCCCATTGAAAACATCACCTCAAAACAACTAGTCAAAGAGATTAATAATATGCCAACATATGGMAAGGTTCTCCAYATTCCAACCTATGACGAYGTACAAWMTTACATCAAAAAACATGCYCAGCAAAATGACGTWATYATTWCWCTWGGAGCTGGAAAAATGTAYACTACTATTGAACAATTAATTGAGTYAAAWTAAAGGAGATAATTATGAGAAGAATAAATATTTTTTTCATCATCCTTTATCACTGTTTAACTATGACAGCAGTAGCTTCAGAATACTCAGATGACTCTGCAATGATTCACGAAATACTTACAATGAATGATCAAAATTGCATAGAACAAATCTTTGATAATATTACTTTAAATGAAAAAAATAGTGATGGAGAAACATTTTTTTATCAAATGATAAGAATCATCACTCATGGAGGATTCGATGCTTCTTCAGAACGAACTTTATATCTTATAAATGCATGTTTTAATAAAGGTGCAGATCCCAATGTATTAAATCATAACTATCATCAACCTGGTCAACAAGAAGAACATACTATCCTTCATTTTCTAACTATCAATAATAATCCTAAAACTAATAGATTGCTCCCTATAATAAATATTTTTTTACAACGTGGAGCAAATCCTGATGCAACTGATAGCAATGGAAAGAAACCAATCAATTTAATAAAAGATAAAAATTGCGAACTGTATCAAATCTTACTTCAAGCAGGACATAAAAATATTAAATTAGCAAAAAGATAAATTTTCTTGTTTTATTACCTTGCAAACTATCCCAAGTGTTATCGACTCATAATAAATATCAGCCCTCTTGGCACTAAAAACGTACAGAATAATCAACTATTCAATGATTCTCATTGCTCATCTAAGAATATCAACAACCAGATAAACCTCCCCCTTTCTGCAATTCTTCTGAACTCTATTGCATTTTTTCTCACAACTTCAGTATATTACAAATAGAATATACGTACTTAAATTAAGCAAAGGATGTACAATGAAAAAAATCTTAAAATTATTTTTACTTGGATTTCTTTTAACTCATGGCTATCAAACCAGCTGTTATGGGGCGATTRACACACAYATCACCTTGGCAGAATTAGCAACACGTATCCAGACAGCAAATAAACGTCCATTTACTATTGTAAAGGCARCCTACGGAACAGAGAATCAATCCATAGATGTCACATGGATKCTTCAACCATACGCAGATAAAGGCATATTTGTCATTCCATTAAGAATGGATCATTTTTTCGGTGTAAATACAAGRAACATGCCAGGCGCTAAACTCTACATAGAGTTCTCACAATATCTGTTTATAGATCAAGAAACTATGGCTRCAGAAGCTATAACAATACCAAAAAATTATCGCGCATCTGAACAAAATAAAAAAAGTAGTGGCTTTCACTCTTTTAGAAAAAGCTATCCTCTTGGAAATCCAGAACAATGGCAATTTGAGAATACAAACTTAGCTACATATCCATATTGGGTAAATGGATATGTTAGAAAYATCGATCCTCGCTATCTTATCAATCTTGGAATGCTAGCAGGTCGCCTTCAACAAACAAATAAACGTCCATTTACCATTGTAAAGGCCACTTACGGAAACGGCTTTTCTGTCATGGATGTCTCAAGCATTCTCCAAAAATATGCAGATCGCGGCATATTTGTCATTCCATCAAATATGGATGTTTTTTTTGGAGTTAATACAACAAATMTRCYGGGMWMSRKAMWWMATRTWGWAWKCWYWSSRYMYYKWTCWYYARCMGRTKMYWKRSTWAYYWSWRMSARCATATCYWYACCMWMWWTWWKRATYKKTRCTRKWYCSATWSCACGATGGAACTCTTTTCAACAAGAGCTTCCGCTTGGTGATCCAGCCCAATGGCAATTTAAAGATCCAAGTCTAGCTACGTATCCGTATTGGACAAACATACGTATTAAAGGCATCAATTCTTCCACTGATACAGCTATAGAAACTGTTACCACAGAAATTCCTGTAGTTCCTACTCCTGTAGTGTCTGCCCCTGTAGTTTCTACCCCTGTTATAACAAGAGGAAGCTCTCCAGTTTCTGGCAGAGGTGGCTCTACTTCAAGAGACAGAATAGTAAGCGGAACAAGAGAAAACTCTCTAGTTCCTGGCAGAAGTAGTACTATTCCAAGAGACAGAGCAGTAATCGGAACAAGAGGAATCTCTCCAGTTTCCGGCAGAAGTGGTACTATTCCAAGAGGCAGAACAGTAATTGAAACAAGAGGAAGTAGAAGTAGAGTAAATGCGGGTAGATAGCCAGATTTATTTTCAATAACTCTCCAAAGGCAGAAAACCAGTAACACTTACTATTTTTTCTTAAAATGTTTTATAAAAAAATGATCTACTACGGTGAAAAGATTATTCACCGTAGTAGATCATTAATATGAAGTATCAAAAAATTCTATACAAAATATCTATTCGTCTTACATTTAAAAATGATAGAATATACAGAATTATTCTCCTTAACCCTCTTCACATAGCATAAGAAATAATACCCACTAAGCAAAAAAAGTTAATGCCTCTTACTTTATCAACTTATTTTTTGAAAACTAGCAATGATGCTCATCACTCATCTAAATATATCAAAAACCAGACAATGTTTGTCTTTTCTGCAATTTTTTTGCACTTCCCATCTGAATCCCCACGTGAAAAAAAACAATAAAATAAACTTTATTTCCCTAAAGCTTTGATCCCACGGAATCTTTTTACTACAACAAGAGGATTTCTTATCATTATAGTTTCTACTTTTCTACTAAAACATACCAAAATAATTCACTTCAAACCTCATATAAAGTGCAAAATGAAAAAAAAGAAMMRTWTWRWKMWWCYATTTGNAAWWSWWWWWAAAWKWKSYAYMKRAWAAKAASMKKMYSWWKAAAAATNNMTTAANRMSTYAWTTTYYTAYTAAGGATACARTTATGTTGAAAAARAYAGTCTCAATTATMAAAAACATTGCTTTGTTRCTGCTTRTMAGCAGTACCCTGCTCTTAGCTTCTGAGCAACGAATATCAATAAGTAACCTCTGTTTACCTTCAAGTCCAATGCTTCCCATGACTCCCATGCTTCCTATGATAATCGAAGGAGATGCTCACAAAGAAACAGAAAATAGCTTTAAAATGAAAGAATTATCAAAGAAGCTATTCATATCAATAGAAAACAATAACTCTATAAGTTTTCATGAAGTTCTTGCCAGTACTCAATTAAGTAATATTATTAATTTACAAAATGAAACCGACACCACAGCTCTTATCTATGCTATAGAAAATTATCGTTTTGAAATGGCAACTGCTCTTATTAAAAATAAAGCTAACCTCAATTTTAAAAATAAAAACGGTTATACAGCTCTTAGCAGGGCTACAAACTACAATAATAAGAAAATAGTTTTGTTTCTGCTTCAGAATGGTGCTGATCCTACAGATGATATCCCTTATTTATTCAGTTCGGCACTAACAAATAACGATACAAAAACAGCAGCTTTTCTTCTTCAAAAAAAAAATGGCACTGGTGTAAAGAATTATACTTTTCTTGATCAAAAAGACTATAATGGCGATACTTGTCTTCATAATATTTGCTTCAGAAAAAATGCTTCTTTTCTGGAAGTTTTGAAAATAATCATCCAGGATACATCGCTTCTTAACCGTCAAAATAATATAGGTGAAACAGCTCTCCATAAAGCATGCTATGGTAATGCTCAATTTGTACAAATACTCCTTGATAATCATGCTGACAGTAATATTAAAGACAAGCAAGATAATACTATTCTTCATACAGCTTGCAAGTATAATAATTATAAAGCAATTGCCCCTATTTTTATAAAAAACCCTAATCTTTTCAGTACGACTAAAGCAGACGGTAACACGCCTCTCCATGAAACGTGCTGCAATTCTAAACGTCCTGATAATAGTAYAACTATAGAAGCTCTCCTTAAGCAAAAAGTTGACCCTAATACTCAAAACAATTTTGGCAATACTGTTTTACATTTAACCTGCATCAATAGAAAATCGGTATCACATATAAAATCCCTCGCTCAATCAGAAATTAAGATAGACCTGAATCTYAAAAACATAATGGGTGAAACAGCTCTACTGATTGCTTGCAAAAGATATATATCTACAAACGAACATTCTGACTTATTACGTATAGAAGAACTTCTTCGTCTTGGAGCTAACCCAACTATACAAGATMAAARTCAARACGARGTTCTCCACCTTGCTATAAAAARCAGAAATNGAAAYYYYYNTAGATRYTCTTTTTRAAYATGATYTATGGATACAAGAYCATGAAAATATAACTCAAAATCTTATTAACTTAATACCTCAGCCAGAYAATCGAATGAATCAAAAARAAACTGATCTTTTYAAGSAATATTTNNGAAAAMAAAWWWWKRMRARMNNGTTCTCAARTTYGCTATTATKATYAAAYCAWYAAAAAGAAAACGTATTGATCAACCATTTGAAAAAGAAAAAAAAAGATGYWYMGRAAAWGRARARGMWGAAKMWRAATAWWAATAAGTTAATTTCCTACTAAGGATACAATTATGTTGAAAAAAATAGTCTCAATTATCAAAAACATTGCTTTGTTGCTGCTTGTCAGCAGTACCCTGCTCTTAGCTTCTGAGCAACGAATATCAATAAGTAACCTCTGTTCACCTTCAAGTCCAATGCTTCCTATGATAATCGAAGGAAATGCTCACGAAGAAACAGAAAATAGCATTGAAATGAAAGAACTATCTAAAAAATTACTCAACTCAATAGAGTATGGTGACTTTTTTGGTATCTATGCAATGCTTGCCAGTCCCCAATTAAATAATATTATTAATTTACAAGATGAAAGCGGCCGAACAGCTCTTATCTCGGCTGCAAAAAACAGTGGCGTTGACACCGTAACTGCCCTTATTAAATATGGAGCTAACCCCAATGTACAAGATGAAGGCGGCTATACAGCTCTTCACTACGCTATAGAAGAAAATAATTCTGAAGCAGCGATTATTCTTATTCAAAATAACGCTGACCCTGATTTAATAAATTATGCGGGCCAAACAGCCCTTCTCTTGGCTATAGAGCAGAATAATTATACAATAGTGACTGCTCTTATAGACAGTGGAGCTGATCTCAATTTACAAACTGGCGCTGATTATGAACAAACCCCTCTTATGTGCGCTGTACTTTGTAATAGATATGCAATGGTAAACACTTTTATTGAAAGAGGAGCTAAGCTTAATTTACAAGATGACGAAGGCTATACAGCTCTTATCCACGCTATAAGAATAAATGACTCTAAAATGGCGATTGCTCTTATCGAAAGTAAAGCTGACCTTAAATTACAAGATACAAACGATGCAAACGCTCTTTCCTGTGCTATAGAAGTGAAAAATGCTGAAATAGTAATTGCTCTTATGGAAAATGGAGCTAATTTGACTTACCAAAATTATCATTTTAAAACAACTTTTCACTTTGCTATAAGAAGAAAAAGCAAAGATGTATTAGATGTTTTTTTTGAATATGATTTAGATATACAAGAAGAAAATATTGAAAATATTATTGATGAAATTCCAACTGCATACGGTCAAGAAGCTCAACTTCAAATTGATGAGTTCAAACAATATTTGAGAACAAAAATTGAAACAAATATTCAAGATTTCAGTCCTGCTATCAAACCGGCAAAAAGAAAACGTGATGATCAACCATTTGAAAAAGAAAAAAAAAGATGCTTAGAAAATGGAAAAGAAGAAGCTGAATAAAAATTTATAAGATTATTTCAAACACTTTTGTATTCAAGAATCCTTTTATTACAATAAACCTTTTGCTCACTGTAATAAAAGGATTAAAATGAAAAAAATAATACAAAAAGCACTCTGTTTCGTACTGATTTTCTCTATAATAATAATACATAACCTTGAATCTGCTTCACCCCAAACAATCATTGCTCAACATGCTCAAAAAGTTGGCAATAAAGCAGCAAATCTCATTTTTTTAAAATCATATTTTCAAGACAACGATCATGTTAAAGTTCCTTCTTTTTATGCGCTTTCACATGACAAAATATGGAGTCTTTTTTCTAAAAACCACCAACTGTTAATATCTGAAAATTATCGAAAATTTCAAGAAGAGCTCTTACACAAAAATAATCTCTTAGGAAAACAAGCATCAACATATTTACRAGTCATTAAAAGTAGCATCAATAATATAAAAATTTCAGATTATTTTTTCAAATCAGAAAAATTACATACTTTTATTGATGAAGCAAAAAAACAGAACCTTTCCATTATTGTTCGATCAACAGGAGATGAAGATAGTCTTGATATTTCAAATGCCGGTGGCAATGAATCAATCACTGACGTCACACCAAACATAGATACCATTACTCAAGCAATCAAGCAAGTTTTATGCTCTTACATCAGTGAAAAATCTATTTCACAACGTCTTGCAGCAGAAGATAAAATCCTCTCAACAAAGCCACTTTTTATGCCAATTTTATTGCAACATATGATTAGTGAAAATTCAAACAACAATAATAATAACATGCCTCGATCTGGAGTTATTTTTTCAACCGAGGCAGAAGGGGAGACTCCTGGCATCACTCTTATACAAGCAGCTCCTGGACGGAATGAGGCAGTTGTTAATGGATTGCTTCCTGTTGACTCTTACTACGTTGACCAACTTTTTTCGATCTATCCAATCATACAAAGAAAACAGTACCGCCTTGTTAATGACACTCGAAATAAATCATTGCTTGAATACAAGAAAAATTCTGATTCGATCTGCTCAACTTCAACTCTTTCAAAAGAAGAAATACTTGAACTTGCCCTCATTGCAAAAGAACTTGAAATCGCCTATGGATATCCTATTGATATTGAATTCATCATACAAAATGAGACGCTATTTCTCCTCCAAGCACGTCCTTTAAAGAAAAATAGTAAAAACCCTACGTTTCTTACTCAAGAATTTCTGAACTCTATCAAAAGCAAACAACTATTTCAAGGAAAGACAATTGGAATAGGCAGTGCACAAGCAGAGAGAATTACCAATAAAAATGAATTAATATTCGATTCAACATTGTACAATGCGGTGAATAGCCAATTCCTGCCTCGTGTTGCAAAAAACAGTAATGCAAGCAAAAACATTAAAGCTATCATCATTTCAGAAGATGCTCCTGCTACATCACATGAAGCTATTATCTCTCGAAACAGTAATAAACCGATATTTTTATTTGATAAAGAAACAGTCAAACATTTGAAGAAGTCTGAACCTTCAATAATTGATCCACAACGAGGAATTATTGTCACAGAAAAAACAATTGGCAGTCAAAACATATTCGAACAGGGATGGTTCGCCCACCCAGCCCCTGCAATAATTTCRATAATCCCAGAACTCCTTGTTAAACATGATGACAATGAATCTTTTAAGCCGATRSCKMYRSRSRASRWMSRSRRMWWWMRKSRTWTYRTYGATMMSRTSMAGCWWKWMAAKSRYKYCCRMMYTYKTKYRMRMRAMRSWYMTMRWKKSCTMSRMCWSATTACAGATGATTTTAACAGAAACAATGAACCACATACTTCTGAATATACTGAGCAATTTGATGCTCTCAGGCATCTACTGATACAAGCTATTCAAGGACAGATTCATCATTTTCAAGAAGATGATGAACATGATAGACTTAAAAAACTTTTTTTTCTATCACGCATTGAAGCACTCATTAATCAAGTTCCAACAAAAAACTATATCAATAACTTTTCACTTTCATCTTTGCAAAAAAAAGAGTTCGAAGAAAAAAATATCATACAAAACCTACAGATTGATCCTCATGAAAAACATAAAAAGATACTAATTCTTGCAGCCTCTGCTGCTCAATCTGCTTTGATTCCAAAACTTACTCAACAGTGGGAGAATTTTATACAGCAACTACAGACACTTTCAGATGATGATGAAACCAAAGAACAGTTTATATCTATAATCAAAACAATCGAAGAGCTTGACATCATGCCTCTCTGGATCAACAGATCAGTACATAACGCACTCAATGAACAGGCTGATTTTAAAAAACAAGTAGCTTTTTTAATAGATGAATACCAACAGTCAGAAAAGTTTATTCTATGGCTGAAAGAAGTATCAGACAAGTTTTCATACGTTGCAACAGAGAGCTTTGAATCACCAAATGCTTTTGATAAACAGTGGCCTTTATTTGAACAGACTCTTCATCAGTCATTTCTAAATAAAAAGTTCATCTCCGACTTTGAACAGACAACTTCTCTTGGCCGACTTATAGCAACAGAACAACTTAAAACTCTTATTGATACCTTTGATATTGCAATTAAAAGAGTAACGGGAAGCAGACAATATAAAAAAGATGCCCTCCGTATAGAACGATTTAAAACAATGGTTCAGACATATTTTGACCTTTTTAAAAATTTGACTATTCAAAAAGAGCTTGAAGAGCTTACCTCGCATGATAAGCGATATGTAGGTATCAGACGATACATTGAAACAGTTGAAAACTTATGGACAATTCTTGAAAAAAAAGGTGCTTTATTTCAAAAAAAAAAATGCGACGAATATTTAAAACAATTATTCTCTCAAGTGATCATTCAATAAAAGTTCAGCCGACTAATGATACGAAACATCAGAGTAGATTTAGATCAAAAATGTTCATCTACTCGTGAAATTGAAACTCAATAGAATCAAGTTTCTAATGATCTATGAAGAGGCTCGGTTTTTACCGGGCCTCTTCACTTGTAAAACTATCAAACTCTAATAAAAAGCTATTTTACTGCCAATCACTAAGTTTCCACTTTTCATCTTTTATTTTTTTATTGACCATCTTAATTAAGCTGCTCTTTTTTACTTCACTAATATAATTACAGAAATTTTTTCGATTCTTTCTACTTGTTTCAAAACAGGATTCTACTATTTTATTGGTAATTTCATCACCTTTTTTATAATTAATCGACTGAAGAAACTGATCTAAATTAGCTTTATCTTTTTTAGACAGCGGTAGCATGGATTCTGCCATAGACCGTGAGATAGACATAGATGCTGTTACCGAAGATTGCATACTTTCCAAAACTTCATTAAATCCTTTTTGATCCTCTTGAGAAACTAGAGCAAATGACTTACAAACCTCATCTAATATTTTCGGTAAATTTTGAGTATCATCATCATCCCACTCATCCCAACTACTATCAGTTTCTTCATCTTCTGGCGTTTCGAGGGTAGCTCGACGAGCTGTAATCTTTTGCATTGCTTCATCAACCTTACCAAATAATGTATCAGTGCCTTGCATGTTTTTTATAAGATATTTTGTATAACAAGCTCTGTGATAGATCCCTAACAGTCGAATAAGCTCTTGGCGAATAGATTTGTCTTGAATAGCTTTAATAAGTTGACATTTATCATCGCTTAATGCCCCACCAGCACCTATTTTAAATTCTTCCATTTTTTCTATAGCTTGCACAATAGTCGATGGCTTCTTCTGTTTTTTTTCACCTTGTTCTTGAATCTCTTGATTCTGTGCTTCTTGAGAACTCATAGGCTTTGACTTCTTCTCAAATTCATCATATTGTTTTTTTTGTTTGTCAGTAAGAAATGCTATAATCTCTGGACTGTATGCAGCTTCTTTATTAATAGCCTGATAAACTTCCTTGGTTAACTTTTTCTTCTCTTTGATCTCACCAGAGTCATTGAAAAAACCTTGTTCAGTCAAAAACTTTTTTGCCTTCTTTTTCTTTTTTTCCGGCTGATTCTTCCGATTTTCCTGACCAGCACTAACCATGCCAGCCATACCGCCTATGTTTGGTTTTGGAGATGGCGCTACATTCGGTTGTGGCGAAGCCTTTTGATTTTTTTTTGCTGTTGATTTCGGTTGCGGTGGAGGTGGTGGAGGTGATGAAGAAACATTTACTGGCAAGTCTTTTCCCCCCAGAGAATCAACTGACTCATCTTTTATCTTTTTTAATTCTTGCAATTCTTTATTTAACTTTTTATTAGCTTGCATTTGTTTTGTTATACTTCTGAACGATCTAGTTAACTGTTCTTTAGTAGCTTTATATAATTTAGACTCATCTTTTATCTTTTTTTCAAGTTCACTTTTTTCTTCAAGCAACTTTCTTTCCCGAGAATTTAGAAGCGATGAACCATGACCTTGATCATCATGAGTCGCTCTTGGAGGCAATGGAGGACAGTCTACATTACTAAAGTCATATCCCAATCGTGTAAGCAATATATTATTTTCTTTCTGCCTTGTCTGAATATTTTCAAGAAGAACTCTATATTCTTCCCTTTTAGTATTAAGATCTAACTCTATTTGTTCTAAATCTATCTTATCTTGCAATGTTTGATTATGATTTTCTTCTAGTTTTTTCGATTCTTTCAACTGCGCTTGAAGATTAGCTTCTTCTGCTTTCAACTTTCTGACTATCTCGTCATGACCTGCTTGTGTAACATTTGCATCATTATGCCCAGGTAGTTGTAATTTAACTGCAGAGCTAGCCATTAATCCTAACCCTACGTGAGATAATCCAAAAGGCTTTTTACTCATTTTTTTCATATAATAACGAACAAATTCAGAAGTAGCCCGAGTCAAACTTTTCTCTTTTTCTGATAAATCAACCGAATTCAGTTGATTACTTTCTTCAATATTTTTAAATTCCTTATAATCTTTGTATCCATCAAATAAGAATAAAAAGAGCCCTGAACCAGAGATAAACTGATTAAAAGAGTCAGCACGAACAGGAAGTGTTTTGCAAGAAAAAATTATCAATAACAGACATAAGATTTTTTTTATCATAACAGTATCACTTTTTAGAAAATTCAAAACAGACTAATAATAATTACTAAAATATAATACCATACTTTAAAAGAAACATAAACTGGGCAGCTTATTATTAGTAAAAAATACATATTTTCAGACTTTTCAAACAAAAATCAAGTGATAAACAGTTTTTTTCACGAAACTTACACGTCAAAATGAGCAAAATCTATTGAAAACAGTTTCCTTAATAAATAGATACATTTACTACTGCGCTGCTTTTTCATCACCAGATACATATTTTTTTTTATAATAATCAAAAAAAGGAACAAGGCTCAAGAAAACATCCAACGATCCTACATCACTCCACTGATACTTTGACTCGACAACCAGCATTTCGGAAGCTTTCTCTGCGACTGCACAATCAAATGATATTTTAGTTATATCTTTATAATCTATTGTACCACTTTTATATAAACTCATCTGACTCAGAAGATCGGGTGCATATTTTTCAAAAAGATCTAAAAAAACTGTCACTTTTGCTCCATAGATACCTGTATTCCAGAACATAGATCGGTTCTCAATAAATAACTGAGCTCGCTCTTTATCTGGCTTTTCATAAAATCGCTTCACTTTTTTAACCATGCTTTGCATCTCTTCAGCCTCGATATAACCATACTCAGTTGATGCTGATGTCGGCTTAACACCCATCGTACACAAAGCGTCATTACATTCAACTGTTTGCAAAAATAGCTTTATTGTTTCAACAAAAAGATCTTTGTTAGCGATAAAGTGGTCTGCCGGCATAAACGTCACTGATGCTTCTGGATCTTGATTCAGAATACCTTGTAGAGCATACAATATTGCCGGAGCCGTGTTTTGTGAGGAATCTTCTTCAAAGAAAGTTGTTATCAGATTCTCGTATTGAGAAAAAAAATGTCGATACTTTTTATTCGTCACGACATGAAGCTTTGCTCCTGCATCCAGAAAAGGTTGAATACGAATCACTGTTTCATCAAAAAGTGTTGTTGACTCTGTCCATTGTAAAAACTGTTTTGGATGCTCTGGGGTTGCTAGTGGCCATAAACGAGTCCCCTGCCCTCCACACAAAATTACAAAGTGATGCTGGTTCATAAAAGAAAGCTCCTTTATAAATATTGTATCTATTTATTTTTGTATTTTATTATTTTTATTTTTATACAATGTTGTTAATAAATTTTAAATAGTCAAATCCTTAACCACTTGTAATGCAAACGAAAAAGTCATCATGTTACTTTTTAGATGCATAAAAGCAATCTGTAGAACCAACAATAACAACACTAATCATAACCTAACACAAGAAAGAGCGTATAAAGAAGTTATAGAAATTAAAGGTGAACTAAAATACCTACAATAACAATTAAATATAAAACAACCCAAAGAATGCCACTCACAATAACTGGTTTATCTTTATGAACAAGCCCATAAACCAACCAAATACTAGAAGAACAAGTAAACAAAATCCATGTTACTAAAGAAACGCCACTAGTATCCCCAGTACACCAGATTGCATAAGATTGAGGAAGAGTCGATAAAGGACCACCAATAGCAGCAATATAAATTGCTTTATTTACAATTCGTTTAAGCAATGATTCTTGCATTTTTCCCATATTTCTTTAAAATTTTTGATTATAAACCTCTGTCTTTATTAAATATACATATAACTTATCATACTTAATAACAAACCCCTAATTCATGGCTTTGTTACATTTTTAATTTTTTTATAAAAGTATTGGCACGACTACAATGTAACGAGGTTAATAAATTTTGGATAGTCCAATCCTGAACCGCTTGCAATGCAGGTGAAACAGTCATCGGTAATTTTTTATATGATGCATACCGAGTATAATATGATGACCGCGTATATGCTGAATTATCTATTAATGAATTAAATAATGACCCACTCTTCATCCATGTTTTTACCGGTGCTGCAAAACCAACTTTTTTACGGTGAATAATTTCATCAGGAATCAGTCCTTGAGCAACTTTTTTCAAAAGATATTTTCGTTGATGCCCATTTGTTTTAAATTTTTGTGGCATAGCAAAAATATATTCTACTAATCGATGATCTAAAAATGGTACTCGCGCCTCTAAACTAGTAAGCATAGACATTTTATCTGCACGCATAAGCAGAAGATCTGGCAATCGCTGGCTCAATTCAAGGAACATAATAATCTGTGCAGGATCAGCATTTGGCATCTCATGACTTAATCGATCAAGATGATATTGAGTAATTTCAGAACTTGATTGAGTGTACGGAAATTGTGGAAACAGTGATAACAACAGATCATCGTAATAAATATCATAAGAAGGTAGAAAACGTTTTTTTGCTAATGGATGAAACGAAACAGCACCACTTAAAAAAAGAGGCTTGTCATCAACCCATGAACGAATAAGTTCACTATAATTTGAATGATATGGAAATGCACTTTCAATTAACGATGCTCCCCATTTTTTCAACGCCTGAGGAATTTTTTTTGTAGCTTTATCAAATGAYAATAACTTTGCATATCGCTCATACATAGGATATCCAAAAAAAAGCTCATCTGCCGCTTCACCAACTTGTGCAACACTGATGCCTGCTTCTTTGGCTTTTTGAGCAACAAAATAAAAAGGRATATTAACAGAATCAGCRATCGGTTCATCTACTTGCTCAATCATAGCCTCGTAAAAATTAGCAGCTTCCTGATCCGTAATAATGATYTCATGATGATCTGTTCCAAAACGATCTGCAACTTTTCGTGCCCATGCCAATTCGTTATCATCATTGTTATCCATGGCAACWGTAAATGTTTTTATTTTTGACGAATGCTCAGACATANGMGCAACATTCAAACTTGAATCAAGWCCWCCTGATAAAAAYGCTCCAACAGGAASATCTGAATACATATGTTCTTTGATCGAYTCTTGTAACAAACAGCGTGTCGTTTCGATACAGGTCTCTTCATCGGTGTATAAAGATTCTGGATAATTTGAGAGTGCACGTAACGGTGTATACCATTCTTTTACYGTAGCMGAACCTGTTCTATCAACTTCCAAAAGATGCCCTGCTGGCAACTTATAAGTATTTTTATACAGAGTTAATGGAGCTGGCGTRGTCATAAAAGTTAARTAATGATCTACTGCATGCGGATTGATATCAAATGATAYCCAYGGAAAAGCATGAAATGCTTTAATTTCAGAAGCAAAACTCCARATCTCATTTTGATAATTAAAATAGAGTGGCTTGATACCGAATCGATCACGTACTAATAATAATTTTTGCTGTAACATATTAAAATAAGCAAAACTAAACATACCATTCAAACGATGCAAGCCATCAACTCCCCACCGATCAAGAACATGTAATAATGTTTCAGTATCACTGTGTGAACGAAATATCACCCCTTCATTTTTTAAATCATTCTGTACCGCTCTATTATTGTARATTTCACCATTATAAATAATTAATGAAGTTTTTGCCTCATTCCACATCGGTTGTGAAGCAGATTCTGTTAAATCAACAATGCTCAATCGACGATGTGAAAAACAGAGAAGATTATCAGGAGATACATAAATTCCTCCATCATCTGGACCACGATGAAATAAGAGATGATCTAATTTTTTCTGTTCTGCTTCGGCAAATTGTATTTCCCGTTTATGTGGATTATAAAACCCAGCAAATCCGCACATAAAAACCTCATGTTACTCTGAAGAAGTTATACCCAAAAAAGGTCGTAAAAATTCTATCCAAAAAACAGCTGAGATCACTGCAATACAAGGGTAAATAACCCAGATCAATTCTGCACTATTTTCAAAAAATGCRGCTACAACAAATGCCSCTAAAAAAGGRAACAGTTTTGCAAGRTGTCGTACAGTACTATTTTTTTGTATCAGAAGCCATAAAATTCCTASAAAACCTAAAAGAAAAAAGAACTCCATACATACGAAACTACAAAGGATTATTTTTGTGTACCATAGATTATATGTTGCCGTTTGCATGAAAAGAAGAGCTGGTGCAAAAATAAATAACGGAATTTTATAAAGAAAATCAAAATGCAAGCGAGGTTGCAAATTTTCTAATGCTAATGTCGATGGAGAAGCAAAATATAGAAGAGTTACAATGAAGAGAGCTGGTATTAAGATTGATGCTGTTTTTTTTATCATACTTTCATACGATGAGCTGACAAATCCATAAATAGARAATAAYGTTAAACCGAGCAGCAGAAAAAAAGGAGAAACGGTYATTAAACCGCCCCACGAAAGACCTATCGCTATCAGCCATACGGTKCGATATTGAGCATACCATCTGTTGTATCCAATTTCATCAACTAATCGATCRTATTGAAGTGTCAAAAGTCCCATTTCAGGTGCATACAGTAAGGTTGTTTCAATGACATGTCTTGGTAATTTCGACCATGAAAAATTAAAAGTATTTATCGCAAGAACAAGAAATAGAAAAAAAGCGCCACTCACGCCACATAAAGAGAACGGAACAGCTGCACTCATAAAATATCCTGGGTAGACTACTGCCATGCATGCAACAATAAATGCTTCAACTTCTTGTCMAAATAAGAGTGTATCAGCAAGCCAAAATAGAACGGTTGGCATAATTAAGGCATGTATCATTGTATGAGAAAGTTCAACATATGAAAACGGATGCAACAGCAAAAAAGTTGCTAAGAAAGTAGCAAAACTGAGACCATACAGCATACAGACCCGGAACCATGTTGATGGAAAGGGAATAATAAAACGCATACAGATAAACTCCTATATTTGCAAAAAAGGCTGACTAACAGACTCTGTTTTTATGAGATTAAAATCATCTTCCGCTAATCGTAACGAACCACCACCTTGTTGCGCAAGTTCATTAATTAAAAGTGCAAGAAGCGACACTGTTAAAATACGATCATGTGGAATCGGAGGTGGAACATGCGGATTAAGCGCATGAAGMACAAATTCCTTCAACAAGGCTTCGTGACCTTTATCAACAGAGCAATTTTTCTCATTAAATGAATCATGCAAACCATACCCTTGCAGTGTGGAATAATCATCCATCACAATCGACTTYCCTTCAAAGAAAACCTCCAGCCTTTCTTTTGCTAGCAATGTATTCCCTGTTGCAACATATAATAATTGTGCTGTTGATCCATCTTCAAAAAGAAATTGAATTGAAATATTATCACTATGATTCAAATCCATTCGGCTTCCCAATGTTGTCACATTAATTGTGACAGGACGTGAACCTGATAGATATAAAAATAGATCAATAATATGACACATTTCACCAATGATTCGTCCACCATGCGCTGTTGATTGAATCCAATGATCTTGAGGAATATATCCTGCATTCATACGATACGACATCACYAGYGGCATCGATCTTTTTTCTGTTGCACGATGTATTTYTTGAATAAATGGAGCAAAAGAACGATTAAAATCTACAGAATAAAYTATTGATTTTGACGAAAGAATTTGACGCAAACTCTGCAATTGAGCACGTGTCACAACAGCTGGTTTTTCGGCAAAAACTGCCTTGCCTGCTTTTAACAATGCCACTGTCTGTTCTGCATGAACTCCATGTGGTGTTGCTATCAGTGCAGCATTGATACTCTCATCATTACAGATAGATTCATAATTATTATGATACTGTATRTTACCAAGTTGGCGAGCAATATTAATCGCTGCTGTAATGTTCATATCAACAATAGATCCAATTTTTACTGAAGATAGACTTTGCAGCAAAGGTAATAACTTTGTTTTAGTGAAACCACCAACACCAACAACTGCAAACGTAAGAAGATGTTCAGGATATTTGTATAATCGTTTTTCTTGAGATACAGCTGGAATAATATCTTTTTCATATGTACTTCTTTCAACTTCTAATCCATACGAAAGAATAATCCCAAGCGGTTTTTTATTTTGTAAATCATCATACGCCTCCTCTATTTTCTCAATATTATACTCACTTGAAATTAGAGGCCTGATATTTAATTTTTTTTCACAAATTAAATCAGCGATCAATTGCATGTTTCTCTGCTCTGTCCATCGTACATATGCATACGGATAATCAATCGATTCTTGCTCATATTTTTTATCATATCGCCCAGGACCATACGAACAGGAGATAAGAAAATCAAGCTCTTTTTGATAAAACGGCTCTCTATCCATACTTATTTTTACATCACCTACGAGAACGATTTTCCCCTTTTTGCGTGTCATTTCAATAGCATTTTGAATGATATTACTATCTGTAGAAGCAGCTGTTATGATTGTTGCATCAAATCCATAATGTTCCGTTGCAAAGGTTGTTGTTGTTAAAATATTTTCATCATAGACATTTAAAACAACATCACAACCGATATCTCGTGCGAGCTGACATCGCTCTTCATCAACATCCAATCCTACAACATGCAATCCTGATAACTTTGCCAACTGTACAGTCAACTGTCCCAACAAGCCTAGACCAACAACTGCAACTTTTTCACCCAATAAAAGATTTGCTCGACGTATTCCCTGCAAAGCAATCGCGCCAATAGTTGTAATACTTGATTCTTTGAGCTGAGCAAAGTCTTTAACAACRACAACARGATTTTCAGGAACAACAACTATCTCGGCATGATGTGCGTATCCAGAGCCACCTGCTGCAACAAAATCACCAATTTTTATATGCCGAACACTTTTTCCAATCGCAACAACCTGTCCTGCACATGAATATCCAATGGGATACGACTGACCTGAAATATTTTTAATTAAAGACAATGTTCCCTGCACGCCATGTTCTTCAAGAGAGTTACGTACTTTTTTTATACTTTGCGCAATGTTTTTCAATGCTTTTTTATACAGAGGCGTATCAGAGTTTTTTAATGTTGCATGCTCTGTTCCGGTACTAATAAAAGAATGCTGCACATGAATAACAATAGAATAGGGATCAAGAAGAGGTTCCATCACAGAATGGATTACCGCTTTACCTTTTTCTAAAAAAACTTGTTGCATACTTATTCCTTACAATGGTTTAAGAAGTGAAGAGGATGCTTGAGGCATATGAACTGTTTGATTATTAAAATTACTTTCAAGCATTGATATCTTAAAAAAAAGACCTGTTGGATCAAAAAATAACTTATTTTGCATATCTGTTAAACGAAGAGTATAAAACTCCTTGTGGGCAACTARAATAACAACAAAATCAGCATTAGAAACTGTCTGCCATAGACCCATATTCTGTATRAATCCAAGTGTAGCAATTTTTTCTTCTGATACATTCGGTTCACAAATAATCATTTCTATATTTCTATTATACTTCAATAATTGAGCGATTTTCAAAGCAGGAGACTCTCGCATGTCATCGACATCGGCCTTGTACGTTAATCCTAAGATGCCAACTTTAATCTGACGATTTTTATATTCATCTTTATTTTTTAAATTTTCAACTGATGAAACAATATGATTAAATACTCTTTCTGGTTGCGTATCATTAACGAGKCGAGCCTCTTTTAAAAGTCCGCTTTCATCAGGATTTTGACTAATTAAAAAGCATGGATCAACAGCTATACAATGACCTCCCACACCAATTCCTGGATTTAAAATATTAACTCGTGGATGCTTATTAGCAAGCATTATTAATTCATGAGGATTAATCTTATTTTTCACAGCAATAGCTGAAATCTGATTTGCAAAAGCTATTGAAACATCGCGAGCTGTATTTTCAACTAATTTAACCATTTCAGCTGTTTTATCATCTGTTACAAACATCGATGATTTGATAAGTGGAGTATAAAACTGAATAGCTTTTTCTGATGATTCCTTATTAATTCCACCAATTACGCGATCATTATGTAATAACTCGCTAAATGTATTTCCTGGAAGAATACGCTCAGGACAGTGTGAAACATAAAAACCGATTCCTGCGATAAGTTTTGTTTTTTCTTCTAACATTTCACAAATTTTACGTGTCGTGCCAACAGAAACTGTCGATTCTAAAATAACACTRTTTCCTRRYTCTAAAACTGTWGCWATRCTTTCAACAGCACTGAAAACATASGATAARTCAGGATTTTTATYYTTATCAAAAGGAGTYGGAACTGCTATTAAAAAACAGTCAGCCRATGTWATTTTTGTRTAYGCATAAAATGTYTTMRCTTTTARAACAGCGCRAAGATTTTCTTGAACGCCYTTYTCYTGTATSGGAGATATRCCAGCATTRATAYYCTTAACACGTTTWACATCAATATCRTAYCCTGTRACATCGTAACCATTTTGTGCAGCATGTATTGCTGTTGGTAGACCAATATAACCAAGACCAATTATAGAAAGACGTTTCATATATTTTTCTCCTTACAATCACTTGACGCTGAATCTATCCAACTTTTTTTATCTAATAAAAAGTGAGGATATTCTGTTTCTAAAATATTTATAATACGCATGCAAGCATTGCCATCACCATACACATAAGARGGGATATGTGAACTTTTTTGCATAACTGCTTCGCATGCTTCTATTATTTTTTTAGGATCAGTTCCTGTTAGAACTTCCAAMCCATCCCAGACCCCTTCATGTCGCTCAGTTATATCACGTAAACAAATGACTCGTTTTCCCAAAGCAGAACCTTCCTCTTGTAAACCACCTGAGTCTGTCGCAATATAATCAATATGCAGTAATATATGAACCATATTAAGGTATGAAACAGGATCGCAAGAAAAAACATTTTTACGAGAATGAAAGTCAGTTCTGCTTAAAGCTTCTTTCACGGCAGGATTTGGATGTACTGGATGAATAAAGCCGACTTCATCTTGATATTTCCATGCAAATGCTGAAAGTGCTTTAAACACATTTTCTAAACCAGCTCCATATGATTCACGACGATGAGCTGTGACCAAGAATAATTTTTTATANTTTTTTTTTCATGCATGCAATS
Source organism: Candidatus Babelota bacterium (assembly GCA_002401785.1). Taxonomy (GTDB): domain Bacteria; phylum Babelota; class Babeliae; order Babelales; family CAZZPM01; genus CAZZPM01. Next base: position 127,000 of record NVUD01000001.1, read on the forward strand.
GTTTCAACAAGCKMTGAGTCCAAAACATTAAGATTRTCATGTAAATAATCTTTAACCTCATACAATGCATCAACAACTGTATTTCCAACACAGAAAATTTTCTTTTGATCAATACCTTCAGCCAAAAGATGTGCTGTAGAAAATGGGGTGGGTGAAAAATTTAACTCTGCTAATTGAGCAACAAATTTGCGATTCATTTCTTCAGGAAATGGATGTCTCATATTTCCCGTTCGAAGGCCTGCTTCAACATGAGCAATAGGAATATTCTGATAAAAAGCAGCCAACGATGATGCAAATGTTGTCGTCGTATCACCATGAACAAAAACAAGTGCTGGTTTTACAGCATCCAACACAGGTTTCAACTCTTTCAATACAGCAGTTGTCACATAAAAAAGATCCTGACTATCTCGCATAATATCAAGATCAAAGTCAGGAACAACATTAAAAACAGCTAACACTTCATCAAGCATCTGACGATGCTGTTTGGTTGTACATAAAAGAACATGATACCCGCGATCACGAAGTTTTTTATACAGAGGAATTAACTTAATTCCCTCAGGACGTGTTCCAACAATAAATAATAATGGTAAAGACATGATACCTCCTTTTTTCCTAAAAAGAAGGTATCAACCTGATATAAAAAAAGCAACTTCTATTTTTCAAGCATAAGAATTGATGCTCGATTTCGTAATTTTTCAATTAATCTTTTATCAGCTTTTTTCTGCTTTTTATATATTAATCTTTTTTCAATATCTACAGCACTCTCTTCATATGTTTTAATATATTTGGCCTTTTTATCCATACATAAAACAACTTGATATCCCTGCTCTGTCTTAAACGGTGTAGATATTTCATTCTCTTTCAAATCAATTATTGATACCATAGCTGGAGCAAGTTCAGACTCTTTAACCCAACCAATATCAGTCCAAACATCGGAATCTGCATCCAATCTTGATGCTTCATCTATGCTTTCTTTGAATGCTACTTTTAAATGAATAGCTGTCTCTTCTTGAAATTTTGATGCATGAGCYTCATAATAATTTTCTTTTTCTTTTTCGCTTACCACAGAACTCTCTTGTGCGTTCCATAGTTTTACTTGACTTGATGCTCCAATACGAAACAGTTGATGTTGTAATTCTTGAGGAGTTAGTTGAGATTCTTGTTTTAACCATGCCTTAAATTGACTTTCTGATGAATCAAGCATGTTATGAGCCTGTTTGATAGAAATAATACGTTGTTCTATTTCTGTCGGTGATGGAATAGATTTAAGTTCAACCGCTTTCTGCCATAACAACTCTTCTGCTATAAGCTCATCCAATGAATAAAAACCTCCATTTCTATCGATACGTGGCTGCTTCAATGAAGATTCCATAATATTTGAACCATTCACACGACATGCAATTCTTTCACGAATTTCTCCCTGAATTTTTTCTGTCTCAACATCAACAGWTTTTTTATCTATTTCTTTGCTCACCTTATAACTATTTACAAGCGATGCATCTATTGATTTATTTCTCAAACTAATAATTTTTTCTGATTTTACAACAGCTGTCTTCTGTTTGATTTTTTTTTTATTCGGAACGCAACCTGATACCAAACAGAGAGAACTGAGGCATAATAAAACATGWARATTCATATATARTCCTTTCTTTTTCAAAAAATAAAGTTCTTATGCGTATCCTATAAAAAAAAGATCGAACGGGCAAGAAAGTTTTACCCGTTCGATCTTTTTTAACAARATTTTATACTTAGACAGCTTATGCTGCAATCACCACATCATCATCAGCAGCATCTGGCTTGCTCCCTAATGATTTTTTAGGTGCTGGTTTCCGCTTAAAGTGATCTTCATTAATCTTGATTTTTGCCTTTGCTACAAGATCTTGAATACGATCATCTAAAACCGTTTTAAATTTAGATTCTTTAATCATTTCTTTCAATTGATCTTTAATTTCTTCTAAATCAAAATATTCAGATTTTTTGCGATCAAGAGCGCAGTAAACCCAAAACTTCTGACCATTGCCTTCCATAGCTACAGCAGGAAATTTCTTAGAAGCAAAAATACTTTTTTTAACAAACTCAGGAATCAAGTTTGGCATCATACCCATCTGAGGATCTGTAGCCGCTTCTGAAACAAAACCATAGTTTTTGTAATGTTCTTTTGATGCCTCTTCTGCTAATGCTTCGAACTCATCTTTTTTATCTTTTACAGTTTTCAAAAATGCCTTTGCAGCATCTTCTTCATCAAAAGATATCGCTTTTACCTGAGCGCCACCAGCAACTTTGATATACTTTTCTTTATTGTTTTTATAATCCGCAGAAGCTTCACTATCAGAAACAGTAATACCTTCTCGAAGTTCTTGTACAAAATACTCAACAATTGCTGATTCTTTTGCAGCATCAACTCTCTCAWYCAACATTTTTYGAAAGTCTRCTTCAGATGCKATRTCACGATTTTCAGCCCAAACTGTTGAAATCGTTCTCATCTTAATYAAATCATCAAGAAACTTACGTTTAGCTTCAGGAGGTAATCCATCAGCAGTAACCTGCCCACGATACATTTGAAGCATTTGATCTAATTTAACATTAAATTCACTCTCTGTAATAAACGGCTTCTCTTCATTGCCAATTGTTGCATAAATAGGCTCATCAGATGAAACCTGTTTTTGAACACTAGAAGATACAGATGAAGCTGATACTACTTTTTCTGCTTCAGGCTTTGGAGTTGTTTCAAATAAGGAACAACCGTGAAACATCAATGCCATAGAACAAGCGCATGCTGATCTTAAAATTGTGGATAATGTTTTTTTTGTGATAGAGGTCATAATTTTCCTCGATGGTTAAATGGTGAACAGATAAAATAATATAGATAACAATCTATACATTATCTTTCATCCCTACTCCGAAAAAATACCATACATAAACTTTTTTCATCTTAACAAAAACCATTTTTTTTGCAAATTACAAAAACGATACTCCAAATATTTAAACTTCTTGATAAAATATATTTCCTAAAAAGAACAGTAGCTAAAAAAAACTAGCTGCTTTACTTTAAAAAAGTTAATTAAATGATTCTTTCAATATTTTAACCGTAAGGGATAATTAAATGATTTCTCTTTATATTGCTTGGWTTTTTCGATTATTAACAGAACATTTAGGCTTAGTCAGTACTATTGTATTTGGGTTAATTCTACTTGATAGAAAGATTTTTAAATATGCTTTATATCTTTTTTTAACGAGTATTCTGTACAGCTATGCTTTAAAGTATACATTCCAGATTCCTCTCGACCCCGCTTTACAAATTAAAGGTTTTGCATTTCCTAGTGGCCATACAGTAATGAGACTGCCTTTCTATGGTTTATTAGCATACCATATGAAAAGTTATTGGCATCTTAACTGGATTTTATATAGCATTATTATGCTTGGAAATGGATACTGTTTACTATTTTTTGGGTTTCATAACTATATAGATATTTTAGCCGGTTATTTTTTTGGATCATTACTTCTCATCTGTTATATATATCTTATGAAGCAGACTGATAGTTTTTTTTTCTTAACTCTTGTGAGTTTCAATACAGCTTTAATGATATATATTTCTTTTTTAGCGTTTCCCCATTTTACTCAATTCATTTACTATTGCATACTTATGAGCTTGCTCTTCTTGCAATTTTTCAGAACCAATACTCCATCCCTTTTGACTCTTTTTTGTTGTAATACAGCTTTAATAAGTTATGTTTTTATATCAAGAGCTTTTGATAAATTTTTCTTCATTTATTACTGCATATTTGCTAGCTTCTTTATATTAAAACTCTCTAAAACATTTAAAAACAACTTAAAAAATCAGAAAAATACSAAATATTAAAATATTCAAAAAACCAACATTTTTATCTCCTGAAGGTACTTCAACTATCATCCGCCATAATATTAAAAATCTACCCACTTACAACCAACACTGAACGCAAACTATTCTCTTTTATACAATATAAAGTAGCTAAAAAGAAAATTAGTTGCTAAGATTGAAAAAGATAATTTAATTATTTTTTTCAACATTTTAACGATAAGGAAGTTTACAATGAGCACAAATAAGCCACATTTATTTGATGCAAACTTCACCACCAAAACAAGTGATTCTATCACTCAAGTCGCCRTGGCCTTCACCGCCAAAAGCGTCTGTTATTGGGCATGCTACTGTATGTCTTATTTTTTTTCTGTATAAAAACTATCTATATAAAACTGTACTTAATTTCAAACGTTTTAATCTGCATAATACATATGTACATTAAACTTTTTTATCAATCTTTTAATAAAATAAGGAAATCTTATGAGTTCAAATAAACTATCATTATTTGATGCAATTTTAATGAACATGAACATTATGGTTGGCGGTGGCGTCTTTGTTGGCCCTGCAATTATGGCTGCACATGCTGGAAATGCAAGCTTCTTAGCATGGCCTATCGCTGCTTGTATTTTCATGCCACTTATTATTAGCATTGTACAAGTCATGAAATTCTTTCCTCAAGGCGGAGGCTTCTTTCTCTACATGAAAAATGGAATTGGTGAAAGCAAAGGATTTTTAGGATCGTGGATTTATACGATGGGATACTTTCTTGTCTGCCCAATCATGCTTTTATCTTTTCATAATGCAATGATTTCAATGCTTGGAAAAACAATGATTACTGAATCTACCAATCTTTTTCTCGCCGCTACTCTGATTGTCCTGTTCTTTTTAATGATTCAACCAGTCTCAGTTATTGCAAAAATACAGAGCTATTTAACTATCGTAAAATTGATACCTTTCTTAGCCGCTATTGTTTTTCTTTTCTTTCATATCGATCCCGGCTTTACCATCACAACGGCTGAACTAAAAAGCTTACCAAGTGCTGTTTTCCCATGGGCTCTGTTTGGACTTCTTGGCTTTGAAGTATGCACAAGCATCACTCATTTAATTGAAGATGGAGAAAAAAACAGCCTTAAAGCGGTTCTCTTTGGCTTCGCAGGAGCTGTTACAATATGTACATTATTTCACTTGGGAGTACTACATATTATGGGAGTTAAAAATCTCATCTCAGATAATGCAAACTTATTTGCTCGATACATTCATGCTCCAAAACCAGTTGTAAAAACAATTGATTTTTTAGTTTTAATATCAATGGGATTAACATTCTTTAATAGTCTATTTGGTATTGCATTTAGTAATGTTGCTTTCTCATCAATTATTTTAGATAAAAACTTAGTTCATGGTGGAAATCACTTAATTAAAAAGAATCTTTATGACCGTCCAGTAACTCTTATTGCACTTCATCTTTTTATTATTTTTTTAATATCTATTTGTTGTGGGAATATTCCACTACTCGCAAACTATGCAAACATAGCACTTTTTTTAGCTTTCACAGGGGTGTTTTCTTCTTTAATTATTTTAAATAGAAATCAACAGAAATGGAATGCTATTATTATTAACATCGTAGCAATTTCAATTGCATTAAGCATCGTTGTTTACAGCATGTATTCCATGGGAGCAACCTGGCAAGAACGCGCACTCTATATTCTTCCTTTTGGACTTGTTGTAGGAGTTGGACCATTGTTATATAAAAAACAGATTATTAGTTTACACGAAACAGAATAAAAACCAAACAGGGAGAGCACCTTTCTATACAGCTGCTCTCTCTTTTATAAATATTAATTCAACTCTTCAACAGCCTTTACAATCTCCTCTGCATCGATTCCCATTTTTTGCATCAACTCTTCAGGACTTCCTGATCGTGCATATGTTTTAATGCATATATGTTTAAGGGTTAACCCAAGATCAAAAAACCTGCCATAACTATATTTTTGAATATCACTTATTATCGATTGTTAGCATTTTCGATAATAAGACTCAATATTAATCTTAATTATGAAATCATTTCATATCCTTATTATCGAAAAAGMCACAAAACGACTTTAACGATTGTTTTACGCTCTCTATTGATAACAAACATCTCTCTTATTATCGATTATTGACCTTTTCGATAATACTRCTTACTCTCAAATAAAAATTTAACTATCTGAACACGTAAGGAAGTATCAATGAATATACAAAAATCTATAACAGGGCAAATAATCAAATTACCTCAAGGTTACAATGCCTTTGTTCCAAACCCTTTACCACCTACAATTGAATGGAATAATCAACTGGTAAATTCTTTATCAAGAGCAGACTTTGTCTTGGGAAAGCTTGCTAGAGAAGGAAGTAAGTTACCAAACCCTCACCTTTTAATGCGTTCATTTGTCACACGAGAAGCTGTACTTTCAAGTAAAATAGAAGGAACCCAAACAACAATTGGTGAAATGCTAGCATATGATGCTGGCATTAAAACAAAACAAAATACCAATGATTTACAAGAAGTTCAAAATTACATATCTGCCTTTAATTTTGGTCTCAATCGTCTTCATGATCTGCCATTATCTCTTAGATTAATCAAAGAAATTCATAGAGAACTTATGCAAAGTGTCAGAGGGTTCAATGCAACTCCTGGTGAATTTAGAAAAATTCAAARCTGGATTGGACCACCTGGCTGTACCGTAAATGAAGCTAAGTTTGTACCACCACCAGTAAATCATCTCATGAACTGTTTGGATCAATTCGAAGGTTTTTTACATAATCGACAATTACCACCACTTGTTCATATTGCATTATGTCATTATCAATTTGAAGCGATACATCCTTTTTTAGATGGAAATGGTCGTATTGGGCGATTACTTATTGGATTATTATTAATCGAACAAAAAATACTCCCATCACCCTTACTCTATTTAAGTGCTTTTTTTGAAGCAACACGAAATGAATATTATAAACAACTTTTTAGTGTCAGCAGTAACGGTACTTGGCAAGATTGGCTTATTTATTTTTTTAATGGAATAGCTATGCAATCAGAAGATGCTTTATATCGAGCTGAAAAAATAAATGATTTATTAAATACATGGAAACTAGAGGTAACAAGCCCCACATCAAAAAATGTAATCAATATTATTGAATGTTTCGCAATAAACCCATATTTAACAACTAAAAAAATTTCACAAGATTTAAACATTGCTTACAGYTCTGCACAAAGAAGTATTAACAGACTTGAATCAAAAAATATTATCCAACAAATTGATAACAACAAACGTAACAAAGTCTATTGTGCTACTAAAATTTTATCCATTTTAGAAGAACCAACAAAAATTGATGCTTATTAAAATTAGAAGAGAGGGCCTMTYAGCTCTCTCTTYTATAAATATTAATTCAACTCTTCAACAGYYTTYACAATCGCCTCTGCATCGATTCCCATTTTTTGCATCAATTCTTCAGGACTTCCTGATCGTGCAAATGTTTTAATGCATAAATGTTTAACGGTTAATCGAAGATCAGAAGTTTCTGCCATAACCGCCTCACCCAGACCACCTTCTTTGTAATGATCTTCAACAACAATAATTTTTTTATTTGATTTTTGAGCCATCATACGRATTGTTTCARCATCCAAAGGTTTGAYRCTGTAWGCATCRATRATTGAAACMRCRRWACCTTTTTCTTTCAAAAWMASAKYTGCTTTTAATGCTTCATGAACAGTSARRCCKGCGGTAATRATCAGACATGATGCATTTTCATTGTCGACCAAAATATGCGAACCACCAATCTTGAAAGATTCTCTRTTTTTATACAGATGAGGCGTTGCCTCACGTGTTGCACGMARATATGAAATACCTTTGTGATAGCCTGCCATCAGCGACATACAGGMAAATGTTGCATGTGCATCAGACGGATACAGAACAATTGAATCAGGAATTGCACGAAACTGCGCAATATCTTCAAGCGCCATCTGTGATGGACCATCCTGACCAATAGAAACACCGACGTGCGTTCCAACTAGACGAAGTGCTATTTTTCCAACCCCTGCCATCCGAATCTGATCAGCTGCWCKRGTRAAAAAAGCACCAAATGTTGCAGCAAATGGAATCTGTTTCTGCAAAGCAAAACCTGATGCAATACTTACCATCGCTTGTTCTGCAATAAAACATTGCGTTGATCGTTCCGGAAACTGATCAAAAAAGAAAGAAAAAAANGTTGAATTTTTCACCTCAGCATCAAGTGCAACAATGGTATCATTTTTTTTACCMAATGMKMYCWATSMWWWMCYMGCASMTTWYSTGRSTGMWTMKKKTWSRKRATTAACTGCTTTTTTGTACTCTTCACTTTCTGTATCAACTTCAGTTTCTACCAAATGTTGTACTGTAGAAAAACTTGGTACCTGCTTTGACATAACTAAGTGTTCTAATGCTTTAACTCGATCTTCAATTTTTAAATCGTTACACAATTCTTTTTTAAACGGCTTGCCATGCATATTTTCTTTATCTTCAACTGCTGMAAAMCCATGMCCTTTAAATGTTTTTGCAATMACAATYGATGGCCKRMCTRACTCTGCTTTACAKKYATYAAAYGCTTCRACYAACTGTTTAACATCATGACCATCAACAGYCAAAACATTCCAACCRAAYGCTTCAAATCGTTTTTTAAACGTAKCAACATCATGATSRAAAGCTGTTGCCCCCGTCTGACCAAGTCGATTCATATCCAGAACAGCAATCAAATTATTAAGTTTGTAATGYGAAGCTAATGATGCCGCTTCCCAGAYAGAGCCTTCAGCAGATTCACTGTCRCCCAGAACAACATAKGTGTAYGAGYCTCTYTTATGCTGTTTATGCGCAAGTGATATCCCAAGACCAATAGCAAGCCCCTGCCCCAAAGATCCAGTTGCCGCCTCATGRTATGGCCATCGTGGTGTTGGATGTCCTTCCAAGACAGAATCGTATGTTCTAAAAGCAAGTATTTCTTTTTCCGAAAGAATACCTCTCTGTCTCCAGACCGCATATAAAACTGGTGCAGCATGCCCCTTTGAAAGAATCAGACGATCRTTCTGYTCTGCATGAGGATCCAAMGGATCGTACTGCATYGTATGAAAAAACAGAACAGAAATAATTTGTGCGCAAGAAAGACAGGATGTTGGATGTCCAGATCCTGCTTCCGTTGTCATTCGAATGCTATCCAGACCAATTAATYCTGCTCGTTGCTCTAATAAAGTCAAGTATTTTTCTACCCTTTGTTCCATAATCAACCCTTATTTCTATGAAATATATGCGCTACTAAAGTAGYTATCATATCATGTTTATAAAAAAAAACCTCTACATCYTCTGYGAGACYTTTTTCTTAAAAMATCACCTATTTCWCTTCTTTTTYGATAAATATAAAGAGAAAAYRCTRTTTWTTCTGCCGATTTYCTAAATATTAATATATTTGCTAACATTGTATTTAATTAAAAAAAATCAGAAAATRTTTNAATATTTAAATATTAGTTAATTAYACAAATAGAATCACAYTTTCTRCTRATCTKCATATTTTTTAAAATACCAGTATCAACAGCTTTTAATAATTGAAAGGACTTATTCATATCTTATTTTTTTATATATTTTYTAATTAATACTCTAAAGGAATTTTATGGTTTTTTTATCCCTTATGCTAACGCTTTTYACCTTCAGTCAACTTTTTYCAGCCAGTAATTTCTTTCCCAAAGAAGAAAAAGYATTTAGACTTATCAATAAAAATGATACRGAKCATCTGAYWTCTTTTTTAACAAAAGAYAAAAAAGATATTAATACTTATCGAGACAAAGAAAATGGCAATAGCCTTTTACATAGAGCTGTATGTAGAAATAGCTTAGCAATGGTCAAAATTCTCATCAATAATAATATAAACCCCAACCTAACAAATAATAATTCTGAAACCCCTCTTTACATAGCAGTATGCAGAGGAAAYATAGAAAYAGTTCAATATTTACTTGAACATAAAGCTGACCCTAATATAAGAAATTTCTATRATGACACYCCACTTCATGCTGCCGTATTATCGGATCAACAAGAGGCAAYAAAAGTATTGATYATATTAGATTTGCTCAAAYATAACACTAAYATCCATCATAAAAATATATATGGGAATACACCWCTAGAAGAGGCTAAAAAAACAAAAGGTTGTACGTATATCATCCATCTATTGCCTAATTACAAACAACAATAAAACTGCTAAAAAAGTAACTGGAAATGATTTGAGTTTTATAGCATAAGTCATTGAACTATGCGTTTACTTAAAAAGTAAGAAATAAAAAAGACCTCTACAAAATATGTAGAGGTCTTTTTATTGAATAAATATTTGTGAACGTTATTCGCCGGCCATTTTACGCTTTATTGGCAGCATCTCTTTCCACGTCTGAGCAACTGACTGAAACAGATCATCAGAAATATGCCCGTCATTGTGCATCTTAGCTTTAATTATCAGATCGTTCACCATTTTTTCTAGATCACGACCAGAAAAATTAACCGTTTTTTCTATGATGCTATCTAAATTAATTGTATCAATAATAGAAGAAACATGAGCATTGTTATTTCTAGCGAATGACTCAAGATAAAGATTTATGATCGCTCTTCGTTCATCTTTTCCAGGATATTCGAAAGGAATAAAATGTTCGATACGACTTCTTACTGCAGAATCTAATAAAGAAGCATGATTAGTAGCTGTTGCAATCATGAATTTTTTTGATGATGTTCCGCACTGTGCAATGAATGCATTAACCATTAATTTCAAATTTTCACTTGCTGTTTCTCGATTACATAAGAATGACTCTGCTTCATCGATAAATAACAAAAGTCCCTCATTTGAAGCATTTGCCCATTGAAACAGTTGCTCAATCTGTAAAATAGCGTCACTTCTCTTTAATTTTGCAACGTCTCCACCATTAATATAAGCATATTTCATACCTGCATACCCTGCCAACATTTTTGCTGCCATAGTTTTACCAGTTCCAGGAGGACCATAAAAACAGACGTTCTGATAATTCACTTCAGAAAACTTATCTTTAAAAGCGGTAATACTTTTTGCACCCTGTGCTACATCCATTACCTGATTTTTAATCGATGGAGCTAAAATCAGACGATCAAAATCAACACTGATTTCTCCTGGATTAAAAAGGCTATTTGCAACTCGATCAAACAAAGTTGGAATATTTGTATCGGTCACTAATTTTGGTGTCATGAGATGCTTTTGAACAACTTTAGATGCAACTGCTATGCCATGTTTTGAAAGATAATAAAGGGCCGAAATACCACCAGTAGAAAGCACAACTGTTTTCATTTTTGATCCATCAGATGCAAAATCTAATATCGCTTTACCACCACTTCCGACTCCTTTTTGAATCTCTGGCCATGTATCATTCCACCATTCTTTACTCGCTTTAAGTTGAGCTTTTTGTAGCTTTTCATCTTTTTCATACTGTCTATCCATAAGATCTCTTTTATGATCTTTTTTCCGATCCATTAAATCTTTTTGATCTTCTTTCTTTTTTTCATCAAGTTTATAATGCATTTTTTTTTGTAGTTTAATCTCTTTTCGAAGAAGTTCTTGATTCATCGCTGTTTCTTTTGCAATTCGATCGTCATTAAGTCCTTCCTGCGCCTGAACGTATTCATCTTTTGCACCATTTCTTAATTCTTCAACCATGGTAGCAGCTTCACCAATATCTTTCTCAATCTTTGTTTGCATCTGCTCAACTTGTGCTACTGAATCGCTTGCTTTTTTTGCACTCGCTGTTGCACTTTTTTCATGTCCCTCAACCCTCACTTCTGCAGCTGCAGCTTCATGAGCAGAATTTGCTGCCTCCTTTTTCAACTGAGCTGTGTCTTTTCTTGCTTGCTCTGATCTATCACATGCCGTTTGAGATTCATACTTTGCATTCTCTGAAGCCTGTTTAGCCTGTTCTGATCTATTTTTAGCATCTACAGCATCGTTTTTAGACCATTGAGCATCACGTTTATTGTTTGCAATTTCTTGCCTAACATTTTCTAATCGATTAGCAAGATTTCGAGCGTCTAAAGAGGCACGATCGATTTCTCGTTTCGATGCATCAAAAGCATTACTTGCTTGATGCGCTTCATTTTGAGCAGTTTGAGCTTTCCCTGAAGCTCTAGCTGTATTGTCGTCAACACTCTTTAATTGTTGTTCAAGACTTCTTAATTGTCGTTCAAGACGTTCAGCTTTTGCTTCATTCGATTCTCCAAAGAAACCGCCAGCACCAAAAGCAGATTGTAATCCGCCACTCAACATTGATGTCAATAGCATTAAATATATATGTTTCATTAATTATTTCCTTTAGTTTATTATTATTATTCGCCAGCCATTTTACGTTTTATTGGCAGCATCTCTTTCCACGTCTGAGCAACTGACTGAAATAGATCATCAGAAATATGCCCACCATGACGCATCTTTGATTGAAGAACTATATCATTCACCATTTTTTCAAGATCACGACCTGAAAAATATTCTGTTTTCTCAAGAATCAACTTCAAATTAATAACTGTATCTATTTTTATTCTCTCAAAGAATACAAAATCAGATTGATTTAATCAAATGGAGTTAAACAACAGTGAAGACTTTTCCTGTTTTTGGATGTATTTTAAGAAAAAATAGACAAAAAGAACTATTTTATCAGGCTCCTGTTGCCAACTACTCATCTCCTTACTATTATAGAATTATAATTAAACATTGAAAAAATCAGTCTAAAACATTGGAAAAACCATGTTAAAAACAGTAAAAAATCTTCTATTATTTTCTATCTTTTTAAACAATTTTAATTATGTAGAAGCAAATATAACTGCGGTTTCAGCTGGTATAGGGACAGTTTTTGCTGCATCATACGAGATATGCTCGCAATACAAAGTAATTAAAAAAGAAGAATCAGAAGCAAAGGTACAAAAAAAAAAAAGCAACGATTTCACGTGACTAATCAAGAAGCACTAAAAAAAATTGTAAAAACAAGCGCTCTTGGTGGATTAATAGGTGGATTTACTGGTTATGTCATTTCAAAAAAAACTACCCAGCCTAACCCTAAATCAAATAAAAACAGTACATCTCAACCGACCTTTAAACAAAAAAACTATTCCAAACCTCAACCTGTATACCCTCAATCAAATTCAAATACCAAGACTCAAAAAAATAAACAGCAAATAAGTAATTCTCATCCCCAAAATAAAGTAAAGAACATAAAAGATACTCATCTAAATACTGTTGAACTCAATGAATGGTGGAAATCAAAAAATGCGACAAAAGGTGGATTTGTTCTTCCTTTTTTTTATGAAGATGGAGAAAAAAATTATATTATTGGTAGCGAAAATTATAGAGCTATTGGCTGGTGTCCTTTTGGAGGCCAATGTGACTCTGATGAAACGGCCCTGGAGTGTGCAACACGAGAGTTCTGGGAAGAATCTGGAGTACGTGGTGGTCATACAAGTCATTCTTCTTCATTAAATTCAAATAAAAAAAGTATTTTAAAAAAACTTATGTTGGATGTTGATAAAAAATCACGTGCTGAAAATGGTGATATATTTGCTATCTGTACAAACTCTGATCAAGTAGACAAAAAACCAAATTTACTCATTTTTTATTTTGTTGAATGGTCGAAAGAAGAAATACTTAATGCCTTTGGTAACCATGATAAAGAAATGACAGGATTTGGCATTATCAAAGAAAGTGATCTTAAAAAAGTTTTACTTAAAGGTATGAATACGGTTAATGGAAAAAACAGAGAAGCAATCAAGTCTTTTTACTCGCAACAAACAGGACTTGTAAGTCTTGAAAAAGGCAGCTTATATCAAGGAACAGATGGACTCCGTGATCTTATGCATTATCTTAGTTTTTATTTCATTGACAGCTCAAAAACTAAAAAACTTAAAACTGGCGAATACTGCTACGATTTGAGATATGCTCAATAAAATATACTTTTTATCTTTTTTCGATTCATAGAAATAAATCTTCTATGAGACTAGAGCTCTAAGAAAATACTGAACTAACCAAATATTTGTATAAATAATGGTGGAGAGGGAGGGATTCGAACCCTCGATCCCAGTCTCCCAGGATAGCGGTTTTCAAGACCGCCGCATTCGACCACTCTGCCACCTCTCCAAATAAAATAATCTTTGCATGAAACAAAGACAACCTAACTATAGGTCCTCTTCTTTTTTTTGTCAAAGCAAAATGTATTTTTTTTACAAAAAATAAAATTCATATCGATACTCTTCAATTAATTTTTATAAACTTTGTTCAATCGGCCCCTCAGAAAGACCTCGAATAAATTGATGTAGATACGGATTATCACAATCCCAAACATCTTTTGTTGCACCTTTATAGACAATTTTTCCTTGATACAACATTGCTACTTGATCAGCATAATTGAAAATATCAACATCATGAGAAATAACAATCGTCGTTGCATTCGATTCATCATGTGTCTTTTTCATCAATTCATGAATCCGTTTAACTGAAATGGGATCAAGGCCTGTTGTTGGTTCATCATAAATCAGTATCTCTGGACTCTGCATCAAAGTTCGTGCCAGGCCAACTCGCTTTTTCATCCCACCAGAAAGTTCATCTGGATATTTTTTCAAAGAATCTTCTGATAAGCCGACGCTTTTTATTTTCGCTGCAACTTCATCATACATTTCATCTGTTGTTTTACCTGACTCAAGATGGACAATCCCTACATTTTCAAGAACCGTTAACGAATCAAGCAGTGCAGCAAATTGAAAAACATATCCACATTTTCGAAAAATTTCTTGTAATGGAAGTCCTGACAACTGTGTGATATCTTTACCTTCGATTAAAATTTCTCCTGATGTCGGTTTTATTAATCCAATAATCTGTTTAAGTAAAACTGACTTGCCTTCTCCAGATCGGCCAATAATCGCTAAAAACTCACCTTTTTCAATATTAAGACTTAAATCATTTGTAATATTTCTTTGACCATCAAATGACTTTGTAAGGTTTTTTATTTCAATCATTTTCGCCCCAACCTATGATGTAGAAAAAAGTTTTATCATACATGAAATAATATAATCAGCCATAAAAATAGTTACATTAGAATACACAACAGCCTGTGTTGTTGAAATACCAACACCTTTTGCTCCACCACGAGTGTAAAAACCTTTATAACAACTAATAACAGAAAGCAAAAAACCAAAAATCATTGCCTTGAAAATGCCTTGGAAAATATCATCAATTTTTGCAACTTCTTTAATAGCRGTAACATACATCTCAGCATTTACTCCCAAAACATAGACAGCCATTAAATAACCGGTAATTATACCAAATGCGGTACAAAATAATGATAAAAAAGGTACAATAATTGTTGCTGCCAGAATACGAGGAACAACAAGATATTGATGTGTATTGATACACAATGTYTGTAGYGCATCAATCTGTTCAGTGATTCGCATGCTACCCAATTCTGCTGCCATTGCAGAACCAGCACGACCAGTTACCATGATAGCACCCAGAACAGGACCAAACTCTCGAGTCATAGAAAGAAAGACAAGTGGCCCAATAAACTGTTGCGCTCCAAACTGWTGYAAGCCTCGATARCTTTCAATTGCAAGCACAGCACCAACAGCCCCACCTGTCAGCAAAACGACAGACAAAGAGTTAACTCCCACATAATTCATATGATAGAAAACTTTCTTTATCTTCAGCTTTGTGCTCAAAAGCGTACGTCCAGCATTGAGAACAAACAGACCAAAATGACCAACATTACTACATGTTCGCAATGAAAWMAGACCWATCATATCGACAAAGTCTCTTRCTATTTGTTCCCACATGCACAACCCCTTTTTATTTATACATGCTCATAAAACAGAAAAATTAATTTTGTATACAATTAACTCTGTTTTCTTAATTTTCTTTCTCTACGGATTCATTACTTTTTTCTTCTACTTGTTCTGGCTGATATGAACTAATACGAGAAGACTTTCTAGAAGTTATTTTTGAATCAAAAAATGCTCGAGATTTCAAAAATGATAGTCCCAAAGCACTAAACATAAAAATAAACCCTAGAATCCATGTAAGCTTTTCAAAGAAATCTTGTCCCCCTGATCCACCAAACAACATCTGAGAACTTGCTCCCAATCCACCTAGTCCCATGTCGCCTTTACCTTGTTGAATCAAAATAAGCAAGCCCAACAAGAAACAGAGTGTCACAAACAAACCTGTTAAAATTGAAATTAATGAAATCATAATATGAATCCCTTTCGTTACGTCGATTTTAGTACAATGATACATGCTCTGTCTAAGTATCTATTATTTTTTTAAATTCTGCAAAATTTATACTACTTTTTCCTATTAAAAAACCTTCTACCCCTGGTATCTTTTTAAGCTTGCCACTATTCGATGCATTAACACTCCCCCCATACAACTTGGTAATAGAACATGACAACCCTTTCGCCATAGAACTGTGAGGAGTTTTTTCATCAATTAATGCAAGCATTAATTTTATATGATCATGAGGAGCAACAACTCCAGTTCCTATTGAAAAAAGAGGCTCGTATGCAACAAAACATGGATAGCGCTTTTCTTCTTGCATCATGGTCAAAGCTAAATCCAAAACAGTCAGCTGCTCTGTTACATAAGAAAAAGACTCTTGCTTATCGAACTGTTCTTTTGATTCCCCTACACAAAGAATCGGTGTTAACTCTGCTTTCCATGCAGCTGCTATTTTTTTACTGATGATTTCATCTGTTTCAAAATATTTTTGACGTCGTTCAGAATGCCCAACAATAACAAAATCAACAGCTATGTCAGATAATGATTCGGCACTAATTTGACCAGTATGGGCGCCTTTATCCTCTTCAGAGCAATCTTGAGCTCCAAGAGATATATTTTTCTCACCCTTCCCTCTAATCAACCCAATTCCCAAATAAGAAGGGCAAAGAACAATATTTTTTTCATCTGCTAAACGAATAAGATCCTGTCGATTTTCTGAAACAAAAGCTTCTTCTTCTATAGAAGAGAGATACATCTTCCAATTAGCAACATACCAACGTAAATCCATTTTAAATATATCCTTCCTTCACTTTTGCTCTACTTTAACCGTTATTTTGAAAAGTATATCAAAAACCGACTTTTTTACAATAATCCCAACAATGCCAAATAAGCATGTTTTTAAACAAATTAGACAATAAATAAAATTCTATATGTAAGACCAGGGTCGCTTTTTCAACAAAATCCAACTTTTAAGTTAAATACAATTGACAGATGAGCTATCATGTTTTAAAATTTCCCTTTCAAGAGTTGCTTACCTAAAAATTAAAATTTAAACATGATGTAATGAGAGTCATATGCAAAAAGCTATTCATTATATTTTATAAACTGATCATGGAAACCATAATTATGATAAAACGATTTATTGCTACATGTCCATTTCTTCTTCTATTTTCAATAACAGTAACAAGCTTCGATCGGGTAGAGGCCGCAATTGATATAGAAGAGATCAATAGTAGTCTTCACTTTGACGATTTAAATTTTATTGAGAAAGAGACTACAGATACGATTTCTTCAGAAATACCAGTAACTCGTGATGCTTCTGCTATTCTCAACAACATAGTAAATTTTGCAAAATTAGATGACACAGATTTAACAAAACTGTATATCAGTACTGCTCCTGTCCGCTCTCGACACGCTTCTTATTTGCCATACGCATTACCTCAACACAAATCAAAAATCACATTTGATTTTTTAATCCATTTTCAAATGCATTCAGAAATGGTTTATCCCTTTAAAGAACGTATAAACTTTGACTTTATTTCACCGATCGGCCTAGAAACTATTCATGATCTTTTAGATTTAAAAGTTCCAGGATCATCTCTGTTATTTGATGAAGGAATTGATCTTTTTCAACAGATGACCATCCAAGAACGACGAGGTATTTTTGCAACTTTTTTTGAAATACCATTTTATAATTTCTTTTTCCGAACCGAATTTTTTCTTGTTGGCATCGAACGAAATCACTGGATTGATCAAAAACTACAAGAAAAAGGATTGCAGTTTTTCAAAAAAATCGAAACTGTAGTAAAAGCATTCACTACTGGAATAGACGATAAAGGTTCTTTATCAACAACAGAGATTAAAAAAAAGTTTGAAGATATTTCATACAAGTTTGGATTTGGAGACCCTCGCCTACAACTTGGATATTCTATGATTAATACTAAGCATCTCCAAACAGCTTTAGGTATTCAATGTATCCCTCCTTTGAGTGCTCTTACTGAAAAATCAATAAAAATCCCTGAAAATGAAGATCTTTCTCTCTTGGGAGAGATTGAAAGAATTAACAGAATTAGTAAAAAACCAATACTCGGAAGTAATGGACATTGGGGTCTTGGGGGCTTTTTTGAAGTAAAAGTACCACTTTCAGGCGCCCCAATTGACATTTTTGCCAAGATAAGCTTTGATAGAATACTAGCTAAAGAGATGGTTAGAGATGTCCCCATTGATGGTGAAGTCTTTCCACGTTTGCTGATTATTGAGTCAGAACCTGGCAATATTACCCATCTCCTATGCGGCGCTCATGGACATTATCGTGAATGGCATGTAGGACTTGGCTATGATTTTTACAAACAAGAGAAAGAGACTCTTTGCTTTGCATGCAATACTGAAGGCAAAGAGAACGCAAACTTATCCAGAGCAAGCCAACCAGAATGTTTTCATCACTCTCTTTTTTCCAGCATTGATTACCGCTGGTCAAAAGAAAATGCTGAATCGATTTCATGTGGCTTAAGCGGATCAGTATCATTTAAAGAGAAAGGAATCGGTCCTCACTGGCATGTAGGACTAAAAATACGGCTCTTGCTATAACCCATAACCTTTTTTAAACAAAGGAATATTATAATGAATATAATTCAATTAAAAAAACTTCTAGGTCTTATGACATCACTAAGCTTTGCAACTATCATTCAACTTGAAGCAGCTACAAAAGTTATTCATATGGCACAACCAACAAGCAGTATGACAGTCGAACATAAGCAACCATCTCCATTTGAGCAAAAAGAATGGAAAAAAAACGCTGAAGCACTGAGCAACCTAATGAAAATGAACCCAGACAAGCTTGCTGGTATCAAAGCTATGTATGTAGCAAAAATTAAAGCAGCAGACTTTCTGATTCATCAAAAAACAAGATCTGCGAACATTGCTCCTGAACAGACAATTGATCAGAGAACAGCTGCCCTCCTATCGCCTGTTGAAAAGTTTCTTCCAGAAGTAAAAGCTTTGAGAAAACGAATCATTCCTCTTATTAAGATTAGTCTCGATCGTACACCAACAGATGCAGAAAAAGAGCTTGATCCTGACATGCAAAAGCACTTGACTTTCCAAAGTTCTCTTTTTAAAAGAGCTTTAGGATCAACCGAAGAAATTAACTCATTTATCAAAACACATATCAAAAAAGAAGAAGATTTTACTCAACTTTGCGAGGAGTTCCATCGTGTTTTTGGGGATCTTCTCAATCATGCATTCACTGATTCAAAACATGAGTTTGAAAAGTTAATAGAAAAAGCAAAAAATTTAAAACAAAAAACAGTTACACCTGCTGCATAACAGAATTTCTTCTTCTATAAAGTATTGAAACCCTATGGCAACTGATCAACAAATCCTGCATGGAACACTTGAAAAAGTGATTTTTAAAAATGTTGAAACAGGCTATGGGGTTTTTCTTTTAAAAATCACCGCACGTGAAACAGCAACGATTACAGGTAGTCWATCCGATGTTCATGAGGGAGAACGACTCGAACTTACCGGAWCTTGGACTTTTCATAAAAAATTTGGGAAACAATTCCTTGTCTCTTCATTTCATAAAACACTTCCCATCAGTGCTGTTGGTATTCAAAAATACCTTGCCTCTGGTCTTATTAAAGGAATTGGACCCAAGTATGCTGAGAAACTTGTTAACCGATTTGGCGTAGAAACACTTAATATTATTGATCAAAAGCCAGAGCTACTCAAAACAGTTGATGGCATTGGGCCAGGACGAGCTGAAAAAATTACTACCGCATGGCAATCACAAAAAGAGATTTCTCGTGTTATGGTTTTTTTACAAGAAAAAGAAGTATCTACCGCCTTTGCAGCAAAAATGTATAAACTGTATGGTCAGGAAACAATTGAAAAAATCACCCAGAATCCTTATCGCCTTGTTGATGACATTYGGGGTGTTGGTTTCAAAACTGCTGATGATCTAGCTATAAAACTGGGGCTCTTAACTGATTCGCTCTATAGAATCAAAGCTGGAATAATTCATGCAATCAGCCTTTCAACCAAAGATGGTAATGTTTATGCTGAGGTTAATGCAATTAAAGCAAAAGCTTTTGAAATTCTCGAACTCGATCCTATTATTCATCGATCGAAAGTTAAAACCTCTCTCTGTGAATTGTATGAACAAAAAAAAATAAGCCTTGTCACKCATGCAGAAAAACACTTAATYACCATMCCTGCATATTATTATTCTGAAAAAGGGATTGCTGAAAAAATCGCCTCCTTACAAGAGTACCCATGCTTAAAGCAGTCAAATGTTGAAGAAACATACAAAAAGATATCTACGATAACTGAGGGGCAAATAGCTCTTAATGAAAAGCAACAGAGCGGTATTATGGAAACTGTACAAAATAAAGTTTCTGTTATTACGGGAGGTCCTGGCACAGGAAAAACTACGCTTGTAACAACCCTTCTTTCGGTCCTTGATCATTTAAAAATAAAATATCGACTTGCTGCACCAACCGGACGTGCTGCAAAACGCATGTTTGAAAAAACTAAACGATCAACAGAAACAATCCATCGTATGCTTGAATTCACCCCCCAAGGAATGCAGTTTACACGAAATGAAAAAAATGCTCTCGAAGGAGACTTTTTTATTGTTGATGAAGCCTCGATGATTGATATTTTTTTAATGCACGCTCTATTGAAAGCGATTCCTGCTCATGCACATATCCTTTTTTTAGGTGATATCGATCAACTTCCKTCTGTCGGTGCTGGCAATGTTYTAAAAGATATCATCGCTTCAGAAAAAGTATCGATTACACGATTAACAGAAATATTTAGACAAGCTGCAGGAAGCAGCATAATTCTCAATGCACACCGAATTAATGAAGGAAAATTTCCTTCAGGTACTATTGAAGGGTGTCGTCGAGATTTTTTACTTATCACTCAAGACGATCCCGAAGAYTTCTTTCCTCTCATTGAACAGAGCCTCATTAAAAAAATAACAAATATGGGATTCTCGCACGATGACATAGCAATGCTTATTCCRATGAATCGRGGGACTGTTGGAACAATAAAGCTAAACCATGAAATGCAAGGACTCATGAATCCATCCAGACCAGAACTCATTCCAATAAAACGATTTGGTGTTGAGTATCGTCTCCATGATCGYGTYATGCAGATTAGAAACAACTATGACAAAATCATATTTAATGGAGATATTGGTCAAATAACAGCAATTAATGTAGCTGACCAAGAGCTAACCGTTACATTCGGATCAAAAGAAATAAACTATGATTATCAAGAACTCAACGAATTGGTTCTTGCCTACGCTCTTTCTATCCATAAAAGCCAAGGATCTGAGTTTCCGGTCGTCATAATTCCTATTTTCACACAGCATTTTCTTTTATTACAAAGAAATCTTTTATACACAGCTGTCACCCGTGCACAAAAGTTATGCGTTCTCGTCGGCCAAAAACGTGCAATCGCTATGGCTGTTAAAAATAATAAAATTCATCAACGATGCACGCTCCTAACTGAATTCCTTACATCTGATCTTTCTTCTCGATAACGCCTGGTAAAATATGTTTATCAGCTGCTGATGGAGCCTTGGTTTCCATCAGATGAGCTAATGTTGCAGCAACACGAAGCGTTGAAACTGGTTCACTTATTTTTTCGCCTTGCCATCGTCCTTTTTGATACCAGATCAGTGGAACATTGATATCATACCAATACGGTGTTGCATGCGATGTCCCTGTTGGATAATTGGTTAACATAATATATGGATCAACCAGAACCATAATATGCCCATTTCGTCCTGGATAGGTCTGTCTTTTAAAACGATACGCGTATGAAGACTCTGAAAAATTYTTTTCTTGTAACTCTTTTGGCGTCCAAGCATTMCGAATKCCTGGMACTTTTTTAAGATAATTAACTGCTGTTTCTGTGASAGCTTCTTGTTTYTTTTCAGATAATCGATTGTACATGTCTGCATCAAAATAAAACTGCGGCGCATCAAAACTAGAAATAAAATTTTCTAAATTATGCATTTTTTTTATCAGACTATTCATACTTTTMATAATATCTTTTGACATGATTCTTTTTGGCAATGRAAACCCTTTGTCTTGCAAAACTTCGGGRATTTCAAAAACTCCATGATCAGCRGTRAKAACAAACAGAACCTCATCCTCTGGWACCAGATCATATATTTGATCCATAAACTGCAATAATGTTCCATCCAAATGATAAATCATATCAACCAATTCCATGCTGCTCGGCCCATAAATATGACCTGCATGATCAACACTACTCAAAGAAATCCACAGCAGAATATTTGCATCTGGATCTTCTTTAAGCGTTTTTTTAACATAGGTTATTGCTGCACGAAATGTCCACTCATCTCCCCATGGTGTTTTCGTAAAAATATCAAACGGCTTATCTTTTTCCATCTGTGGTTTGATATTTTTTTTAAATAATCGCTTCATCGCGCTATAATCATAATTATTAATTTCCCATTTTTTATACGCATCACTTTCTAAACTCAGAAAAGGTTTCCAAACATACGAACTATTTTTAGAGAGCCCATATTGATCATTAAATTGATCTACCCATGCAGGCATCTTTGAAGCATACGCTTTGCTTGTCGTCAGAGAACCTGTTGATCCATCAAACCAGAAAGCCTCTCCTTGATGACCAGCAAGCATCACTGCCGCACGGCTTTTTATAGAAATAGCTGCACAGCTCCATCGATCAGTCGGTTCTGATTCAAGCATCACTTGATCCAAAAGTGTATCCGACTTTAAACGTATCGATGAACAACCATGCTCATACAACGATCCATCTTTTTTAAATACAAAACTTTCTTCTGAGTTATCTTCATCTGATTTATGATCCAAACCCTTCTCATCAATATATTTATTATCAATAATTCCATGCGTATCAGGATAAACACCAGTACTCAACCCTGCATGTCCAGCTGATGTGTTTGGGCACGCATGTGGAAAGTAGGCTTGATCATGTGACAGACCAGACTTAGAGATGCGATACAGACCTTGTGATGTAAATGGCAATGTTTTATCAAGCAAAACACGTGATCCTTGATCAATAACAATCGGTATCACCAGTCGAGGCTTCTTCTGCCTTGCAAACAAAAAATTTGCACCAAAACTAATAATTAGTATAAATAAAGATATATTTTTTCTCTGCATTTCTCTCCTTTATCTCCAAAACAGCTTTTCACTTTCTCCCATCCTAATCTTTTTCATACAAGTCACAGAATAATTTATAAAAAAGAGTTATAAAAAACTTTCCCCAAATATTGAAAAAACCGATACCAAGTCGATAAGATCCTGTATCAGGAAAAAAATAAAAATATATCCTCAAAAAGGAACTTGTATGCTTAAACAATCAAAATTTCTTCTATTATTTGTCAGCTCTTTACTATCAATCTCTCTTTATGGCCTCACCGATACAGAAAAAAAAGAATACTTTGTCAACTACTCTCAATGGCCAGATAATGATATTCCTGGTTTTGCTTCTATCACAGATCTCATCGATCATGGATGGATCTGGACAGAAGGAAGTTCATTAGAGATTGAAAATGCCCACCTTCAATCTCTTGATGGTATTTTAACCATTACCAACATAGCTACTGTAAAAAATATAGACTTTTCAAATCAATTATTAACAGCAGTTCCCAATGATCTGTTTACGTTAACAGATGTTGAATATCTTAACCTTTCTAACAATAGCATCATTTCTTTACCAAATAATGTTGACATCATGACAGTTCTTCAGAGTTTTAACATGCAAAATAACAGCCTCACAACTCTCCCTGATGCATCACTCACGATGACATGGCTTACATCTTTAAATCTTGAAAACAACAATGTTTCAACACTGCCTGATGGATGGATATATCTAACAAGCATGCCAATAACAAATTTTTACGGCAATCCAATTGTTGAATCTGAAAGTAAAAAGATCTTTGCGACAACTGGTATCTGGCCTCACAGTCAAACATATTCATTCACCTCAATAGATGACATTATTAATCATGGCTGGACATGGACCCCAACTAGCACATTGACTATTCACTACTCTCATCTTGAATCACTCGATGGCATTCTTTCAATAACAGGTATCAACACTGTTCATTCCATTAACTTCGCTCATAATCAATTAACTGAGCTGCCTGAAGTATTAACTACCCTTACACAACTTGTTTCCATTGACCTGGCAGGAAATATGATTAATAACATATCAACATCTGTCGACTCACTTGTTAATCTTAATACTTTAAATGTAGCCTACAATTTTTTAACAGAACTGCCAAACGAGCTTGGATTATTATATAATCTCAGAGACCTCAATCTATCCGGAAATGAAATTGTCAGCATTCCTGACACATTAATTAGTGCAACATGGATCGATTCATTCAATGCTTCAAATAATAACATTTCAACTATTCCGCAAAGCAAAACATACGCAGAGCTGACTAACTTTATAAATGTAAGTAAAAACCCCATTGAACGAAAAGTATTTTTTGCAAAAAATAATCTATGGCTACATGGAACAGAAAGCTTTGTCGATATTAATGAATTAAAACATCTTGGTTGGATATCAAGTTACGGACCAACCTTAAATCTAGCAGGTGCACACCTTGCAAGCCTTGATGGCGTTGAAACGTTATCATATGCCCAAGAAGTAACTGAACTCAAAGCATCCTTTAATGATTTAACATCTCTTTCAACAAGCATAACTGCTCTTTCATCGATTCAAATAATTGACTTTGATAATAATAAACTAACTACTCTGCCTGCTGTTTTATCTCAGCTACCACTTCTCGCTGACCTATCTGTCAGTAAAAACGAAATAAATAGTATTGACGCAAACTTTTTTGATGCGCCCAATCTTATTATTTTAGATCTCAGTGTAAACAGGCTTACAACACTCTCTTCTTTAATAAGCAGCATAACAACGCTTGAAGCTCTCAATGTTGCGAGTAACTTTTTACAAGACTTGCCTATAAGTTTAACCAGCATACCTGCATTAACAACATGTGACGCTCGATACAACCAATTCTTTCAATTAACCGAAACATTAACAACTCTCCAGGGACTCATTTCACTTGATCTCATTGGCAATTCTATTCCTGGATATATTGCAGCAGGTGCAAAAAAAATAATTACAACAACAGATCGACAGCTATTTTTTATTAAAAATAGACGATGGAAAAATAGTATGAATGTTGGTTTTGACTCTGTTGAACAGATGCTCTCACTTGGATGGAAAAATCAGGGGCATTACGGTATCGACCTTTACAATGCAGGACTTGCAAGCCTACAAGGCATCTCACAAATTCCTGATATTGAATCAACAGCTGTTTTGTATGCCCATAACAATACTCTGACTCATATTCCTGCCGAAATGTCTTGTATGACCTCTTTAAAAGTTTTACATCTGGAAAACAATGCTATTGTTTCTGTTGATCCAGATCTTGCAACGCTTCAAAACATAGGCGAAATATATTTACAGCAGAACCGATTGACCGATGTTCCTGCAGGCATCTACCAGACACCATCCCTTAAAATTCTTAATATTTCAAACAATCTCTGTATCACATTAACTGCTGAAACATACACGATGACAACATTAGAACGTCTTTTTGTGAATAATAATCAACTTAACGTTCTCCCACCTAATATTGATGGACTGACCAATGTACAAGAAATACAGATCAATAATAATCAACTAACAACACTTCCTGTAGGAATTGGAACAATGAACAATCTTTCCTACCTCTACACAACAAGCAATAAATTATCTGTTATTCCTGCAAATTTTGCTGCACATGTAAAAATATTTATGATTAATGCTATGCATAATAAGTTTACCGACATTCCTCTCGAATTGGGTAACAATCCACATATTGCAGGTCTTTTAGTCGATTTTGAATGTACAAACAGCCAAATATGTAGTATTTTAAAACGACTCAACTCAAATCATACATGCCAATGCTCAGCATAAAATCTAAAATACTCTTTTTAAGAAGAGTCTGCTTAAAAAATTCGTAATAAAAAAACACTCTTTTTGCATTTTTTATTACGAAAACCCTGATTTTTAACAAAATTTGATCCTTGTGATGTTTCCTACTTGCAACTGATAAAAAACGATGTTAYNTATATKYNTTATWAMTTMNAATKKYAASTNCARMCTNTTMAMAKKWGTAWANNAAMRWTATTTTATTGTATAAGAAAATTTAGGTACATTCGATAAATTGTGGGAATAGGTCTCATAGCCAAATCGAAATGATAATATAGTTTTAAAACTATGAGGATATAATTATGTTTAAGAAAATCGCTTTATGTGCATTAATGGTTACAGCTGTTCAATTGAATGCTGCTGAACCAGTTCCAGTTAAAAAATCATTTATTGATTCTTTAAAGGAAACTGCAACTTCTGTTAAAGATAACAGTGTACAATATGGTCTTGGATGCCATGTAGATATGACTAAAGATGGTGAAGCTTTCACTGACCAAAAAACTGGAATCACAGCTTCAACAATCAACTCAACTTCACGTGTAGCTCTTGTTGTTCAATTAGCTCGTGCAGCTTATTATGCAGCTAAGAAAAACACCAAAAAAGCAAAAGATGTTTTGAAAAGCAAAGTAACAATCGCAGCTACTGTAGGTACAGTATTTGGTGGTATATTGAGCCTAGACAAAGTTTCTGGTTATCTTACAACTCCTGCAAAACCTGCAGCACCAGCAGCCGAGTAAAACAAATAATGAATTTTAATTAAAGTTCAAGTTAAAAAAGGATCTCATTAATGAGATCCTTTTTTTTATGTCAATTTTTTAATTTACAGATCAATCGCTCGCGCAGCTACCATCACCATTATTGACGTAGGACTTGCCTGCAATATTAATCGACCCAATGATCTAACCGTCGCTCCTGTTGTAAACAGATCATCTACGATACAGACTCTCTTTCCAAACAATCGTTTTTTTGCTTGATCATCAACCCATTCAAATGCATCTTCTACATTCTTCTGCCGATTAATCGCTGAAACTGAAGCCTGATATACCGTATTCTTTTTACGAATAATAACCGGCTCACAAGGAATATTCCATCGCTCTGACAATAACTTTGCCATCACTTCCGCTTGATTAAACCCACGCTCTGCTTGACGCGATGGATGAAGAGGAACAGAAACAAAACAGTCTATCTGCCCTGACAACTCATGCAAAACTTCATCAATCATATTTCCCAGAACAGATGCTGCACAGATRTCAGATCGCTTTTTTGCACGAATAATATCACACAACGCTCCTCGATAYGCATACGCTGCAAAAACTGGYATTTTTTTTCTMTCTGTCAACTGACAGATWGTTGAAACAACAGGCTGCAAAGARTGCTCRCATGAAACACAGAGCCCTTTTTCTCCAACCCAYTCATATCGACAYCCATAGCAATAAATAGGGTACAAGAGCTCGACAAGCTTTGAAAAAATATATAAAAACTGTTTAATCATACCTTTTTTCGACTACCCACCTCTTTTTATTAAACAAAAAAGTGCAGAAGAAAGAAAAGAATATTTACTGCAACACCAGCCAGAACATCTCGAAATAAAAAGCCTAAGATTCCAGGTAACTGATGAAACTCTAACTTCCACCATTGCTGTARAACAATGCCTATTCCAATCCGAATRACGTGATACAGTGYAAAACCTGTTATCAGCCAACCAAAAGARAAAGGCTGATACATAAATGCRATCATCAARCCAACAGCKCCKCCCAGTACCACTCGATGATATTCATATGATGARAGTGTTAAYAGTGCTGATTCAAAAATAGCRCAGAGCAAGAARCTCAACACCATAAAACTTAATAAATATAGATCGTGATGAACATATTTCATGAGTCGTAAAAAAAGAACTAAGGGCCATCCGATTACTGAAGCTATCATAACCCCAAACGGCATATTTCCTACAGGACCGACTGTTGCAGACTGGACAAATAATGACTGTATTCGTTCAACAAGATTCATTACAAAACCCCTTTCGTACAAATAATAAAAATCCTATAAAAATAAAAACGTCTGCTAGATTAAAAACTGGAAAAACATACTGTTGATAATAAATCATAATAAAATCAACGACACCAGCATGAAAGAAACGATCAATAAGATTGCTCAGAGCACCACCAACTATCAGAATCTCAGCAAAAATAGATCGATTATGACGCAGTTCATTAGCAAGATGTAAAATATAAATCATGAGTAACACAACAATACCAGTCATTAAAGCATACTCACCATTCACTGTTTTTGGCGTCAGAAGACTCCAACTAATACCTTTGTTATACAATAAAGTTAACTTACAAAAAGAATTCAGTTCAATATCAGAAACTTGTAAAAACAGACGTGCATAATATTTACTGATCTGATCAATCAGACAAAGAAGTAAAACTATYCCAAGCGCCATCATTGGCTGCCTACATTTTTTCTGTTCCATTYCATCCCTTTCAAATTTATGTAACGTTATACAGACAGTTCACAGTTTATGATAATAATAATTTATGTACGAAGTTTTATACCATTTTCGGCAAGTTTTTCAAGAATTTTTGCTCGCACGGTATCAATCATTTCTTTGGTTAACGTCTGTTCATAAGACTGTAACCAGATTCTTAAACCGACTGACCGCACATTTTTCCACTCTTTTTTTTCATARAAATCAAAAACTGTTACCGAAACTATCTGTTCGTCTAATGATGCTACCATTGCTTCAAGAGATGCAACTGTTTTCGTTCGTGGAACCATACAGGCAAGATCAAACGATGTTCCTTGATATTTTGAAACTGATTGATATCGAAGCTGTTCTCTTTTTTCCAATAACGGATCTATCTCCAACTCAAAACAGAAAGCTGATGTCTCTTCAAGGCCATCCATCCGTCGCAACATTTCTATGTTAACCATCCCTGCATACCCAAAAAACGTACCTTTCCACCAGAGCGATGCGGTTCGGTATGGACGCATCCATACTTCTTGTTTTTCGCAAACTTGTTTCCATTCAACACCATGCATTCCACAGAGAGCAAATAATCCTTCAAGGATCGCCTTACATGCATAAAAATCGATAGCCCCTCGCTTGTTAAAAAAAACAGCAGCTATTTTCTGTTTTTCAACAATTGCATTCTCTGCAAGTTTCATGCATCGACCAATTTCAAAAAAACGTAACTGATCTAACTCATGAATRTTYTCAGTAATATTTTGTAAYAATCCTGGCAATAAAGATTGGATCATTGTTTTCTGATTTTCAGCAACAGGATTGAGCATCTGAACTGGATTATCGAAAGACCATCCTAATTTTTCCATAACACGATCATCAATATAYGCATAGTTGACCTGTTCAATCATTGCAGCTTTATATGCGAAATATCGTCTAATCATACGTAATCGTAGTAATGGATCAAGTGAACCTGGTTTTTTTACCAATGGAGGAAGCTGCATAGGAATTCTATCAAATCCATAATGTCGRACAACCTCATCTAAAATATCTTCTTTGATCCGAACATCTTTACTCGCTCTGAATGAAGGGACCGTAATCAGATATTCTCTMTCTTGATCAACAGCAGTAACCTGAATAGAAAACTCCATCGCTTCTAAAGGTTCAACAACATCTTTTTCTGAYAAAYYAATACCTGATCGATTAACTAAAAATGAATGTGWAACAGTAATTTGATGCAAATYTGGMATCTGCCCGACAACTGTACAGGTACGATCTTTYTTTTCACACAACCCTTGCTGCTCTGCTAAGAATAAAAATCGTCGTAATGAAGCAATTGTCCGCTGCTCATCAAGTGTTTTTTCAAATCGAGATGATGAATCTGTTCTTACTTTATGTCGTAATGATGATCGACGAATTGTCGCTGCATGGAATGTTGCTGCTTCAAGTAAAACAGGATGATCTTCATGCGTCATCGATCCAGATTTCGCCCCTTTTATTCCTGCCAAGCATAAAATTTTTTCTTGATCAGCAATTACTATGTCCTCTTGAGTCAACGTCAGATCAATGTCAGATAACAATGAAACTTTTTCACCTTCATTCGCTGATCGGACTAGAACATTTCCAGAAATATCATTCGAACTGTATGCATGCATCGGCTGACCAAGATCGTACAGAACATAATTAGTAATATCAACCATCGCTTGCAATGGTCTGCTACCGATACGAATGAGTCGAAAAGCCATACCGATATCCGACGCCTGATACCGACTTTCAGGAATATAGCARGCTGTGTAAACAGGACAACTCTCTAAAGCATTATTTTTAATYGTAATATTTGTTCCATCAACTGTTCCCTCTTTTGCATRCAATGACATTTTTATTTTTGATGCAATTTGATCGAATGGAATCAGATCTTTTTTCAGAAAAGAAGCAATTTCTCGTGCACATCCATAATGCCCCCATAAATCAGGACGATTGGTAATTGATTTATTATCAACTTCAAAAATTACATCATCTTGATCAATTCGTTTTTTCCAGAGAGCTGCACGTTCATTTTCTGGAATCTGAAAAGCAGGTAATTCAAAATCTTTTTCGCTTAACAGATCTAATGAATTTGCCCATCGAATAGCTGATCCATCTTTACAAACCAAGTGTATTTCATGGAGACTAACACTCTCTGTTTTTTTCTGAATTAACGATATTTGTTGATTATTCCACTCGGGAATCAGCACTTCAACAATATTTTGAGAAATCGAAACAACTTCTGCTGCTGCTAAAACATCAAGTTGATATGTAACGGTATAAGAGCTTTCAATTTCTGCAGTAACCTGATTGAAACGGCTCATAATCGTTTCAGGAGTTGTATCAGCTAAATCATTATTTTTGAARTATTCAGATATCCATGCCAGAGAAATTTTCATTATTATAACCTTTGTTACAAACACTTTTATGCAAAGCATGCCATTTTATAAAACTATGCCTGTAAGCATATCAATAAAACAAAAATCTGTACAATCTTAAAAAATCCCAAACTGATTTATAAGGRTAAATAATAGATTKCTTGTCCCGACTAACAATAAAAAATTATTATACCAAAATAAGAATWGATCAATTTNNGGAGATAAACAGATGAAACAGATTTGCAAAGATTGGAAAATATATGTYGCYGCACTCTGTGCACTTACTCTTGCTCAAAGCATCTGGCTTACATCATGGTTCATGCTCAAACATCCAACTAAAAAAATTTGTAAGCAACCAAAACAAGCAACTCTGCATATTTTCATTCATGGAACCTTTGGAAGCTCCCTCGGTTTATTAAGTTTTTTTCCTGTAATYCATGATAGCTTTAAAGGATCTCAYTACGTAAAAACAGCTCGACTKATGAGAAAGGATCCTTTTTTTTATAAAGACCAACCTATGCTTGAAAGAGGCATGCAGCTTATAAAACCGAGCTATGAATTATTAGAAGAAACAACCAATAGAAAAATAGCCTACCCCCTTATCAAGGGATATGCCGATATTAATGATTTTATCAAAAATGAGAGTGCAACTAATAACAATATTGATACATTTTATACCTTCGGATGGAGTGGTCTTCTCAGTCGACAACGTCGCCGTCAAGAAGCACTCCGCTTATACAATGCTCTACAAGAARWGAYKKTAGCATTACAAAAAAAAGGATTTCGAACGAAAATAATCATTTCAGCTCACAGTCATGGCGGAAACATTGCACTCAATCTTGCAGGAATTAACAGAGCACGAAAACTTCTCGCACTTGATTTAAAACTAGACAAATCAATTCATAACGAGCTTGAACAGATGTGTTCTTTTTTATCGACCTGCACAACGAAACAGTATCAATCTCAAAAAGGACAGAAAGCTTTTGATTATCTCCCAGAAAATTCACCAATATATATACATCGATTATATCTCCTCGGAACGCCTATTCAACCAGAAACTGATCATTATGCCACTGATACAAATACATTCAAACGAATTTATAATTTTTACTCTGAAAATGATCCAATACAAAAAATGGACTGGGTCTCAACTTCTCGCTACTACAGCGATCAACGATTCAATAGAATTTCTGCCTCATCTCCTKCTATCATACAAGTAAAAGTAACCTATGATCGGGTTCAAGAAGAAAAACCGCCTTCCTTGCTACAGAGACTTATTCCTTCAATTGGAGACCCTGCCAATAGATTTGATCCTGATCATCGTGATTTTTGGTTTATAAATTATGAAAAAGATTTAACTAATAAATCATTTTTATATCCACTTCCTCTTTTTATTTTCTCTCCCCTTTTGCATACATTAATCAAAAAACAGCCTGTAAACGATCTCACTATTAATATTTCTCGCATGCATAACAATCTTCGATTTGCAACACTCACACATGATGATGAAACATATCTTCATTCAGAAATAATTCCACTCTCTTTTGTACAAAAAATCCAAAAACTTTTATTAGCATGGCAACCAAGCAATAACTGTAAAAAACAAGAATTTGMCATCATAACAAAACATGTAAAAAAAGCCTCTTYATAGCAAAATTAGGAATATATATTATGTATCAAATATTTTTATATGGCGCTGTCGGACTTACTTCAGCAGCAGTTGATTTTTCTGCCTTCTTTTTTTCTTTACCACTAGTCTGCAACAATTATATAGTCGCCTCARTAATTGCATTYTCAATAGCGGTAACTGTCAAYTTTTCTCTCTGTAATTCTTTCATTTTCACACGAAATAAAATATCGTTAATCCATGCCTACAGACGACATGTTTCATCGAATATTCTAAGTTTTTTACTCAGCATTTTACTCTTAAAAATATGTATTCAGAGCAATCTTTTTTCTTCTTTATTTATTCCCAAAGTATGCACTGCTGGAATTCTTATGTTTTTTAACTATGCGAGCGCTCGACTTTACTCTTTTAACAACAGATAAACTCAATAAAAAAACCTTTATTAAAGTATCTTTGTAGCAACACTCTTCTGTTTAAAAAAAAACTTTTCACTTGCTTCAAAATAAAATTATTAAAAACGTCGCTTGATAATCATCAATATCAAGGGTATCATAATGCTCAATACCGCCCTTTAAGCACATTGGTTGATCATTAAAAAGGAAAGAGATTNCATGATGCACAAAAAAAGCTTTATCATAAGACGGTTTAGTACCATTCTTTTATTTTTCATTGCCTCCATTTCATCCCAAGACTCCTATGCGACCCCGCTGACTATTAGACCATCGTCTGCACCTGCTCAGGAAGAATATCCTATCATAAAAAAAATAATTATTCATGGAACCAAAAGCGTAGATGAAGCTGTTATTAAAAACAGAATGCCATACGAAGTTAACAAACCCTTTGATCCAAGYCTTTCAAAACAAGCAATCGATCAGCTRTACAGCTTAGGAATATTTAGTCAGATAACAATATCTGAAGAAAAAGTAGCGACTAAMGAGTGTAACCTTATCGTAACTCTTGAAGAGTACACATCTGTTGATGATTTTATATTTAAAGGAATTCATCATTTTGAAAGACCAAAATTGCTTGAGAAATTAAATCTTTCTGAAAATGATCGGCTTGATACCGAAAAAGTTGTACGCATAGCAAACAGCTTGAAAAAGCTGTATCARGATGTTCAATATCTTAATGTACACATMRATACSARMATMATYCCWAAYCCTGARAAYCCTCRWAAAAAAATTGCTCTTTTCACTGTTGATGAAGGGAAAAAAGTACGTATTAGAAAAGTTAACTTCCACGGCTCAGAACAGGTTCCTTTTTATAGTTATTGTCATCTCATTTTTACTCGACCTATGTGGCTACTCAGCACAACAGATGACTCAGGAAAAGTTGACGAAATTATGCTTGATCAAGATAAGCATCGCATTGAATACTTTTACCAAGATCAAGGMTTTTTAATGGCTAAAGTTACAGGCGTTGARATAGAACCAGTTGATGAAGGCTTTCGTGACGTMACMTTTTATATTCGCGAAGGAAACAAATTTAAAATTMGGTACCTCAAYGTTGATTGTTCTGATGAAGAATTYACTGAAAAAAAAYTGACTCAGTATCTCTCTTTYGATGAAGGCGACTTATACTCYCGAACAAAAATAGTCGACTCCATTAATAATCTCAAAACCGTGCTGGGTGAACATGGATATATTTTCGCAGATGTTTATCCGCARTTAAAACCTTTAGAAGATCAAAAYCTTGTCGACATTACCTTTATTGTAGAAAAGTCTCATAAACTATTTGCAAATAACATCAATATTATTGGAAACAGTATAACACGAGATAAAGTTATTCGTCGTCAAATGACCTTTGAAGAAGGCGATCTTATTACCAGTCGAAAACTCGAACAATCTAAATTGAATGTTGAATACCTCAGCTACTTCGAACGTGGATCGGTGAACTGGAAAATTAATAAAGTAACCGAAACACTTGCAGACTTAACATTATCAGTCCACGAAGCACGAACAGGACATCTTAACTTTAACATGACCTATGGTGCTGATCGTGGCTCTGCAAATGAAAGTCTCAAATTTGGGCTAGACCTTGGAAAATCAAATATTGCAGGACTTGGATTTGATGCGAATGCAATTGTRCAAGCATCACCAAAAAGTTTYCAACGTGGYGARTTCCGNWWWNTTTGATCCATATTTYTTRGACAATAGAATTTCAATCGGTTTTTCAACCTACATTAAACGTGATGAATACGAACAGTGGGGTTACCTACAAACACGACCTACAGAAAAACTATGGGGTATTTCAAGTCAGGTTGGATTTACACTTGACTCAATCGATCCTAAACTCCATTGGCTAACAGAAATTGGAACAGAACATGTTTCTTACAACAGAGGTGATTTAATTGTTGAAGGAATAAGTCCTGACCTCCTACAACCGATTGTAAATCTTCGATTTATTGAAGGAACAATTAATTGGCTCTCATTTACCTTACTCAAAGATACACGAAATCATAAAGTYTATCCRAATCAAGGATAYCGYCTTGARYTMAGYAGCAARTTTGCWYTWCCTTTTGTAAAYCAAACATTTAGTTTTTATAARTTTGAACTTGAAGGAAGTTGGTACACCCCWATTATYGGWCCWGAYTCRCTTGTYCTTRCMYTGCAYGGACGWGSTAGTATCATTGATCGMTTYCAAAGCRACAARTCRATMCCRTACAAAGARCTATTTCARATGGGTGGRCAAGGWACWGTTCGTGGATTCTTATGGGGMGGMGTTGGTCCTGTTTGGGCTCCAACAAAYGCACCWCTCGGYAGTAAACGWGCTMTACAATTTAATGCYGAACTYGTYTTTCCTYTMGTTCCTGAYTAYTCGATGAARGGACATTTCTTTTACGATGCAGGTACTGGCTGGAGAACTGTTGTTGATGGAATTTCAGAAGATAATCAAAAGAACTTAATCAAACGAAACAACTTCGTCATGCGTCACTCAGTTGGATTTGGTCTTAACCTTATGCAACCTGTGCCTGCAAAAATTGACTGGGGCTATAAACTTGATCGAAACAAAAAAGCTGGAGAAAGTGCTTCAGAATTTCACTTGAGTATGAACTATGCATGGTAGTATTAAAATATAGAACTTTGTTGTTCAAGCCCAAGTAGTTGCAATATTTTTGCTTGCGAAAAAGGGGTTTCGAATGAAAGCGTTTTATAACGAATTTTTTCTCCGTTAAGAATCGTTATTGACCTTTTTGAAACCCCAAGTCTTTTTGCAAGAAATTTAATCAACGCCTCATTTGCTTTACCATCGATAGCAGGCGACATAATATATATTTTTATACTTCCTTGATCATCATATAAAATCCGCTCTTTTGATGCATTTGGACTTACTTTTACTGACAGACGTGTTTCCATTTTTTCTTCTTTCAAAAAAAATACGTTTAACATTTGACACTTCATTATAAGCAAGATATCATAAAAAGACTTAAAACAAGCAAACGCATCTGTTTTTTGACATATTTTACTTCATGGCGCCCATAGCTCAATTGGATAGAGTACCAGACTACGAATCTGGCGGTTAGAGGTTCGACTCCTCTTGGGCGCACCAGTTCACGTCAAATTGACTTCAACTGAGCATGAATTCTGCAAGGAGAGATGGCTGAGTGGCTGAAAGCACCTGCCTGCTAAGCAGGTATCTGGAGAAATCCGGATCGAGGGTTCGAATCCCTCTCTCTCCACCAGTTCATTATACTTTTGCTAAAAGAATCAATACTTCTATGAATTTATAATAAAACAAAATATAATTCTGATTACAATAGTGATAAACATTTTCATAAAATACTTCTCACCATAAAAAACAGACTTGAATCAATACATTCCCTATAAAATTCTACTAAAGGATACCATGACTTCATACAAAATATATCTGATCTTACTCTCAACTATGCTTAATATTCCATTTTTTTCTTATGCAGCGTCAAATGATGATTCTGACAAAAAATCTCATCGATTTCTTGATGCCTGTAAATTTGGAAACGCAAAGAAAGCTACAGCTATTCTTGATGCCATGATAAGTAAAGGCATGCCTCCCTACGTAAAAACAGCTGAACTGCTCAGCTTGATACAACAAAAAGATACTATGGGGAATACTCCTCTCCATTACATATGCATTCAGTTAGCCATATCAGAAARTGCTCAAGAACATTTTCAAAAAAAGGAGGAGCTTTATAAATACAACTATAAGCTATACTATCAATATCATGCCTATAGACAGATTGCTGCATTAATGATACTTTATGGCGCAAATCAAAAAGAAAAGAATGAGAAGGGCTTCTTACCTAAAGATTATTATGATTATAATAATGATGATCTATTCAATAAAACACTTGAAGTAATACGTCTTCATTACCCTGAAATGATACCTATCAATTATCATGCAAATTCAATCATAGCAATTAGAACTTACAGGACATAGACATTTTCACTGATCCAGACTATAAAAAGTCTCAGTCTTATCAGTTATCTAAATTTTTAAAACCCAATTTAAAAAAAGAATCCTCGTGTTAAAAAAAATACTCTTCCTTCTCTTTCCTCTAGTTTTAACCAATCTCTCTTACATATCAGCAGACCAATACTCAGTGAGCAGAATAATAGAATACTTGCTTATCTGTGATAAAATTGACTGCCTTGATGATTGGCTTACCGCCCTTTCTAATCAAAAACTACTCATTGACATCAATAAAATCAGTAATGGCTTTTTGCCTATTTATAAAACTCTAAGGCTCGATTGTTCTGATAAAACTAAGAAAAAAATTATTACTACCCTTCTTAAACATGGTGCTGATATCAATACAAATGGTGGCGACTTACGACCATCTCCTCTAACAAAGGCAATTAAAAAAAAGCAATCCTCTAATATCATACGATTTTTGATACAAAATAATGCTGATTGCCTTGATCTTTTATCTTCTTCACCTCCCATGAAGGCAATACTTTATCACTCAGACACTGATACATTAGATATTTTTTTTGCAGAACAACCAGAAAATAAAAACTCTTTCATAAAGTTTATGCTTTCATCTTCTCGTTTTGACCTCGTACATTTTTATGAAATGCAAGGAATAAAACTAGATGAAGGTTTCATCCCATTAATACAAGATCTCTATGATTCATACCAATTATGGAAGCAAAAAAACTTCAAATGCTTGAACATTCAACTCGCTACATCATGCTTATAACTCAATAATACAATCACTTTTAAAAAGGAAACCGATGTTAAAAAAAACAGCTTTATTTCTCTTCTCTTTAACTTTTACAAATCTCTCTTACGGAGCAACATTAAATGATGATAGCGAAARTCTTAAAAGCTTAGATCGATTACTTACAAGACTATCTATTGATATCRAYTCAATTAATAATMAACAACKACCTATYCMACTAACTCTATCCTGCAAGGARYYTGATCAAACCAAAAAAGATATTATTACTCTTCTTATTAAACATGGTGCAAGTATAAATAAGTGCGATGATGAGAGATCATGCCCCCTATTAACAGCACTCATGAATAACAGCTCYCCYGATATTGTACGATTTTTRATACAGAACGGTGCTAACTACAAYAACCCTTTATCATCTGTCATGCCTATAGAATATATAGTTYTACACAAAAAAATTGATATGTTAGACATTATTTTTGAAGAATGCAAAAGAAACAGAAATGCAATTMTAATTTTAYTGTTTGGAATGGAACARTTTAAACTCATCGATTTTTATGAAAAMAAAGGAATAAAATTAAGCAATGATTACATTGAAGCACTRGACATTCCTAATAATTTATTTCCAGCATTTAGTTTCCGTTATAATCAATATTTAGAATGGAAATCTCAACAACAATAGACTATTGCCCGATTCAATGATTTTATGATATTTTTAACTAAGTAATTAAGCATTTTTTAACAAGGAATTTCTATGTTAAAAAAGATTTTTTTGTTTCTTTTTATTCTATTTTTTACCACTGGTTCATACGGAGCAGAACTTAAACTTTCAGCAAGAACAATAATAAATATCATGTGTGATAGCCAGAATTTTGAAAGATTTAACTTAATGCTTACAGAAGCATCTAAAATAAAAAAACTCATTGATATTAATGAAATCATTGAAGGTGAGTTACCTATCAATATGATTTTATACCTTGATGACATTGATGACGAAACTAAAATAAAATGTATCGCTGCTCTTATTAAACATGGCGCAGATATAAATAAATCTGATGGAGATGACATACAACCCCTCGGCTTATCAATCTTCTTAAATAGCTCTCCAGATATTATACGATTTTTATTACAAAACCATGCTAGCTTCTTAATTAACTCAGATAACTATCATCCTTTAACTCTACTATGCGAACAATCAAACACTGATATATTTGATATTTTCTTTGAAGAAAGGGCTAACTGTAAAGATAATATTTTAGGCACTTTGATTAGATTAAAAAAGTTTACCCTCGTTAATTTTTATGAAGAAAGAGGAACAAAGCTAGACGATCCCTCTGATGTACGATTCTACGATAAATACCTAGCATGGAAACACCAACCAACAGTACCAACCTATTGCTTTTGTAGATCAATTTATGATATTTTTAATTAAATAATTTGTCATATTTTTAAAAGAAGATCCCATGTTAAAAAAAATGTTACTCTCCCTTTCAGCTCATCCCAACTGCAGAATCAGTAATTCCTATTTTTAAAAATTTGTGCTATAATACAACAATAAAAATTCACATGATAGCACTTTAATTATTTAGGAACCTTCTTTATGTCGTTTTATTTATTTCTTTCGTTTTTAGTTTATGCATTCATTCTTTGTCTTATCAGCCTTGCCGCAGCAGAACATAATAAAAAAATGACCAGTCTTTCAGCAGGTGACTCATCATTTATTGGAAATCGATCAATTAATTATTGGGTCACTGCATTCTCAGCCCATGCAAGTGACATGAGCGACTGGCTTTTTTTAGCCTTTCCTGCACAAGTTTTTTTATACGGAAAYCAGAGTTAYATCATCGCCTTYTCGCTCGTTGCAGGTATGTGGGCAACATGGCAATTCATAGCAATMCCCTTGAGAGAACAGAGYGAGCAATACAATGCTATCACGCTTGTCGACTATCTTGAGAAACATTTCGATGCAGCAGGAACTCCTCTTCGATTATTYACYACAGCAATTATCATNTTTNTTTTTTATCATGTACCTAGCGGCAGGAATCAAAGGAATTGGATTTATYAGCGAATCAACATTTAATATTTCATATGCATCTGGAGCAGCWATYGGYTCWTGCATWGTTTTRATGATTGCACTGATTGGTGGATTTGTTGCAGCTGCATGGACTGACTGC
The DNA here is from genome assembly GCA_002401785.1 of Candidatus Babelota bacterium. Classification (GTDB taxonomy): domain Bacteria; phylum Babelota; class Babeliae; order Babelales; family CAZZPM01; genus CAZZPM01. The sequence goes on from NVUD01000001.1 coordinate 166,989, forward strand.
TTTCAAGCTATTTTTCTGCTTGGGGTGATTCTTTTTGTTCCGATATTTTTCTTCTTCAATAGCCCTGCAATTGGACAGATCAKACCGAATGCAATCGATCGTAATCTTTCACTTACACCCTTGGCGAATATTTCATGGACAACAATTATCAACAACCTTGCATGGGGACTTGGATACTTTGGCATGCCACAYATTTTAACAAAATTATTRGGCAGCAAAAATGCTGAAAAYTTACACAAAGCAAAATATATCGGTTTRACCTGGCAAATATTAGCACTTGCTGGAGCAACAGCGGTTGGAATAATATCAATTGGATACGCATTGCCAGGAACSATTCCTGCTGAAAAAATGTTCATCACSATGGTTCTTAATACATTTCATCCATTTRTTGCMGGRYTMATGCTCTGTGGTGTTTTAGCYGCAACYGTTTCAACWATCCTTGCACAACTSCTTGTTACWGCRACAACMTTYACSCATGATCTGTATCATCATGTCTGGTTTCCAGAAGCATCCTCAAAAAACATACAACTAACATACCGATTTTCTATGCTCTTTTTTATCTTTTTTGCCTATTGTATTGCATACCAAAAAGATATTTCCATATTTTCATTAGTACGATACGCATGGTCAGGACTTGGAAGCAGTTTTGGACCATTAGTTCTTGTCAGCCTCAGCTCGTACCGAATTAGTTCAAAAAGCGCTCTTGCCACACTTATTGGTGGAGCACTCGGATCTGGGCTCTGGCGTTTTTTTAATGGAGATCTCATATGGCTTGGATATTCTTTAACCGAAATAATTCCTGGATATTTCGCAGCATTTGCATGCATGCTGATCGTMCATTTCTTTTCACGATCAAAATAGTTACTCTATTTTTATTTTTTAGTMGATCGACAGAGGCKGCTACTCAACCACTRATTCTGTTGCTTGATGCACATCAAGAAGCGACCGCTCAAAAAACAGGTGCGGTCACCAWCTATCTTGCATATTCAATTATTGAAAAAAGCAGTCCAATCATGGTCAACGGTGCAGTTTTTCATAATTTYTTGCTCCTTCAAAAGAAGGGTAATGATSTACTTAACCAACAAAAATATCCAACCATTCAAAAATTAGTCACGGCAGTTCATCARTCAAAAAAAGAGACTGAAAATCAGACTCTAGAAACAGTCAACTATCTTAAAAAGATACGCGAACRMTGGTACRARTCTATCTCTACCGAAAAACTCTCAATTAATGAAACGTTGATTGAAAATGCTGGCCATGCATGTTTATCACTTATTCCTCAAACATCAGTGACAACCGCGATTAATGAGGCTGAATATCAGATTRTTCCTGTTTTAAATCAATTTTTAGAAATTTTTCAAAACCAATTTTCCACCTTTTTTAAAGAGTATCAATCAAAMAAYAGRGATGAAATAAACATACTTGTTAACAACTATAACCAGCTCCTCAAAGCACATATTCAAGARCTTGAAGAGCTCAAAMGAGCTTTATATAAAAATTTACAGATAAYCGTCGATGCACATAATCTTTTAAYAGAATTTACATTTGAATACACGTATCGTTTTGCAGAGTTCAAGACTGATACTTGGRAGATTCAGTTTCAAAAAGAAAACGATCTATATTTGCTCATACCAGAAACCAGCCCAGAAAAAAACATTAATCATGAAACCGTTCCCCTTGCTCAGTGGCACTCCCACCAAGGACTTTTTTCAATGATTGCCAAGAATGCTATTCAAGCCCAAGGGMTCTACTCYCTYTAYCAACGTTCACAGATCAATCCTCTCTCAAAAATTGATCAGTTTTTTAAACTTAAAGATGGTTTATATGAAAATCCGTTAGATATTTTTGTCATCGGACATGGATCTCCACAAAAAAGTAGTGCTGCATACGTAAAGCAGTTAGCATATGAACAAAAACGAATTGRAATGACTCTTCAACTTCTCACGTTGCTAATATCTCGCTGTGARTCTGAGTTAATCGATATAACTCAGCAATCCCTAAAAAACATTGTRGYCATGCTTACAAATAATAGACTCATCTCTTCCCAGCAATACGATATCATGGCATATGAGATCAATAAAAAATTTATTGATGAGCAACATGACAAACAAAAAAATCCACTTGATCCTCGCCCTGAAGATGTTGAAATATTCTTACAAAAACAACTAGTACGATTACAACAAACCGATCTTGACTTTGCTTTTTATTGGCTTTTTTTAACTAACTTGATGCAAAAATATCAAAAATCATCCTATGCTATCGACAGTATTAATTTTGATGCTTTTTTGCCAACCGACTATGTTCCAGCCTCRGCTCACCTRGCCGGTTTAACCGCTCAGCAACTAAAAGCCTTTGTTGAACAGAGTATTGAAACGAAACGAATCCAAAACATATTTTTTCTAACCTGCTTCGGTGGTGGAAGCAATCGACTTATTTTTGAATCAATGGCTCAACGGCTCAATGAAAAAAGAAGCGTAAACCTTGGAGTCGGCTCGCTCACCGATGCAGCAGTTCCTTCACTGATTCCAACACTTGAAATGTTTTTTATCGATCCAGACGGAACCATCTCATTCAATCCACCAATTTCATTTGCAACTTTTTTTGAAAAAAAGTTATCTCATGAAGGACTTAAAGCGATTACTGTTGGCCAAAAATATAGATCAACATCCTCTGTGAATGAGTATTTTCATGGCGTTGCAGATCTCCCCTGGAAGTACAATCAAAAAACCAAAAAACTAGAGCTTGTTAATCTCAACAACCAACTCCTTGATCTAACTCCAAAAAAACTTGCGGAACTTGAGGAAAATAAAAAAGAAAAGTTAAGCATCACTGAACAGAAAGTTCTCATGCTCCATGAGAAAAACATCCCTCTTACATTGACGCTCAATCCAGAAGACCAACTACTTCCCCTCATCTGCTCAGCAAAAACTCAACCTGATGCTTCTCACACGATTGCTGAGCTGTCATTGCCAAATCATACGCTGGAAGATCTGATGAAGTTTTCGATCGGCCACCTCCGTCAAACAAAAACCTATCATATCACCTTTGAAAAATTAAGCTGCAGAGGWCTGAYWAACAAAAAGAAAGATCTRRTYASCTTCAAAAATGTYACCATYMAAAGTTCKTTTCAAGAGCRAYATCCAGAAGWAAAYARAAATCGWCCAACTGAAAACGACCTYATYTTRTGGAATATYAACATAGGAGAGCTCCCTGCTCATATTTCATCCCCCACAAAACTGTACTGCAWAGATTACTTTAATCAGGATAAAAAACGCACTTTTTCACAATTATTCAAAAAATAAGTCGGTCTTATTGCTTTTAGCTCGTTTTTAACGCTCCCACTTGTGATGGCGAGTTATTTATTATAGACTTATTGAAATATAAAATAGTCTTATAAATGCTTATTTCTGGATAAAAATTATGAATATAAAACAGTTCTTTTTCTTTTTAATGTTTGCAACCTCAAATATCAAAGGTAGTAGTAACCCTGACCTTATAAAAAAGGACAACGCACATAAATTATTATTTAAAGAGTGCTCTAAAAATAATCCTGATCTTGCAACTATTCAACATATAATCGATTCTAATGCTGATCTTGATTTCAATACAGTAAGTAGTAATGGAGATCCGCTGCTCTTTTATGTAAAGAACAACGAAGTTCTTCRATGGATGATCAACTCTGGTGCTGATCTAAATGTAAAGAATGTTGATAATACTCCTCTACTATTTAATGCAAGCAATGACTTAGATCTTCTTAAATTTTTTATTAGTAGAAATGCTGATCTAAATGCTACCGATCACCATAATAAAAATATTCTTCACCTGTGTGTAGAAAACAGAAACAGTCAATGCATAATGGAGTGCATTCAAAATAACGTTAACATCATGCACCCAGATAATAATGGTACAACACCACTTCATGTAATGATAAAAATCCAAGACATARCATCTCTTACAACATYGGTAGATAAATTTGATAGCATAGACAGTATAGATTTTAATGTTGCAGACAACGAAGGTAATACTCTTCTGCACTATGCTGCTCAGCTTGACGATAGTGATATCGGCTTGCAAATAACAGAACTACTCGTCACACAAGGAAAAGCAGATGTGAACAAAGCAAATCTTCAGGGAGAAACTCCTTTGCATACAGCTTCTATGAATTGCCATTCTAACATAGTTACCAAACTTATAGGAAATGGTGCCGATGTAAATGCCAAAACAAAGCTTGGATTYACACCATTACATTCAACAACGATATGCTTTGATGATGAAGAGAMTRTWMAWRYMMWWWYAAMRMATGGAGCACTTAAAGATGCTCAAGACAACCGAGGAAACAATCCTCTTTATCTTGCTGCAAAAAATAGAGCTGTCGCGCAAGCTATTCAACCGGGAGATACAGGGCTAGCTATTCACTACAAAGGTACTGATGTTATCATAAAACTTATTGAATCAGGTGCTGATTTAACCGCAGTTAATGAATCTGGACAGACACCATTGCATCTTGCTGTTATGCTCGAGCTAAACAAAGGAGTACAAATCCTACTCGCAAAAGATTCATCCATCATAAATTTTCAAGATAATCAAGGAGATACTCCTCTTCACCTTGCAGCAGAAAAGGGCTATGAAGATACAGTTCAATATTTGATAAAACATGGAGCTGATCCAYCTATCCAAAACAGTGARGGAAAAACTCCTTTAGATGTAACAAAAAAAGGATGCCCAGAAATTGACAAGATCCTAAAAGCTAGCCGTCCATCACCAAGTCCATCACCAAGTCCATCACCAAGTCCATCACCAAGTCCATCACCAAGTCCATCACCAAGTCCATCACCAAGTCCATCACCAAGTCCATCACCAAAAATGAGTAAAAAATATATTGGAGCAGGAGTCATTGGAATAATTATTTGCAATACAAAATTATTGTATGATGACTGGACCAAAACTCAGAAGAAAATAGAACAAGATCGAGATATAAAAGATAAAAATAAAAGTCGTACAATTTCTGAGAAAGTTAAATCCTACTTTAAGCACATCAAAAATGAAACTACCGATCATACAAGACTTGCTGGATCAGCACTACTGACATGCATAACTATCGGATTGATTGAAAATCTTTAAAAAAATAACCTARTTYCCATGAARCAATCRTAAAAAAGCGACTTTTGTCCTATTTATTTGAATYGCTTTCGACATTMTKTTTTTTATRCTTTATTATTAAAGATAAGATTAATTCAAAGTAAAAAATTCAAAARRGAAYAATGATGAMAAYAGAGTTTTTAATACTTTTTGYAACATTTTTMAGCATTCAAACTATGCAAGCAGCAACTGTTTATATTAATGAAAATGGTGATGAAGTTATTTCATTTCTTGGCGGGGCATCAAGTGACTGTGTAGAAAATGAAGACGAACAGACAATTGATGATTATTTTAAAAAAGATGACGCAGTAGGTTTTGCTAAAAAATTTGCAAAAATTGAAGATAATGACCGGAAGCATATTCTGATTACATATAGTTATTACTCGCCTAATTTTTTACGAGCAATTCAAGAAAGAAAATTGAAAATAGCTGAATGGTTTTTAACAAAACAACAAAATTCAGTTGATGTTAATATGATAGATGAAAATTTCAACAGAACCCCTCAGTCAGCTATTTTTGCCAATTTAGAGACAGACTTGAAAGAATTAGATAAAAATAAAGAATCTATAAAAAAGAYGCTCTACCTACTAAAGTTGATAATCGAAAATAARAACTTCAGTGTAGAAACAGAAGAAAAGAACATGGAATTTRACGAAARWTTTTTACCTGMAAAAATAATTGAGTTAATMTCTAATRTCAAAGAAGCTCATGCAAATGATCCTCAAACTGTAGAAATTGTAGCTTCACTAGAAAATGYTTTTGAAACAGTYATTAGAAAACATCCAGAATGCATTCATCTAAAAGGTCAACTTGCAGAAAATAATTCACCTCTTAAWAKWGYAMWKWAMCRCAAMRWYTKYWWRMYKSYRWRMYMRWWRMYSWCWKSAWWRWRRYKYKMKATGAAAAAGGASARTCAARAGGAAATCGTAGCTACYWTTRMTTACKMTCTYTTARCTGATGCTTCTATARATGAGTCAGAATTATTAACAATAATTAAAACGATTATTAATASACCCGATTTTGATATCAACACAAAAGATGAGTATGAACAGASTTTATTAYATCACGCAGTCTTTAAGGAAAAAGAACAGATTGTTCAACTTCTCTGCRATAATTCTCAYAYAGATCCTAATMYTATARATSATWRRRRCSRAACACCTATYTRTWWTGCCAATCCAACATGTAAAAAAATACTTMTTRAWCATCCAAAAATRAATCTACTTCTTGAAAAAGAAGAGAGGTACTATCTATATCAGGAACTTCTAACAGATAAAAATGATCCAAACTTTACAAAAATTTCAGAAAAAGCAATGACTCAAGCTACAGAAAAAGGCAAAAGTGATATTATTTGTGATCTTATAAAAAWCTATGATCTGAAGCCAACAGCTGAAGCAATTGCTGTTCTTGAAAARAAAGTTAAARAAGATAAAACTKCATCTTACAATGAACCCTATAMATCGAGTGAAAATGAATCTTTAACARATATTATCTCTCAAGCAAAAAAAAAAGGRCTTGCGCCTTCCAAAGMAACAAGTGCGAACTYAAATAATAATATTATAAATGGTGGACTTATTATCGCTTCAGGAGCTGCTCTTTATTACGACATSAAAAAATTTGTTAGAAAAAAYAATCAAATAAAAAAATCAAACTTTATCAAAAAAGAGAGTGTCGACAAGAAAGATAATATTAAAAAAACAGAGCTCAATAAAGAGAGACAGAGACCGACTGAAAATATAGCTTTAAAGTATTTTAAAGACYTCAARAAACCACTCGATCATCTAGCGTTACTAGTTCCTTTGGCTTTTGCTCTTTTCAAGCTTGTTAAATAAATTTTATAATTAAAAATCATGGTCAAGAGMTTTTGTCTTGACCATAGACTATTCTCTATTCTTTGCTAAACTAAAAACATTAGTTCTTGAATTCCCAAGTGGTATACTTTTCATTATGGATCATTTATTATGCGCATTGATACTCTTCGTGACCTCTTAAAATCATGTGAGCCAAATATTGCGGCTATCAAAACTTTTTACAAAACTKCCAACATTGARCAAAAACATCAAGAGCTCCATAAACARATGAATAACCCYGATCAAATTTGGGGAGGTCCAGAACAGGTTGCTTGTGCAAAAGAATATCAAAAATACGATTCTTTTTTAACTGAATACAGAGAAATAATTCAACAATACCAAGATAGTATCGACCTCATAGAACTATTTGCTGAAGATGAAGCTGTACTTGAAGAACAAGAAGAAAGCATTTATACCTTAAAAAAGAAAATCACCAGATTCAAACTCTCACTTCTTTTAGGAAAAGAAGAAGATGCTGGCAACTGCTTCTTAACTATCAATGCTGGAGCTGGYGGAACWGAATCTCAAGAYTGGGCAGARATGCTTYTACGCATGTACACACGTTTTTGCGARCGAGAAAAAAAAAGCATTCAGATTGTCGACTATCAATCTGGCGAAGAAGCTGGTATYAAATCAGCAACTTTATACATCAAAGGAAAGTATTCGTAYGGCCTCTTATCATGCGAAGCTGGAATTCATCGACTGGTTCGAATTTCACCCTTTGACTCAAACAAGCGACGTCATACCTCATTTGCAGCGGTTACTGTTTTTCCTGAAGTTGCCGATTCTGCTATTGAAATTAATGAAAGCGACCTACGCATTGATACCTATCGTGCAGGCGGAGCTGGAGGACAGCATGTGAACAAAACTGACTCTGCTGTTAGAATAACTCACTTACCAACAAAAACTGTTGCTCAGTGCCAAAATGGACGRTCWCARTTRCAAAACAAACASWCYSMTRYKAMDSWRHTMWYAKCNWYRYBWGAYYGADMTDMAAAAANAASAACRRSGARMRAAARAWCNNNRARHATYSWAAGAAAAAAANTTGAATGGGGATCACAAATTAGATCCTATGTWTTGCATCCATAYAAAATGGTAAAAGATCACCGAACAGATCTTGAATCACCACAACCACAAAATGTTCTTGATGGTGAGTTAATTAACTTTATCGAAGCATACTTGGTTTCACAGGCATCAATTGACTAGGAATTGCATGACTTTTTTTGAACAAGCTTACAAGCATTTATTACAAATCCTTACAGCTATTTATCCAAACAATGAGAAAAAAAAAGCATCGGGATTAGAAGTTTTTTCGACAAAACCACTTCTTCCCAGACTACTTTTGGGGCTTTCGGGAGGAGTTGATTCTGTTTTTTTATTTCATCTGTTGCTACACGCACGAGCCGAAAAGAAACTTRATTTTGTAGCTGYRCACCTCAACCATCARTGGCGTRATGACGCAGACGAAACTGTTACTTTTTGTAAAATCCTTTCTGAAAAAAACGGTGTTCCTTTCTTTGTTGACATGCTCGAAACCTACAGACCAAATTTGAAAAACAGAGGATCTTCTGAAGATCTTGGACGACAGGCACGCCTTCTTTTTTTTAATAAAATTAGTAGCCAACAAAATATTAAATGGCGAATTCTTGGCCATCATTTTGATGATCAAATCGAGTCATTTTTTATCAAGTTAATCCGTGGAACAACAGTTGAAGGGATTGGTGGCATGCAGACGATCAAACGTAATACTATCCGCCCACTTCTTATTTTTTCAAAGCAACAAATAATTCAGTACTTAACTGAACAGAACTATACATGGCACCATGATTCAACAAATGATCTGGATATACATTTAAGAAATAAAATACGCTTACAGCTGATTCCGTCACTCAAAAGTATTGACCAACGGAGTCTCTCAAATATTAGACGATTTCAAGTACATGCTGCCCTTGATGCCGATTTTTTCCTTCATGAAACAGCAGAAGCTCTTAAGCGAATGACCAAAAAACAGTCTGATGAAAATAACAAAAAATATTCTCGATCGCTTTATTTTAAAGAACATCCTGCTATTCAAAAACGGATACTCACCCGACTTTTATACCTACATCAATACAGTGGAATTATATCAGAAGGAATTATTCTAGAAATTATTCGTTTTTTAATGCATAATCAAGGAGGAGAACATACCATCAAGCATCTTGTTATTCATAAAAAACAGGATGATTTTTGGATAGTCCCATAAAAATAGGGACCCCATAAAAGACCATTTCAAAAAAAGGAGGTCATGGGAGTGATACATCATTTACTTTCCTTCGGACTATGCTGTTCGATGCTTAT
>NVUD01000012.1 GCA_002401785.1 Candidatus Babelota bacterium
TAGCCAAAAATTGGTTTCCTTGCATTGGTTGCCAATATTTCGGAAGCAATCCCAAAAGCTGGCATTATAATGATGTAAACCTCAGGATGTCCTAAAAACCAGAACAAATGTTGAAACAAAACCGGACTCCCTCCGGATCTCTCCAATGCCTCACCGGCAACATAAATATCTGATAAAAAGAAAATCGATGAAAAATTAGAAAAGTATAGTCAAGATGATTCAGTAAAAATTCCTACTTTTAGTGACAAAGGCAAAAACAGACTAAAAAATTTTCTGATTCTTTCTAAAGAAATATATGCCGCATACGTAGAAAGTCCTCAAGTAAATATAGATATCAATGAGTATAGAAAATGTAGGAAAAGTATTGGACATCTCAAAATGTTAATTGACTGTATTGACAGAACCTGTATTGAAAAAAAATATTACCCTCAATATCTTATGGCACTCGAATGCTATGATAAAATGGCAGAGCAACGAGATATCATTAAAGCTAAAAACCAAGAAGAAATACCTCTAAGCAAAGAGGCAGAAAAAGAAGAAGACGTCCAGCTTGAAGAAGAACAAGATCCTGCAGAAGAACATCAGCAACTTGAAGAGACCGAGCGGCAGCGTGCAGAGCAAGAACGCGCACAACTCGAAGAAACCGAGCGRCAGCGTGCAGAGCAAGAACGTCAGCAACTTGAAGAGACCGAGCGGCAGCGTGCAGAGCAAGAACGCGCACAACTCGAAGAAACCGAGCGTATCAAGCTCGAAGAAGAATTGAAAAACTCAAGTTTRATTAACAAAAAAAATGTAAGCATAGCTGGATCATTAGGCATTATTTATTTGGCTACAGATTTCTGGTTAAATTTTAAGAAAATAAAAAAAGAATATCTTGAACAGAGAAAAGAAGATGAAGAGATTAATGATGCAAATCAAAATAGASCATACGCTATAACAACCTGGATTAAAAGCTACTTTAAAGTACAACGAAGAAGACTCTTCAACCAGTCAATAGTTGAAAAATCAGAAGAATCCTCTGAAGGAAACGTAGAAAGTTTAAAGGAAGAGACAAATTCATAAAAATAAATAAACTACAATCTCATTAATGGTGTGTACACATACTCAGCAAAGCAGCAAAGTTATCGAGTAATTTTTTATGCCAAGGATCTAAATCTTTTTCTCCTTCAAATAAGAGCAAACCATGATTTCCATGTCGTGTATGCCAACAATGATACGAAGGGTTATCCATCCCTAAGTCTTTGCCTAAGTCCTTAATGTCTTGCTCGCTATGCAAGTCAACATTTTTTTTCTTAAGACTCATTTTCAAAAACTTTTTGATATCATGATGGTACAGCGCTTTTTCCATATCAGGAACAAAACACTCAGGCTTCTCCCAAATATCATCTTTATGCAAGCAACACTCATCTTTGGTAAAACTTGCGACACCTTTYAAATGATCAAAATCAGGATTATCAACGAGATAAGTCGCTTTTTTCAAACCGAAACACTGATTATGTGATAACGAATGTAATACCATGTGGGTAAGATCATCCAGCTCATGATACTGTAAAATACGTTTTGGTAATGAGACTAAATGTTCCATCATTGATTGATCATCTTTGTGAAGTACAGTAGAATCTGCACCTTTTTTAAAATGTGCCATGTTCCCCTCCTTTCTTATGCAACTGACAACTATTACTTATTACACAAAAAGCTCTCCCTTTTTTTTAACTCTACTACTTTTTTATAGATCAGACAACCATGAATGAAAAAATAAAAAGATAATCAACCTGCATTATTCACCGACATAACTTATCTGCTATCTTTGCCAATCCAACAACTTTTGATGATTTCAACAGAACAGTTGCTTCTTTTTTCTGTAAAAATTGTATTAAAAACAGCTCTGCTTCTTTTGCATCCTTGACAAATATGTATTTTATTTTTTTACTCAATGAAACGTTTTCTAATTGAAACTCATACCCAATAAGAATACAGATCGAAACTGAATCTGATCTGCTTACAGATTCTAAAACTAAACGATGACCCTGATCAGCATACAATCCTAATTCATACATCGGACCTAAAATTATTATCTTAGGATGATCTACTCTCATCTCGTCGAATGTTTTGCATGCAACTATCATGCTTTCAGGATTTGCATTGCACGCATCATTAATGATGTAACTTTCTCTTCCAGATATCTGCTTTTTTTCAAACCGTCCCGGCATACTTTCCCATGAAAATGCATGCTCAACAGCATCCTGCAAGGAGACTCCAAATGAAACAACAAAGGCTATCGCAACTATGCGATTGTAGAGTCGACCGGCATGTATTTCATCATGATCGCATAGAATTGACTCACCATAACAATGCAATCTATTCCCATCCAACCAGACATCTGACTCAAATGAAGAGCCTACTCTTTTAACCTGTTTTTTTAGTTTTTCTGATAAAAAAGGAAGAACTTTTTCTCCAACAATTTTTATTGTATCATCTGGCATTCGTGAAAATATTTTTTCTTTTTCATAAACAATAGTCTGTAAATTATGTAGCCCTTCGGTATGTGCATGAGCAACAGTTGTAATAATTCCAGCTGCTGGTTGCACAACTTCAACCAGATCATCCATTTCACCTGATGCATTAATTCCCATCTCAAACAGTGCCAACTGATGTTTTTTTTCAAGCCTCAAGGCTGTTAAAGAGACCCCAATTAGACTATTGTAGCTCGCCAAAGGAATTAAAATTTCATACCCTACTTTTCTAAAAACATGTCCAATTATCTCTTTGACTGTTGATTTTCCCATCGATCCAGTTATGCCGATGACTGGAATAGAAARTAAAGATCGCCAGATTCTTGCTGCATCAACTAAAGATTTATCAACATCATCAACAAACAAAAAAAGTGCTTTCTGTTTCATTTTTATTGGTAAAACATCTATCAACGACTTGTTTTTATTATCCACAACAAGTATTGATGCTCCTCGTTTAATAGCATCTTGTAGAAATTGATGTCCATCGGTCAGTGCTCCAGTTAACGCAAAAAAAATAGCTGGTTTATCGATCTGTCTTGAGTCAACATACGGCTCAAGTTCTCTGGTTTTATTCTGCTCTAGCCACGATTGATAGTCGTTCTGAATGAACTCTGCCTGAGGAAATAGGTTTTTTAATACCTGATCTTGAATCTGCATATATCTGAACCTATTTTTCTGAATCTAGATTGATCTTTTTATATGCAAAAATTATAGCAGACAGCTCAACATGAAGCACTGTTTTTCTATGATTTTTTTGCTGGCTTAACACTGGGAGCAGAAGCTTGTTCTAAAATTTTAAATAAGTTACTACTTTTATCTTTCACTAAGTCAATGGGCATTTCACCTTTTCTATTTTTTATACGAGCATCAGCATAAAATGATAAAAGAATTTTAGTAATTTCAACATGTCCTTGACATACAGCGAAATGAAGGGCAGTGTTACCATGTTTATCTTGTATGCTTTTATCAGCATCATGCTGAAGAAGGAACATAACAATCTCACTCCTCCCAAAAAATGCTGCCCAATTAAGCGGTGTATCACCATCTTTATCTTGTATATTTTTACTAGCACCATTTTCAAGAACAAAGGAGGCTATTTCTCCATATCCTTCGAAAGAAACAAGGTGAAGAGCTACATTACCATTTACATTTTTTGTATTTAAATCTGCTCCATCTAAAAGGAATGCTTTTACTGCCCCAATATTTCCCTTACGAGAAGCGTCTAAAAACTGTTCGTCAATAGTTCTTGAACCTGCAGCAGCAAAAAGATCTGGTGTCACAAAGAAAAGACTTGTTAATAAAATAGAAATCATAACTTTTTTCATACATAAATCCTTTTTTTTAAAAACTTAATCCTGCTTTAAAAAATATYTGATACCCGGTTAACGCTGTTTGTGGATTATGTGCATGCTCATACAGAGCGCCACCAGCCAATGTTAATGGATAATCAACATCAAAACAGGTATGTGATAAACAGACATATATAGAATGTGTTAATTGTTCTGGAGAAGCCGCCGCATCACAATCGATAACATCTTTATTCAAAGGTAAAAAAACATCTGCAACTGTAGAACCAATAACATCATCTGTTTTTTTATCAGGCTGTGGTATAACGAATTCGTGATCAATCCAATCATCTTTTAAAGAGACCCTCTCTTTGGCTTTATGATACAACTGATATCCAAAATCAAAAGTGAAGTTGCGATATCCATATGCAAAGCCAGAGGCTCCTTCAAAAATATATAATGAGCCAACTTTCACATCCCGTGTCAGAATATGTGCTGCTGGAAAGAAAGCAGTGTCAGTTGCCCCACTCCCTTCTCGTTTTGCTGCCAAATAATAATGACCGAATGGAACATCTTTGATACCGAGCATACGTTTTTCAAATGCTTTCATAACAAAATATAAATTAGCATCAAAATAAGCATTTAGTCGATGCCGTCGCCCACGGAAAACTTGTCCATGTCCATTCAAGCCAATACCGACTGTATWATGTCGTGTACCAACCGATGGCTCAAATARTTTAGMTCCTGTTTTTTTGGTTCCTGTTGGAACAATAACAGWGAARTCACAACCTAAATAATGCGGTGAATCATATAAAAAATTATATCCCAACAAGAATTCAATATCAGCTATACCATGAACTATATGATGTCCTTTAATAATTTTTCCAAAAGCTAACGGTTCTGCAAGGTTTCCTGTCATACGCTTACCATCTTTTCCTGCTAAAAAATCAGTTATTGAACTCTTTGCATTTTCATCAAAAACTTCACGTATAACATCTAATTTAATCTGATGATGACTCACAATAACAGGCATATGAAAAGCAGAATGAAATCCCTCTTCAATACCATCAAGATGCTGAAACCAACTAAACATCACCCCGGCATGTTTGGAAAAATATGATAAATCAAACATTGCTTCAGATGCTGGAACATCATCTGGTGTCCGAACTAAAAATTGACTATCAACAGATCCCTGTTGATTCGGCTCAATAGTAATAGTCGAATTATTATTAATACCTAAAGTTCTTCCCAAGTTTTTTCCATTCAGACCATTATAAAAATATCCAGTAGCCAGTAAGTTCCCATCCAGCCTGTCTTCCGACTTCATCGTCCAAACATCACCATGACCGGCAAGCATTGCTCGACGTGGCCTCTGATGTTGCAATGTGATATGAGTTTTATTAGTCTCTGCATTAATGTTACAATAGAAAAAACAGAGCAGACTTAAAAAGACCTTYATCTGTTTTTTTTCAAATCCCAAACAGTATTGCTCCATGAGTCCTCCTTTAACTTGCTTGAAATGATCTATGATTTTAGATAAACCTTAAATGTAAAATGAATTAAAATCAATGTAAAATCTTTCAAGGAACSAGTATGAATATAAAAAAAAAAGCTTCATCCATGCGATCAGACTGTATTCTTCTTTTTGACCGTATCAGCAAATATTTCATTCGCTTTTTCTGGATGCTTTTTTTATGCAATAGCAGCATCAGCATTCTTTTATTTAATCCAGAAACATCCCCTTGGCTCAACTTTTCTGATAAAAGCTCTTTTTCATCTTCATTGATCATCCAATGGTTTGAAAAATCAGGAGTCGTTCATTGGTTTATATTTGGATCTTTACAATATCTTGCTATAGCACTGGTCTGGTCTTCACTAATTCTCATCGTTACTCATTTAAGAACAAAAAAAATCATTCTCTACTCTTTACTATTCTTTRTYKCTACTGCAGAACTATCTGGTGARTATCCATTTTCACTTTTTATTGATCAAYTAGGRCAGGTYGGAACATATATATATTATTATGCAACATACTTTYTTGATCAGCCATACCGTATTATAATTTTCAGTYTGATTGGCATTATTACTCTTTTAAAAATATTTAATTATTCATTTCTACAGATCACAGGAATGTTTTTAAGAACATCTTTYACCTTCTGTCGTTACGGACTTTTATACACATGGCAAAGTATCAAAAAACTACTTTCTTGGCTTCTTAGTTCTTTGATGAAATTCAAAAAAGGTGATGGCTCAAACAATAATAATCCAGCAACAGAACCATCTATTCCCAAGAAGAAAAAATCATTTTTTTCTTCAACAAACAGAACGTATTCACTCGCTCACTGTTTTAAAAAAAACATATCAAAAACTAAAATTGACCAGCTTCAACATGAAGAAACAGCACGTATTTTAGAAGAAACACTCGCATTCTTTAATATTAACGGTCAAGTTGAAAACATTTATGCCGGACCAGTTGTCACACTTTTTGAATACGGACCAGAACTAGGTAGTAAAATAAGCAAAATCATAGCACTAGAGCATGACCTTGCTCTTAAATTAAAAGCACCAAGYATTCGYATWATCGCTCCAATTCCTGGMAAAAGCGTAGTCGGATTTGAAATTGCTAAYCATCATCGTGAAATTGTCTACTTTGGTAACATCATCTCTGAYAAAAAYATTGATTTTACCGAGTATCAAATACCWCTYATTATCGGYGCARATATCATGGGTCACTCCATGGTTATTGATTTGCCAAGTACACCACATCTCCTCATCGCAGGATCAACAGGATCTGGAAAATCAGTTGGTATGCACTCAATTGTTGCAAGTATTATTGCGCTACATAAGCCTGACTTAGTCAAACTAATTATGATCGATCCAAAACGACTTGAATTTAGTTATTACAATGATATTCCACATCTGCTGCTTCCATTAATAAATGATGCATCCAAAGCTATTTCAGCACTCAAATGGTTAGTGAAAGAGATGGAACGACGATATATTATTCTTTCCAAAAAAAGTGTACGTAATATTTCAGATTACCATGCTGCACATCCCGGATCTGAAGAAGAAATGCCTTTCATTGTTCTCTTAATTGATGAGCTTGCTGACTTAATGATGGTTGCAGGAAAAGAAATCGAGACTGAATTAGCACGCCTTGCTCAAATGGCACGAGCAGCAGGTATTTTTCTGATTGTTGCAACACAACGACCATCAGTGGATGTATTAACCGGTCTCATCAAGGTAAACTTCCCAAGCCGTATTGCATACCGTGTCACCTCGAAAATTGATTCTCGAACTATTCTCGATCAAATGGGTGCAGAAAAATTACTTGGTAAGGGGGACCTCCTTTTACTTCACTCAACAGCAACAACACTGCAACGTATTCATGGAGCTTTTTTATCAAACAAAGAAATTATCAGACTTGCTGACGCAGCACGAAAATATGGAAAACCTGAATATATCATTCTCAAAGAAGAAAGCTCTTTTAATAAAGATGCAGATTCTTTTGCTGATGATCCTTTGTATGAAACTATTAAAGATTTTATTTTAACAGTTGATGAAGTTTCAATTTCAATGATCCAACGACAATATCGAATCGGTTTTAATCGATCAGCACGAATTGTGGACCTTCTTGAAAAAGAAGGATACGTAGGTTCAGCTCAAGGAAGTAAGCCACGAAAAGTTCTGTAAATGATTGTAGAAAAAGAGAGACCAGTTATACAGGCTGGTCTCTCTTTTTCTACAATCGTTACTTTCAAAGTATTATTCAATAACAATGTGTGTAGTACAGGTATCAATAAAATCCTGCATYGCTACTGTATCAATACCAGGAACTGAAARGAACTCATCTCGAAAAGTCATACGAAATGTTACTCCTTCCATTAAAAATACTGTCTTCATAATATATTTATACGGCAACGTTCCCATTCCACCAATAAAGGTTCTCATGTCTTGCGGCAAACAGAGAAGACCAGAGTCAGCAGCCAATTGTATTGCTGCCGTTATATCATAAAACATTTCTTCTTCTTTTCCTCGAAACCATGGCTGTATAGCGAATGAATTTTGAACAGCAAATGGACTATTACTATTAGCAAGAAGAACTTCTTCGAGACGATCTATATATTTTTGTTGGTATGGAACCATAAGAAATATAAGATCTTCATAGACAGCTCTTGTCAATAGAAAGTCTCTTGTTTCATCTATTTTCATATCTCTTGTAATTGACATCTTCCACTTATCAACAACCTGTACCTGATACCATCTATTACCCATTTCAAAGACAATCTTAATCTTTTTTTCTACTTGAGGAGCTGGATCTTCTTTACAAAAATCATGACCATTTTCTGGCAACATAAACAGACCTGATCGCGTATAATCATTTAAATTTCTAGTGATATCAACTACTTTTTGTGTGCTGAGCTTACCGTACTGGCCGCTGATGATTTTGAATGGTTTCTTATTATTCATTTCCAATAAAAGAAGTAACTCTTCAACAGAGCATTTTTCTGCCTTAATATATGGCGTCCTGGTAATCATTGCTTGATCTTTTTCAGATAACATAAAGTTATACCATGCTGGAATAGCCCATGATTCATCAATGCAAATATTATAAGATTTATCTCCTATTTCAAAAGTAACATCAAGTGATTTAACTTCACCTGGTGCTGGATCATATGAAAATTCAGAATGCATATCACTTGGAACATACAATACTCCCTTACCTGCATGCTCATTGATCYGCTTAGTTACATTACTAAATTTTCCTGAAGAGATTSTTCCGTACAAAGCTTTTGTTACACTGRAGGCCTTTYTRTTATTCTTTTTAAGAAYMCYWCCTAAAGCATAYARAYTYRTYTTTRTTRCYTCYTTTGCCAGYARYRCCTGRGCAGAACWAGCAAGYATCAAAATATATAGAACATTCCGTCGTTTCATCATCACTCTTCCCTCTTTTTATACATAAAGACAAATTTTTTATCAAATTATTTTTATCTTACAACATAATGCTTTTTTATTTCTTTTTTCAAAGAATATATCCTTTGAAAAAGTCGGCTAATTCTTCACAATGATAATTTTTTTGATACCATCAATTGCAATAGATTCATCCATATGACTATGCACCTTACCAATAAAAAAAACTAACTCTTTCTTTCTAAGCATGGTATCAATTTTTGATTTTAATTTTTTAAAATGAATAGTTTGATTAGTGAAGTATAACTTTTCATTAGATTTTCCAATATGAAGAAAGAAGCCTACCTTATCTTTTTTTATTATACCAGTGGCAGTAACTTCTTTTATTGCATCACATAAGCACTGTGCACTTTTAATTTTACTTACAATCTGCTTATAAAAATCTATAAAAGAAATTTTATTATTATTATTTAAAATAATTTTAACTTCACCTTGTTTTATATTAATAACAATAGCTTCTTTTACTCCATCAATTTTTTGTAATACATTAATAACACTCGTAATTGAAGCTGGTTCTACCAATCCTTTAATTTTAATAATGATCTCTTTTATTTGACCTACTTCCATATTATTTTCTTCACTATGTTGGTTTTCAAAACCATACATAGTTGTCACAAACACTGAGGACACAAAGAACAGACACGCTATTATTTTTAAATGCTGATAAAACATGACACCCCTCCTATTTTCGTATAACTTTTACAATTCCATCAAAATTAAATGCTGCTTGCTCTATGACTTTTTTAAGCTCTATTTTTAATGTATCAAGAGTAACATTTGAATCTTCTTTAATCGTAAAAGTTGCAGTACCTTTGCTTAAATCAATGTTTTTGACTTTTTTAACATAAGAGAAATTTTCAAGCGCACGTTCTAAGGAATAAGAACAAAAAGGACAGGTCATTCCTTTTATTCTAATAACTATTTCAGATATTACACTATCTTTTTGTGTTGATAGTTGACTCGATTCCTCTTTAGGAAAAATATTTACTGGTATTAAAAATGAATAAAAAATAAGTACTCGAAAAAATTTTAACATGTTTATATTCCTCTTTAAAAATGAAAGTCTATCCCAACAGCAAAACGGTAATCATGTTTATGATGATCATCATTCAATTGCTCAAGTATCGGGGCCTGAATCCCTGCTTTTAATAAAATATTTTTTTTAGATATAAAAACTATTGGCCCCACAAAAAAAACAATACTTCCAGAATTTTTATCTTCTATGCCCATAGCTGTCTCCTTTAATGTAAGAATCCCATCGAATTCTACATAAAATACCCAATCAAGTTTATAATAATCAATTGGCAATGGTCGAAAGCCAGCTGCAAATGTTAACATAATTTGATCTCCTTCTTTTTGATTATAAGAAGGAGTTTTAATAATATATGTTAGGGTACCAAAATAACTACTATACAGCATTTCTCTCCCAACAGCAGCAGATATAAGAAAATCTACTGCTTGATTCTCAAGAAAAGGATCTTTATCTCTTGCAACAGTTGGCCAACGTATTCCTCCGATAAAAACAACTTGATCACGTTTACCAAAATCATAATCYTTATAAACAAGATATTTTATGTTTGTTTCAATTTTACCAAGACCAGCTGATTTTTTAWGAATACCCGTTGTTTCATCTAGTTTTTCTGTGCTAAGAAAAAAGGGCATAGATACTGAAATTGCAAGTGTCTCGTTGATTCCATACATAATATGAGTATCAAGATGTGTATTACTCCCACTGCCAAGCCGCTCATATTCTATAGCACTTTCAATAACATAGCCTCCTTTACGAATAATTTCAGGACCTAAGGCAAAAAGTGGTTCATGTGCATTAAATACTTTGGGATAAAGCATAAAAGAAATAAAAAATAAGTACCACATCGTCAACCCCTATAATATTCCTATGAATTTAAAAATAGGCAAAGCACAATAAGCCATAAAAAAACCTACACAAAGCATTATTGCGGAAAGAAAGAAAAATATCTTATTCCATTGATATGCAATGCCACATTCAGAATTTTTTAGCTGATTATCAGAAATTGCACAAGAAACGTTACTTTTTCTAAAAAATAAAAAGTAACCATTGATTGCTAAAAGAAAACCCCCAATAAAAAACAACCAATGCTTTATCCTACTCATTGTAATTAAAAATGGAAAAACAGAAATAATACCAGCTAAAGCTGCTCCAAAACCAAGAAATCCTAAAAATGCTGGCAAGGCACAACACAGCAATGTGGAGAAAGAAAAAAAAAGAGACAAAATTTTAATAATTTGTTGAACGATCTTCATTATTATATCCTTAAAATTTCAATAACATCTTATAACTAATAACATTCTTAAACGCACTCATGAAAAATAAGCATATTGACCAATAGATTGCTTTCATAAAACACATCTTTTTAAAATTATTACATTTCCCCTCTGTTGGTACATAAATAAGAACTTCAATTGAGAATAGTACAACAGAAAAAACGATGCGAATGAAAGAAATTAATGAAAAAATAATGTTTTAAAACTGAAAATAGAGTAAATTTTGCTTTTTACCCAAAACAAACTATAATTTTTCTAGTAGTCTTTTATAAAAAAACAGAAGATAAAATGGTCTTATGAAAAACAAATTCGATATTATTATTATTGGTGGTGGCCATGCTGGCATTGAAGCAGCACACATTGCAGCAAATATGGGGCATGCAACAGCATTAATTACACAAAAAAAATCAACTATCGGCTCGATGCCCTGCAATCCATCTATTGGTGGACTTGGAAAAGGACACATCGTTTACGAAGTCAGCGCACTTGGTGGACTTATGCCAGAACTTTGTAACAATACCTACCTTTCAGCTCGTATGCTCAACACCTCTAAAGGTCCAGCAGTTCAGGGTCTTCGACTACAAATCGACAAATATGCTTATCAAAAAAANGCAGARTCYACACTATCAAATCTTGAAAATTTAACAATTATTGAAGARACAGTMGCTGGATTACTTATTGAAAACARTCAGGTTACAGGCATAAAAACTTTAGATGGAACTATYTGGCATGCCCAAGCTGTTATTGTAACAACTGGAACCTTYTTAARAGGAACAATTCATGTTGGYCTKGTTAAAACAGAYGGCGGACGGMATGATGAAGCAGCWTCCAATGATCTTTCACGRTCAYTMACTGAAGTTCTTGGAGGTCAGCTTGGTAGACTCAAAACAGGAACCCCTCCACGATTATTAACCTCAAGTATCGATTTTTCAAAAATAGAACAACAGACAGCGATGCAGCTTGATAATCTGTACAGCTATGAAACAACTGAGATCAGTGAAAAAGTTCCCTGCTACATCACCACAACCAATGAAACAACACATGATATCATCAAAGACAATTTTGAAAAATCAGCTATGTACAATGATAGTCTGCAAGGAATTGGACCGCGATACTGCCCATCKATTGAAGATAAAGTKGGCCGTTTTCCATCACGAAATTCTCACCATGTTTTTGTAGAACCTGAAGGTGGCGACYTATCTGAAGTCTATCCAGCWGGACTTTCAACTTCTCTYCCYCTTGAAATTCAAGAAAAATATATTCGAAGCATYCAAGGTTTTGAAAAYGCWATTATYWSTCAACCTGGCTACGCCGTTGAATAYGACTTCATCCAGCCAACTCAACTRAAAGCAACTTTAGARACAAAAAAAATCAAAGGTCTCTTCTGTGCYGGACAAGTTAATGGAACKACTGGYTATGAAGAAGCWGCYGGWCAAGGACTTATTGCCGGCATYAATGCAGCACTMCTTTGTCAAAAAAAAGATCCCTTTATTYTMTCWCGAACTGAAAGCTACATCGGCGTTATGATCGACGAYTTARTYACACTYGGCGTTGATGAACCGTACCGCATGTTTACTTCACGAGCAGAGCGACGACTGTTACTCAGACAAGATAATGTGTTTGCTCGATTGATGCCATACGCASATAAACTTAAYCTTATTTCWTYAGATCTTTATAAAAGATTTCAAGCAGATCAAAMRATTGTAGAAAARAGCGTTGAATTGATTAAAAAAAATCGACTYAACACTCTTTTTAAAACATTCAATTCAATTGATTTYACTGAAGTAATCAAGCAAGARTGCAAAAAAYTAATYCTAGAAAAACTTACAGAAAAAAAYATTTCCTGCRATCGCCTCACRCCACGTATGCTYTTGTCRATYCATGCTGAAATTCGGTATGATGGCTACATTCAAAAAGAACAGAAAGARGTWGMAAAAGCTCTCAARTACCAATCATTARTAATTCCTYCCAATTTTCAATTTTTATCAATGCCMGGRTTAAGAGTAGAACTRCAAGAAAAACTTGAAARRTTCAGACCAACAACCATCGCCCAAGCAGAGCTGATTCCTGGGATGACACCRGCTGCAATTTCTCTTCTTATTTTTAATATTAATATCGTACAAACAAAATAACAGGGGATAACCATGTCACAGCTTGGAACAATCATTGCGGGGTCTTTAACTGAAGGKCTAGTCATGCGACTCTCAACCGAAAGATCTCTAGAGGATGTCAAAGCTGGWAARTTTATTTCGGTCAAAGGMGATATYTACACYTTTTTTTCTTTAATAACCGACCTGCAACTTTTGGCAACAAATCCTGAAATTCTGTTATTCCCTCCTTCATCACAAAATTCTTTACTTGCTAACACGCTCAAAACAAAAGATGTCTACGTTCAAGTTAAACTTCGTCCTATGATAATGCTCAACAAAAAAGGAGAACGATTTCCAGTTAAAACAATTCCTACACATTTTTCACCTGTTTATGAATCGAATTTTGAAGAAATTAGCAATATTTTTGGATCAGAAAAGCCAGGAAATAGTTTTTTTTCAATTGGAACACCATTGGACATGGATGCTCCTGTCTGTATCAACCTTGATGCATTAACGGAACGAAGCAATGGTGTTTTTGGAAAAACTGGAACAGGGAAAACATTTATAACCAGACTTTTACTCGCTGGATTAATCTATAAAAAAAGAGCTGTTAATCTTATTTTTGACATGCACAGCGAATACGGCTTACAAGCGAGACAAGAAGGTGCTGGAAAAAGCTTCGTCAAAGGATTAAAAACCTTATTTCCAAATCAGGTCGCTATTTTCTCTCTTGACCCAGTCTCAACACGACGACGAGGATGCACTCCCGACGTTGATGTTGTTCTGACCTATGAAGAGATTCGCGTTGAAGATATYATCCCACTTGCTGATGAACTGAATCTCAACCCAACAGCTATCGAGGCTGCCTACCTCATCGCTAGTCGGCATAAAAAACGATGGCTCTCAGTTTTATTATCTGAAGGCAACAACATCAAAGAATTTGCCGAAACTATCGGTGCACATCCTGAATCCATTGGAGCATTGTATCGAAAATTAAAACGACTCGAACGATTCAGTTTTTTAAGAAATGAACATGGACAGAGCAATGTTATTGAACGATTGCTTGAATATCTCGATCGATCAATACATGTTATTTTAGAATTTGGCAATCATACATCAATGCTTGCTTACCTTCTGATTTCWGGCATGATAACACGAAGRATYCATGAAAAATATGTTGAAAAAACTGAACGATTTTTAGCATCACAGAAAAAAGAGGATGAACCTCAAAAAYTGATGATCACCATCGAAGARGCWCAYAAGTTTTTAAATCCACARGCWGCAAARCAGACTATTTTTGGTGTCATCGCTCGTGAGATGAGAAAATATTATGTTTCACTTTTAGTCGTTGATCAGCGACCATCAGGCATMGATCCAGAAATTATCTCACAAATTGGTACTAAGTTTATTGCATTACTCAATGATGAAAAAGATATCAGTGCAATTCTGACTGGAGTTGCTAATGGATCAGGACTTCGATCAATCCTGGCAACATTGGACACCAAGCAACAAATTTTAGCACTTGGTCATGCATTGCCGATGCCGGTTGTTCTCAGAACACGCAGTTATGATGAACATTTTTATGCATCATTAATTGATACCACTGAAAAAAAAGAAGTCTCTCAAATAATTGATGAGATCTTTTAAAACAGAATGATTTATAGACTAAACATAGTTTTCTTGATAGATATTAAGACCCCACTTAGCTAAAATCAAATAATTTTTGATACCTGTATAACCCACTTCATTCGCTCGATCCAGGGCGGTATAACCATATCTATCTTTCAGATTTAAATTAACACCATGAATAAGAAGTTGTACAACAATATCTTCATATCCACGCATTGCTGCTACATGTAATGGTGTTATCCCATTAACATTTGGAATATTAGGATCAGCTCCATTTGCAAGCAATATTGCTACTATTTTTTCATTTTTTAATGATGTAGCAATAAACAATGCCGTTTGACCAGCTATATCCTGTTTATTAATTCCTTCTTTGGAATATTGAAGCAAAAGAGTTACAATACTTTTTTTCTGCGAAATAACCGCAAAATGCAGTGCTGTCTTTTCTGAAAAATCATTCGTTTCATAAACATCAGATCTATATTTCAATAATGATAAAACTTCTTCACAATCTTTCTGCTTCACTGCGCGTACAAGGGAAAATTGGAAATTATCTATATTTTCAGAAGCTGCGTCTATCTCTTCAAATATTGCGACAATTTCATTGAATTCTTTGTCTAAAACAATCTCCTTTAGAAGAGTTTGATTAATATATATAGTTGTTAAATAATATAATAATTGCTTATGCTCAGTACATATATTACAAATATAGCGAACTCCTTTAAAGTTTCCCTCCATGCATGCGTGAATAAATATATTAAGAAATAATGAAAGATCTTCTTGTCTATCAATACCCTTTGATGCAATGGATGCAACGAGTTGTTCTATACTTTTTTGATCACTTGTAGCACTGCGCAGACAGTCATCTGTTCGAAATAAAAAAAATGCAGCGATCAATAATAATATTTTTTTCATAAAAACTCTCAATATTCAGATATACAATAACAGACTCTTTTTACTAAAAACAGGCTACCAGAAGGCAAGTAGAATATGAACTGTTTTTTCTACACATTTTTTCCTTTATTTGAATCCCCAAATTTGACTATTTTTTAAAAACATCATACGCTTTTTACAGTTAAAAAGGAGTGGTATAATTTTTATCAAAAACAGTAGGGATCTCTTATGAAAAGAATATTAATCATCGCTGCACTTTCTACCCTTTCACTATTCAACATTGTAGAAGCTAAAACAGAAAAAAAGGTTGTTATTGATCTTGCAACATTGAAAACAGAATCTAAAGAAGGAAGAGAGTTTGCAAAAAAACGTGAAGATATCTACAAAGAGCTTCAACAGTTTGAAATGCTTAAACGACAACATGTATCCGAAACTCAACGAAGTGTTACCACAGATTATCAACAAGGCAAAATAAGCCAAGATGATGCACAGAAAAAAATAGCTGAACTCAGTCGTGAACAACGACGTGCAGAATTTGAAGTGCAAGAAAGAAGAGATGCAGCTGTTGCACAGACACAACAACTTGAGCAAGCACTTGAAGAAAAAATAGTTTCACGTATTCCAGAACTTGCAGAAAAAAATGGTTGGATCGATGTTCGAGAAGCACGAACCGGTGGAACATTGTATGTAGCAAAAACTTTAGACAAAACAGATAGCACACTAGWRGCTATTAAYAAAGCTTTTGATGCTGAAACTCTTAAATCTCAGCTTACTRAAAAAGCATAAATTATGCATCTTGGGCTTTCACTTGAAGAGCTAGCAGATCTTCTGAAAGGCTCTTTTGTAGGTGACCGAAAGCTTAACAATATTGTTGAACTCAAGTCACTTGAACAAGCGAAAGCCCAAGACATTTCTATTATTTTTGATGCTGATATTATTCCAAAAGAGACCATTCAAAACTCGCAAGCAGGCTGTATCATAGCTGCAACACAAATTATTCCTGATCGACCTTTTTTGCTTGTTGAAAATCCACTTCAATCACTCAGTCAACTCATTAAATACAAGAATAAAGAGTGGATAACCGATAAAGATTATGACAGTCGATGGCCGGATGCATACGTGAGTAATTTTGCAACTGTTGATAACTCTGTAACAATTGAACCTGGTGTTGTAATTAAATCTCATGGCAGCATTGGTCCCAATACAGTTATCAAAGCACAGAGCTACATTGATCATGAAGTTACCATCGGAAAAAATTGTATCATCGGCCCACACGTAACGTTACACGATCGGACTATTATCAGGAACAATGTTCAGATCGATGCACAGGCAACAATTGGAACGGATGGCTATGGATATCTCCCTTCAAAAGAAGGGTTTAAAAAAATACCACATGCTGGCAATGTACAGATCGGAAACAATGTTGAAATTGGAGCATCAGCAGTCATTGATCGAGCTGTTTTTGACAGCACARTAATTGAAGATGGCTGCAAAATTGATAATCATGTATACATYGCTCACAATGTTMTYGTWAAARCTCATACGCTCATCTTGGGRCATGTTGTTATTGGYGGAAGCACAAAGRTYGGCTCKTGGTGCAAAATTGGTGCACAGACAACWATCAAAGATCATRTYWYWATTGGAAAYCAGGTTAATGTTGTGGGRAARAGCGGCATCATAACAGAYGTTRRAGACCRATCAACTATCGCAGGATCTCCTGCAACTCCACTGCTACAATGGAAAAARCAGATTGTCTGTTTGAGAAARTTRCCTGATTTTTTTCGTAATCAAAAAAAACAAAACTCAGAGAMSMCYTTATGAAAGAAGCYGTATTCGATATCAAAAATATAAAAGCAATTATTGGYCTTGGAAACCCTGGACAACGATTTATTAAAACACGTCACAACATCGGCTTTATATTTGTTGATAAAYTKKCRGAAGAAAAYAATGGTTCTTGGCGTGAARGYAAAAACCTCCTSCATTCAGAAATAATRTTACCWGAGYTTAAAAAATTGTTACTGATTAARCCAACAACWTTTATGAATGAYTCAGGATCTGTTYTACCTTTTATGACGAAAAAAGGCATYAAAYTAGACGAKATTCTTGTTATTCATGATGARCTYGAAAAACCGTTTGGAACMGTTTTATTTAAATTTGGAGGSAGCGCCAAAGGACATAATGGMCTTMGATCAATTATTCAACATGCTGGTGCCGAYTTYTGGCGACTCCGWTTTGGCATYGGRCGACCAGAGCATAAAGARATGGTTGGYGAYTACGTTCTTTCAAACTTTTCAGCTGTAGAAAAAGAAAAAATCGATACTATTTTACAACAGAGCMTYGATCARTATTTTTGAACTTAAACAGCGCTCTTCTTCTTCACCAGTTTTGTTTTTTTCTATCTCAAATTGATCAAGRAGCACCTTTGAATRAAAAGCCYCTTKATATAAAGCATGTCCAAATAAAAATCCAAGTAATTTATCCATTTTTTTAAAAAGCTTTGAATTATCATTTTCAAGCGCATGCTGCAAACAGAGGCTGGATAGTACCAAAAAGCCAAGTCGTTCAGGACTTTTAATATTTAAAGATGTATTGCTAACATCAAGAAAAAAATCAAAATCCTGCATCAGATATTCTTCAAAATCCAAATCTTCAATTAAATCGTTAAAAAAATTACTAAAAAAAGGAGTCTCTATGTATCTATCAAAATCATCCAGAAATGCCTCTTCATCATAGAACTTTGAAATATACTTAAGAAAAAAATAGGTCAAGCATGCAGCCTTTAAAAACTGTCGATACTGCTCACATGTGTACTGAGGACCTAATGCGACGCCCTGATGCTTTTTTTCAAGAACATACTCTCTCATCACCAATAAATCAAGATCCTCTGCTAATGCTAACAAACTCATTTTAAGTGCCATGCTTCCTCGTTTTTGTGAAGCCAAATAACTTCGTACACGCCATAAAGCTATTGCAAAAGTTTTGCGTTCAAAAAGCTCCCACTCTCTTGTTTTTTCCTCATGCAATTCAACTTCGTTGTTGTTATCAAAGTCACTAGATCTTTCTTTTTCTTTATAAATTTGTTCGAATAAGTTTTTCTCTTCTTCTGAAAACTTTTGTACAGACTTTTTAGAATAAATCAGGCCGAATAGTCGTTTTGTTTTTATATATAATCTTGAATATGAATGATTAACTAAATAATGTAAGAAACCTCTAGCAAAAATAGAAAAACTATACGGTTCAGGATGTTGCATATAGTGAGCATATGCTTGAACTTTTTGATCATACATGGATAGAAACTGCCAACCTTGATCTTCATATTCAGTGAAATTCAGATCCCCTATCAATTCATCAAAAAAATCAGCCAGGCACGGATCTGTAAACAGACTTATTACGCCTTCTTCTTTGGCATGCTCTTCAGAATAAAATTTTGAAATATACCGCAACAAATAATAGGTCAAACAAGAGGATAATAAAAAAGATTTATACTGATTACAGACATATTCTTCATCTGAAAAAGGAAGTGGGGAGAGTTGTTTTATATATTTTTCATGGACAAGTCTGTTTAACTCTTTTTTCAACTGAAATAAGCTTTCACGCAGATGATGTCCGCCTCTTTCTTGTCCTATGAAATAATTATCAACACGACATAATGCCAGTGCGAAAACATCGTTTTCTAAAGAGAGTCTCTCTCGAGTATTTTTTTCAATAGAAACTTCAGGTAGAAGCTTTTGATCAGCATGTAAAAGTTGAAAACAGAATAAAGTTAAAAGGATATATTTCTTCATATTTAATACCTGTAAAAATTACGTCTATTCTTCTTTTTTCTTATGTAACGCTTCATATTCTTTATTATCTTGATTAACCAATCCTTTAGAATGAAAAAACTTGTTAGATACATGCTGATCAAAAATAAGACTGAGTAGACTGCTCATTTGTGCAATAATTGTCGACTCATCATCATCAAGCAATGTTTGATAACAAATGTCAGACAGAATCAAAAAGCTTAGTTCTGATGGATAGACCAATTGCAAAGACTTTCTTTTATGATCAAGAGCAAAGTTAAACCTCACCATTTGATACTCTTCGAAGTCTAAATTATTAAGTAATTCATCTAAAAAAACACCTAAAAAACCATCTTCTATGTATAGTTTTATATCTTCTGAAGGAGACTCTTCATCGTAAAATAGTGAGAAATACATTAACAGGTAATAACTTAAACATGTTGACAGCAAAAACCTTCTATACTGATCATTTATATAGATTGTTGAATACTCAGACTGATCATCTTTTTTTTTTAAAGGTAGGTACTGTTCATTCACCAATGCTATCAAATCTTTCCGTAAATCTAAGATGTTTTCTTTAAAAAAAGAAAGACCTTGTTCCTGATAAACTAAACGCTTTCGTACCAAAGAGATCGCTATGACAAATGTTTTTTGTTCAACAAAATCCCAATCCCTTTTTTCTTCTTCTTGAGGCTCTTTTTCTTCTTCAAATTTATCAACCTGCTGAAATAAGACTTTCTCGATTAATAAAAACTGTTGTAACGATTCTTCTTTATAACTCATACGAAGTAGTTTTTTCATCTGTACAAACAAATTTAAGAATGAATATTCCCATAAACTATTTAAAAAAATGCTCCCGAGAATAAAAAAACTAAATTTTTTAGGATACGGCATAGAAAACTGTACACAGACATGTGCCATTGAAAACTTCCAGTTCTGCTTTTTGTATTCAGTAAAATCTAAATCTTCGACAAAYCSACTAAAAAACAGAGCCAAAAAAGGTTCTCTAAGATATTGAATAAAAGCTGAAGGTCCTGACTGTTCATCATAAAAATTTGAGAAATACATTAATAMATAATAAGTGAAACAAGTTGATAACAGAAACTGCTTGTACTGTTTACATATGCGCATGCTGCTCAATGATTCTGGCTTTACTACGTTCTCATATTGATCTTCGATAATCCTTATCAATTCATTCTTTAACTGACAGAGGCTTATTTTTAAAGAGAGAAAATCTCCTTGTTGTTCTACCAAAAAATTCTGTACGCGACAGAGTGCCAATGCAAAAACTTGATTCTCCAGTRCTGTCCATTCTCGACTRCAGTTTKCARTTAAATCTTCACCTGAAGGCTYTTGCTCAGCAGCTAGSAAYTGRAAACAGAATAAAATTAAGAAAAWCTGTTTTTTCATATTTTATRGTCACCAAATTAAAATACCGAATAWATAATCARAGATCACTCAGTTCCATATGCTTCATCAAATTGACCATACGTCTGCATTAACATAAAWGCRATATTCGCAGAGACCATACAACCAATCCCAACACGAGTTCCCCACTTCATAAATTTAGCTTCTGTTTCAGGACGGCAACCACACAATATTGAAMATCCACGAACAGTAGCCTGGATAATAGTGATGTAGTTAATTTTAACTAATATATCAGCAATATCTCCTGGCTGAGGCTGTCTAGAATTTAAAACCTGTGTCACTACGAAAGCTTCAATTAATTTAGTTGTATCTTCCACTGCTTGTTTTTSTTCTAGATTAAAAACATCAGATACTCTTGTATATGCTATTTGATTATCACTACCTTCTCTTTTTTTAATAATAATTCCCTCAATAATTGAACGAAGGTACATTTTATTATTTGGAGTAATGCTAGGCGGCACAAAAGCCTTCTCTCGCCTTTCTTCTGGAGGCTCAAAACCACGAAAATCTCTTTGACCTTCATAATTTTCTTCTTGACCAAATGCTTCAAAAATATCCTCGACTGCATTACCAACATGAAGACTTCCGTCTTCAGCTCGTTCTTCTGCAGAAGAACGCTTCAGAAGAGAAGCTTCATACATTGCATTAATTAATGGAAGCCACTTTTTAATATTACGMCCTATTTCTACAGCTTCTTCTCGAAACTTTATATTAATATAATCAGTATCACTAGGCTCACCTATCACAGTTTTATTATAATTTTCTTGGTTGCTAGGGGGAGGAGGGGGTGATGTGTGGTTGCTACGAGGAGATGTCCGAGGTATTAAATTTGATTGAGTAGACTTAAAAAGTGTTTTTGTTTCATATCGAAACCCCCTTTCTTCTGTATTTTTCCCATCTTCAATTGAACTAAGTTCTTGCATTTCTACTTCTGATCCAGCCGCTTTAATACAAAAAGAATTCAATAAAAAAATAAAACTTAAACAAAGATACAGATGCAACATGTCGACTTTCTCCCTTTTTCTTACTAAAAATCATACATTTTCTATTCATATTTTTTAAAAAATTTTTTAAATTAAGATTACTGCTATCTATGAAAAAATCATAAAATAATGCAACARYTTCGYTTTCKTCTKCKAATGACTRCTNTCMTCWNCATCNNCAYCAAAGMWRTYKYYANCAAAARWAGGTACTGTCTCAATAACACCCTCTTCCATTGCTCTATAAAAAATAGTATGGAATTTTCTGATAACAAAGTTCTCATCAGTTTCATCTTCTTCTTTGCAACAATTAGCATCTGCCATTAAAACAGAAAAGTTAGCAACTACTTCGGATGCTTTTGCTAATGCATCATCAAGTTTTGATAAATCATGTCTGACTAGTCTTGCAATACAAGCTTCTTCTTTTTTTATTTTTCCCTCAAATTCCAGAAACATTTCATCGCCACCATTTTGATTTTGATGATCAAAAAACATATTGTGTATCACTAATTCAAGCTGTTTTGCAGGATCAGCACCCTTTATTTTTTTCTCTTGTATACTATCTGCTATGCTCTTTAAAATATTAAACATTCTATATTTGTTATCCAACAATTCGGATATTTCAGAAGAGCTCAACTGAATAAATGAAGCAGAGCAGACTGCTGGTTTTTCTCTATGGTGCTGTTGATTTCCCTTTGGACTTAAACAGATATCGTCTCCCCAACTTACATTCGAATGCTGTTTACTAACAGTATTTAAGGATGCATCATCACCATGTGGCATAGACCTTGTGAGAGGACGTTCATTGAGATTAGGGGGCAAAAACGTGGAAGAATCCTTCACTCGAGAAGATTTTCGAGGTTCGTTTTTAATCTTTTTTGGTATTTTTTTTTCTGTAAACCCTGCAAGTAATAGAGAACATGTAAACAGTAATCCTAAAAACAGAATGCTTTTTTTCATCACTTTCCTTCAAATATTTATTTTACTATCTATTTTAGATTAAAGAAAGATAGTGATATATTGAAATAAAGTTAAAAATAGGGCCAAAGCATAGCCATTTTTGCATATYAAAYRRYGARCACTAATAGAAAAAYCGAYWKTTAAAGATCTTTTATTTTTTTATGATTTCAGAACAAATTCTATATCAAACGGTATCAACCCCATCAAAGCTCTACGAATATATCCAACCGCTCTCAATTGACCAATCATTACGACACCTAAAAGACGATCTTTCTCTTTTATAAAGCAATAATAGCTATCATCATTCTGATAAACAAAAATATCGTTTGAATCTCCAGCTTCCAACAATCCTCCACTAACAAAGGCTAAATCGAAAAAACGTGAACTAGTTAAAACAGCTGAATTATCATATTTTTTGCTCTCTTGATGAACCATATTTTGAGCAACAACMATTCCCTGCTTAACCGCCTCWGGCCATGTTCCATTTCTCATTTTTTTTTGCAACAATGGATTCATTAATCCAATAACATCACCAGCTGCAAAAATATCTTTTTTTGAAGTTTCTAAATATTCATCAACAACAATGCCCGAAGTATCTGTTCTGACATCTGTATCTTTCACCAAATTAATATTTTGAATGCTACCAATCGTGGTTAAAATCATATCAACTGATAAAATTTGTCCACTGCTACAAACAACAGAGTATTTTGCTCCGTCTATTTTTTCACATCTTTGAATTGTTGTATCAGACAAAATAGTAATGCCAGATTTTTGCATTCGATCGATTAAAAAATTTGATGCTTCATCATCTAAAAATTCTGGTAAAACCTTAGACTGTTTTTCTACAATAAAAATATTGCACCCCTCTTTAACTAAGGCATCTGCAGCTTCAATACCGCTCAAGCCAGCGCCAATAATTAAAATATTTTTAACAGAATTATTTTTAGAATATTTTTGAATCTGATYAACATCACCTAATTCATGAAAATTAAAAACTCCTTGACYTACTATCCCAGGAATAGAACGAGCTCGAGTTCCTGTTGATATCAGCAGTTTACCATAGCTTATTTCTTTTTTCTGAGATGTTATTACTTTTTTTTCTTCTGGATCTATTTTTTCAACAGATATATTCAGAAGTAAATCAATGTTTTTCTCTTCAAAAAACAGATCCGGCTTTATAGCTATTCCTTTGCCTGTCTTCTCTTCTGATAAAACGTCAACGAGTAAGCATGTGTTGTATGGAATTTTATCTTGTTTATCGATACATGCGATCATTCCTTCAGAATCTAAAGATCGTATTTTTGTTGCAGCAGCTACTCCTGCGGCAGAAGCACCAATAATGAGATAATCATAATACATACGAATTCACCAATCTTTTATTGCAAACAAGTTCTTGTTTATAACAATTACTTATTCATAACAATTATTTGTTTACAAAGTTTCTCTTTTATTTCACACTTTTATTACTGTAATATAAGCGAAAAAAATGAGCAAAAAAATAATGAATTTTAAGTTTTCATCTATATTTCCTGTMACWTGYCACACAAAAYATGTTGGTCCCGGTTCAACATTTGTTGCGATTCCTGGTCAAAACCAACATGGTCAAGAATTTATACCKGAAGCTCTCGCAAAAGGTGCAAYRACGATTGTAGTTGATTCAACTTTTACMGCAAAAAAAAWTCCAAATRTTACCTACCTCCATGTTGATGATGCGCACAGAGCRTTRTCAAAACTTGCTRCAGARGCTYTGGGATATCCWAGCRAAARATTATATATAATTGGCGTYACAGGMACMAAAGGAAAAACCASTACCGGCTCACTTATTTTCCATCTTTTACAGACAGTAGGTATTAAAGCCGCACTCATCAGCTCGGTTGAAAACAAAATAGGAGATATATTTTGTGAAAAAAGTTCTTTAACCACACCAACAGCTGATTATATTCAAATSTTCTGTTCTCAAGCTGTAAAAGAAGGAACTACACACCTTATCATAGAAACATCATCACATGCTCTGTTTTATAAAAAGCTTGCAGATATTTCTTTAGACTTAGCGCTTTTCACAAACTTTAATCAGGATCATCTTGATTTTCATAAAACTATGAATCACTACTTTGAAACAAAGTTAAAAATATTTTCATTGCTCAAGCCGACCGGAAAAGCGCTTATCAATAATAATGATTCCTCCACAACAATTATCAGACAACATCTTCAAAAGAAATATCCTCATATAAAACTAAAAACTATTGGCACTGATAAAAAATCAGATAAACAGTACAGAGTTRTTAAAACAACATTGCAAAAAACATCTTTAAAGATGAGCAAGTCAGTCTTTTCTTCGCAATATTTAAACGGCTATTTCAATGCACAAAATATAGCTTTAGCAATTGCTGCCGCTCATCARATGCAAATAAGCAATCAACAAATAAAAATGGGGATTAAAACATTTCCAGGAGTTGAAGGACGAGTCGAAAAAATTAAAATCCAGAACGATAAACATGTCATTATTGATTTTGCTCATAACCCATCATCAATGGAGTCTATTCTGTCTTCACTTGCCCAGCAGACGAACCAATTGATTGTTCTGTTTGGTTGTGGTGGAAATCGTGATGCATTAAAACGATCATTAATGGGTTCAATTGCAGCTCAATACGGAACGATCGTTATCGTCACCAATGATAATCCACGTCATGAAAGTCCTGACAAAATCATTCAAGAGATTGTAACAGGAATCGATAAAAAAAAGCTTGCAAACRTTATCCTAGAGCCTGATCGAAGAACAGCGATACAGAAAGGACTTATGCTGCTTGAACCTGATGGTATCTTGGCTATTTTAGGACGAGGCCATGAAACAGATCAATTGATGGGATCTAAAAAGATACCTTTTCATGATGCAACAGTTGTTGCTGAGCYTTCTCATCTTACTTGATTTTATTATTATAATCCTGCCTATACTTTTTAATATTCCACTGATGTTTTTGATTCATTCCAGCTAAAGAATTCTCAACCAATGCACTTTAATATAAAAAAGGATACAAATATGAAAAGATTTGTTTATATTCTTTTGTTCTGTGCAACAACAATAGAAGCTAACATTCCAGCAACTGTCACAGAACGAGATGAATACTGTAAAAAATATCTAGAACAGGCTGCTTTTGCAGATATGTCATACAAAAAAAAGATAGCAATTTATGACAAACTTCTTCCATTGATTACTTTTGGCATAAGCGATACTGTTGAACAAGAATATCTCACAGCTCTTGAAAAGTTATTTCACGCACGTGACAGAAAAAACAGTGATAACAATCTACTGCTTGAAAAATTACTTGCTCGATCTTCAGGAACTCAACAACTTAATAATGAACAGAGCGGAATCCAGACATGGCTTGAAAAAATATCCTATGAAAACAGAAATCATGCTCTAACCAGTAAAAAAATTATAGCTCTGTATCTTCCTCATGCACATGGCTATCTGCACCCGAAAAAAGAAGCCGGCTCTCTAAAACTTCACGCTGAACCCTTCTCTAATGATGCACCTGCAAACCCTCCATCGATCCTATTTTCATTTGAAGAAGAAAAAGAAAAAGTATTAGAAAATGGATCAATGTACAGCCTCAAGCCATTATATTTTCAGAATGATGCTTATTCCTTCCCTATTTCATCAAATGAGACTTTTGCTGTTATTTTNAAAAAAGATACTAGTTATATTAAAAACTTGTACGATAAAGATCATGTTAAATTGCTGTTCAAAGAGAAATCTGAGAATTCCTCCCTCCATGAAGCATGGGCAAAAGTTGAATTGATTTCTCAAGAACAGATGAACTTAATTGAAAATAATTATTTTGCTCAAAAAATACAAAATGCTCATATCGACAATAAGCCAATAGAGAGTATGAAAATCATTGGTGATCATCTTGAGCTATTTAATGAACGAATCACGAGATCTCATAAAGAATTGGTAATGAAAAAATTGCAAATACTTGTTGATAAGCATGAAGATCTTCCTTTGTGTGAACAGCAGCAGTTGAGACAACTTTGTGCACAGGCAATACAGAAGCTTCCATCAAGTCCAGAAAAAAAAGAGTGCAAGCAGTATTTAGCAACCATCAATAAAACACTGGAACCAAAAAGTCTCAATTTTGA
Source organism: Candidatus Babelota bacterium (assembly GCA_002401785.1). GTDB lineage: Bacteria > Babelota > Babeliae > Babelales > CAZZPM01 > CAZZPM01. Next base: position 26,975 of record NVUD01000012.1, read on the forward strand.
TGATACCATCGCCCTGAGTAGCGATCATGGAACATTACTCTGTACAAAATATAATCCTCATTCAGAAACAGAACCTCTTGCAATTCATGAACGACAGAAACAGACAATTTCTCCAAATCATGCTATCCAATATATGAAGATAGCTTCTCCTTCAGATAAAAAAGGGATTATCCGTTATGGTGACGAAATCAGCATGGTACCCTTGTATAAATCAACCAATGGAACTATTGCTATGCTCAATCTCACAAATGGACTTGCACGACGTCAAAAAGAACATCGTGGATCAACTCTTTCATATCTTGGGTGTGCACCGATCAGTCATGCAATGCCTGGCATACAAAAAACTACGTTTCAACTCTGTCCACCAAAAGAATTCTCATATTTACAAAAAAACGGCAGTTGCTATACACCGGAAGATCCATGCCTTTTAATGCATCAAGCATCACGTGAATATATCAACCATGATAAAAATGCTCCTCCACTACAACAGTATACTTTTAATACCAAAGGAAGCATCCTTTCATACTTGAAACCATCAACAGCAGAGTTGGCACAGATCAACGAGTCACTTATCAATCAAGAATACAGTGCATATAAAAATCAGAAAACAGCTACCAATAAAATTGTAAAACTAAAAAAAATGAGCGATTTATTTATTAAACATGAAACAAATAATGCTTACACTAAAGTCTGGCAGGTATTTAATGACCTTTTTCAACAGAAAGAATCTCTTTCTTCTCAAGAATTAGTCAAACTTCATACACATTTGAAAAAAGTTGCACCACATCTTACAAAAATTGAACATTATACAAAAAAAGAATTATTGATCCACTCAGCTTTTTATACTAAATTACGACTTGCTGGTGAACAGAATGGAGCTTTACGACTTGCTGCGTATCAATCGCTACTTCCTTATCTCAAGCACCAATCTATTAATGTTCAGTACAAAAAAGAGCTTCTATCACAGATTAATAATTTATATGAACGAAAAACAACTGAGCTGAACTCATTGCACGACCTTGTCGATCTTGCGACTACAAAAACAACCGAAAAGTTTGACATAGAAGCATAAATCAAAAGTATTGCGTATTTGAAAAATTTATTGCAAAACTAAGTATGCATTATATTTTGAAAAATATTTTTGTAACCTAAACAAGGAGATCCTCATGCAAATACTTAAAAAGCAACTTTGTATAACCTTACTTTTAACAATAGTCGGAGTATGTACGAACCTACAAAGCATTAATGCTAAAGAGGATAATAAACCTAACCTTATGACAAGGATAGTTGATAGTTACAATCAAACTCAAGACAGACTTCGTGAGTCTGCTAAACCCTTTAAAAAAAGAAAACATGACGAAACAACTAATGACACAGGCCCTATCCAAGCGACGAAAGAAGCAGTTCTGCCTGAAGGATGGAAGCCTGGCACAGATAACAGCAAAGGTCCAATAACAATTCCAAGTGACACGGGCCCAATCCAAGTAACGAAAGAAGCAGTGCTACCTTTACAAGAGGCACCTGGCACAGATAACGACATTGCACCTACTTTAATGAGCATAGAAATCCAACCAGCAGAGCTTGGTGATCTTTTGAAAAAAAATGATCGTAAACCATTTGAAATTATCGATGCAATATGGTCTTCTGGTATTGGCAAGCCTAGTACATTAGCTGCCACTGATATTCAGAAGTTACAATCATTAGCCGATCGAGGAATTTTTGTTCTTCCTGAAAACATGTCTGGGTTTTTCACTCAAAATAAGCAGAAGTACACAGACAAAATGGCAAGATCCAAATATCTTTACATCAAATTTAAGATGGAAGAAGGGAGCTATCACATTACTATCCCAGACCATACAAAAGATTTTAAGCCTTACAACTTACCTGAAAACAAGCGTTCTGATATTTTTTATATTTCAGATCAGAAAGCTGTAGAAAACATTCTTAATAATCCTACAGTCAATGCTGACAGAGTAAAATCAGGTGACCCTCTCAATAAAATAGAGCCAAAAGCACCTATTGAAAATCTTATAGCTGATGAAGCTAAAGAAGAGCTGACCAATCCTGATGGAATAATTGAGGAAGGAAAAGTAGTCGTAAAAGAAAGTCTACCAAAATCCGCTATAATTAAACTTAAGGATCTCCTGAAAATTTTACCTGCCAATGATCAACAAGCATTCACAATTATTGATGCATGGTATGGCATACAAGGCGGCTCTAAAAATATAACCACTCTTGCAAAGAAGAAGCTACAAGCACTTGCGGACAAAGGTCTTTTTATCATTCCAAAAAATATGAATAAATTCTTTGGTGGAAATCCAGTTAAAAAAGCAAAAAAAACTTTGTATGTCAAATTTCGTATGCAAGACAAAATATATGAAATTAGCATTCCCCAACATAAAAAAGATCGTAAAATCAAAAAGCTTCCTAAAAAAGTAGGTGGTTACCGATGGTTTATAACAAAAGCAAAAGATAATTTAAAAAATATCCTCGATCAATCTCGACTTAAAACACTTGCCTCTAAAAAACGGCTTAAAAACAACTTTGATATTCTTAAAAAAATGGGCAAAGACAAAGCATTGGCAAACAGTACGCATGCATTAGAAGTTTTCTTTGCGGAAACAGAGCATCTGTTTAAAACATATAATAAAGCGAGTAAAAAAGAAAAAAATAATCTTATTAAAATAATAAAAAGAGCACGAACTGTCTTCTCTGAGCAAAATCCACCAGCTATGGCAACCATGATAGCACTTGCTGAGAAACATGGTTTTCCAAATAACTTAGCAAATGCTCTTGATTTCCTCAGAGAAAACACTCAATGGACTGGAAAAGCGAGCGCTATACAGTTTTCACAAGCTGTTAAAAATATAGCCTCACTGAATGAAAGTGAAAAACTATCATCAGAAGAGACGAAAGACCTTATGTCTATTGTTCAGGCAGCTCAAATGGTTAATGAGGCACCAGAATATAAATCAACACGTGATAATTTAGAAAAAATATTTGATAATCTTAAAATACCTGCAGATGAAGCTCCAGAAGAGCTCCCAGATCCTAATCTTATAGATTCTAAATTAGTTATTGAAAAAGCGAGTGAAATAACATATGAAGCCCAGCTTCAAAAATTAATTGCGATGAGAGCACTCCAAAACTCTCAAGATAAAGATGCTTGTATTGATCAAATTCAAGAATTAGTACGAAATCGTGCATATGCATCAAAAGATCAAATGAATATTGTAGGCGGTATAATTTCCTACTATATCAACATATCCCCATACTTTAAAAATGATGCCAAGAGATTAAAAAAACTCAGAAAAACAGAGACTGATCTCAATAGTGGCATTACTTACAATAGTCGTCTTGAAGCATCCAAATCATGTATGGATAGAGAAACACTTCTTCCAGAAGAACAAGACGAGTGGTTCAATATTCTTGGATCACTTGCGCGTGAAAAAGGAAAAGCAAATATACATGAAGAAGCAATCGCTCGTGCTCATCTCATTTTTGCACAAAGAGAATACAAAGACGAAGAGAGTGCAAAAGAATTAAATGATATTGAAGCCATCTTTAATACTCCAGCTAAAGAGGTTAAAAGTCCTGAAGAACAGGTTAACCAAGCAGAAAAACCGATAGAAAAATCTCAAACAGATGAAGAAAAAGAAAAAGAAGAAAACGCACAAGAATCATCAACTGCTATAGTTAATGATGCAGCAGAATCTGCAGTGAAAGGTGAACCTGTTAAAATCAAAAAAAATGCGCCTTACGGAGCACAGGTTATGGGAGGTTTTGCACAAGTACTTGCCACACAGATGAATCCTAGCAAAAAGGGAACTGCCGGTTGCCTTGTATTATTGAAACGATTGGTTAACAATAAGTTTCTTGGTAGCGAGAATGACATACAATTACTTAAATCACTGTTACAATATGCTATTGGCAACATTACCGATAAGAAATTCACCAATGAAGTAAAATTACTCGGTAAAACCTTGGGTGCGTCACTTGACTTCCCTCAACAGCTTAAATCATTTAGAGATGTTATAATTAGATCCGACTTTGTACAGCAAGAAAATTTACAAAAAGATGCTCTCAAGTACATCGAACGACTTATGAAAAACATGCCTAAAAAAGCAAATAATAGTCTAAAAGTAGATGTAAAGAGTATTCTACTTGCAGCTGCAAGTATATTCCCAAATGAAGCTAATAAAAAAAGACTTATACAGCTTCAAGAATCAGTAAAAATAAAAAATGTTAAGAGTATTCCACTCATAAAGAAAGCTACTAAAAAGGTTTCTCAACAAAGCATTATTTCTCGTATTGATAGATTAGGTGAAATAAAAGCGACTGATAAAGTTATGAAGCAGCTTGAAGAACTTATAGAAGATCGACCAAGAGCATCTTCTGGGTCGCTTGAATTCCTTGCTGACTATATTACAAGCTACATGGAGAATGTATCTTTCAAGAAGCATGTAAGCAGACTCAAAGAGTTTTTAGCTATTCTTAATCGTCCTGCAACTACAGCAGAAGAAATTAGTGAATTAGAAGAACTATCTACATTGAAGAAACTCAAACCATCCCAGACTATGGAAGTTCTTCGCATATTGCAAAATCTTCAGAAAAAACTCAACGATGTTGATGCTGATACAATAACACGAATAAAAGGAACCCTTCTTGTTCTTTCTCCTAAAGTTCTGCCCTCACATAAAGCATCATTTGATTCATTAAAAGCAATATTCGATGCTCCTATAGAAGTAGTAGCACCAAAAGCTATAACTGATACAGGTGAAAAGCTTCCAGATGCTTTAACTGAAGAGAAAAAAGAAAAAAATGAAGCAAAAGAAAAACAAGTTGAAGCAAGCTCTACCACAACACCTGCTGTTACAATAATTATGCAGAAAGCAATAGGAAAAGAAGTAACGACTAAGGCCACAGATATAGCTAAGCTTAAAATTGAACAGTCGGGACTCGATAAATCAGGCCCTCAACACCTTGCAAAACAATCAGAAATTGAAGCATTAGAAAAAGAAGTTGGCAATCTTCAAGAAGAACTTAAAACGACTGGTCGACCTACAAGACAAGCATCACGTAGATCTAGAGGATCTTCAACAGGTAGAACATCATCTGCTAGAGGAAGAGCTGTAAGAGTTGGTTCAGTGAGAGGAGCTAGAAGCTCTTCACCTCGATCAGGAAGCAGAAGATCTACTCGCTTTGGCACTAACAGAGAATCACGTATATCTACAGGTGGAAGATCAGTAACTATAAGTCGATCTCAAACAGCTCCTGCAACAGAAGGTAGAACTGCTAGAAGATCAACACGTGYYCCWCGAAGCAGYASYACTCRAAACAGCRCTCCTCGAAGAGGCGTAACACGAACCCAACTTTCAAGCGAAACGGATGAARCCGCCATCARGTCAGAACCAGCTCTGTCTACATCAGGTCGARCAGRAACTRCAACWGCTAGAAGATCAACACGTATCCCACGAAGCAGCASTACTCGAAACAGCGCTCCTCGAAGAGGYGTAGCACGAAACAGAGATTCTAGCGGAACGGATGAAGAAGTTAGAGCGTTAGAACCAGTTGCATCAAGCCGAACTGTAACTGCTAGAAGCTCATCTTCACCAGAAAGCAGTGCTCGTCGAACTGGCGCTGAAGCTACTGGAACAAGAGTTGTAAGCAGTGGTATCAATAACATTACTCAGCCCGAAATAGAAGAGAAAGTAGAAGAAATAAAAAACAGTTCTCGATCAAGAAACCTTGATCGAATCAAAGAACAGATGAGAGCTACAACAGAACCTATAGTTTTTGGATAGCTTAACTCAGAAGTAAAAAAGAAAGAGGATGATTTTAGAAATCATCCTCTTTCTTTTTTATGAAAATATAGCAATTTCTTATAGATTTTTAAATCATACAAGTTTCAAACACCCCACCTGACAATCTCTCCCTCTCCTCTTCATTATCAAAACCCTTTATTTGCCAAACAACTTCAATTTCCAATGGTCAAATTGTAATATTTTTATATAAATCATTGCCTATATTGTTTTCAATTTGCAATAATTAGTGTAAGTAGAAAATTTTATATATGGTTTTTTGAAGAACTATTAAATGAAAAGGGAGATATTCATGACTATCAAGAATTTATTCTTATCAATGTTACTTGCAGTCTGCTTGTTAGCAGTACCATTAATAAGCTCAGAACGCTTTAATGCAAAAAGCATCAATCTCGGAGGTTTCTCCAATCAAATCGGAAACTTATTTCCAAAAAATAAGAACTATGATAACACCAATGAAGACAATGACGATTCTTTTCAGAAAAATCCAGCGGGAAAGATTAGTAATGCCAAAAAACCAATGCTAATTAGACCTAATGTCTTTCAAAACTTATTGAATCAAAATAAAAAAAATAACAATAAAGAGAAAGACCGCTATCCTCAAACAAAGCCAGAGAAAGTTTATAATAACAACTTTAAAAAACCCTATAGAACTGAAAGCATCTTGAATCAGTTCAAAGATATAGATGAAGAAGCAAGCAATTCTCAAGAAAACACAGACAACTTTCCTCAAGAAGCGCCAGTAGCAGTCGACCTAGCAGGATCTGTTAATAATGACAGTGGACTGGTAAACATTGATGTTGAAGAAGAAACAAGCACTCCTGAAGAGAACGTAGAACAAACTCCTCAAGAAGAATTGATGGAAACCATTAATACTGATTTCCAAAGCTTATTAGATCAAGAGCAACCAGCAGAAGAAGTGGCTGAGCTTCTCGATAATCCAACTATTCCTGAATTCAAGGATGAAAGCACTTCTCAGGAAATGCAAATAGCAGTCGATCCAGCAGGATTTGTTAGTAATGACAGCGGACTGGTAAACATTGATGCTGAAGAAGAGGCAAGCACTCCTGAAGAAAACGTAGAACAAACTCCTCAAGAAGAATCAGCAGGAATCGTTAATTTAGCAGAAGTTGTAGAGCCCCTCAATAAACCAGCGCTTTCTGAATTCAAGTCTGAAGAATCTCAATTTATATCTAACGCTCCAAATGACTTTATCAAATATGTTTCACGAGCACAGAAAATTCAATTTAAAGGTGAARYAAACGGCATCAAAGCMGAAYTWTACMTGAAATATATTRGYAATGAAGATAATCTCAACARAGCACTTGCTTCATCATCTTCGAATGTCATCAAGATAATGCTCGATTCTATTATGCCTATGATTAATGCAGAAAAAAGTTCAGTTACTTCTCTTAAAAAACTTCGTCTTACAATGAAAGCTGATAGAAAAATTATGGATCCTATTGATCTGTATAAAAAATATTATGGAATAGTAAAAAGAATGCAAGAAACAGCAATCAACATGCAACAGACATATGACGAAATGCAACCACGTATTGATGAAATCAATAATCCAGAAACAATTCCATCGATAATGTCTAAAGGTAGCTTTGCACATGTAAAAACAGAAAGAGAAATAAGGGAACAATCTATTCATGAAGCACTTCTAGAGATTGAAGAAAATCCTGAAATTATTTCTCTCAATCCAATGAAAATAGAAAAACTTGCCCTTAAAAAGCATCGAATGAAACGAATCTATAACAGATATTTTTTTAAAATGCATAATAAATTGAGAAATAAAATTAATAGAATTAATTCAAAAGTATCTATGATGAATAAAGTCTTTAAAAGAGCTACTGCTACTCTTTCCGAAACACTTTCTTCTGAAGAACTTAACGCATTGCTCTTAGAAGTAGAACAAAAATATATAGCTGAAAAAGAAACTGTAGCAGAACAGATTGCAGAAGTAGAAGAAGAGATTCAAGATGATTTTCAAAACGAACAAGAATCTCAAGAAAAACAAGAAGATCCAACAGCATCTGAAGAAGAAAAAATAGTAACAGCACAAGAAGCTTTAATAACAAAGTTAGAAGAACGTGAAGTTGCAATAACCGATCAAATCAATATTATTATGGAATCTGCTGATTCTTTATACCAAAAAGAAATTAATTTACAAAATGTTTTATCTGAAGTATCAAATAAACATTTAGTTCTTATTCTTAGAATGTTATCTGAAACTGATCCAATTATTAAAGAAAATATAATTTTTGAAGCTGAATTTAATATTAAAATGAGTGCAAAGATTCAGACTGCTATCAATGAAATTAATAATGAAGTAGAGCAAGAAAGAACAGAGAATACACAAGCAGCTCAGAATGATGCAGCAGAGACAATCAAACAATTACAAAACGACATACAAGATCTTGAAACCATGATGGCTGAAAACATTTCCATCGGTGACCAAGATACTACTCGTGCCATTCAAGCTGCTCGAGAAACAGTAGAGCAAGAAATGCGCGAACAACAAGAAATAATTCTTGAAAGTCTTCAAGAAGAAGAAGAACAAGATCGAGATGATATGCTTAAAATAAGCATGATGACAAGCATTGAAGAACTTGAAGATGAGCGACAAATACAAGAAGATAGAAAGCAAGAATTGCTCGCTATCGATCCTGCTCCAGAATATAGACTTAAGGTTACTGACTACAAAATTAATATTATTGATACGCAACTACAAGAAGTTGCACATTTAAACAACTTAAAAGAAGAATTAGCATCTATTAGAGCAGAAAAAGAGACTGTAGAAGCTGATAAACAAGAAGCTGGAGAAGAAAAACTAGCACTTCAACAAGAAATTCTTGCAAAACAAGAACAACTTGAAGCAGCAGAAACTGAAGAAGAAAAGGAGCTCGTTTCAGAAGAACTACARGAACTATCTGATCAACTTGATACCTTAGAACAGGAACAAGTAGAACTTGATGAAGCTGCTGAAGAACTTGAAGTTATCACAGAAGACAGAGAAAATGAACTRCTTGAACAACCAGAACTTGATGAAATTGCACCTATTGATCCTTCTGTTCCGGAGATAGATCTTGGAACACCTGATAATCTTGATTTGATTATTGAAGTACCAGGAGCTGAAGATATTGGTCTGCATAGCGACCCTCTTCCTAYAGCTGAAGAAATAGCTGATCTCCCAGAATTAACAGATCTAGAAGAACCTATTGATGCAACAGAAGAAACAGCTCAACAAACAATGGAACAGATCGAAGAAGAATTAATACTAGCTAAAAATAAAGAGGCTGAAGCACAAGCTGAAGTTGATAATCTTAAAGAGACAATAACCGTTCTTCAAGAAGCAATTAATCAAAAAGATGCAGAAATAGTTTCTGCTCAAACAACAGAAGAAATGGAATTGCTTGAAGCAGAAAAGGCAATATTAGTAGAACAAAAAACTTCAATTGAAAATCAACAACAAGTAGTTCAACAAGCACTTGAAATAGCTGAGCAAAAACAGAGCAGCTTAGAAGAACAAAAAAATATAATAGCTGAAGAAGCAGTTGCTATCACAGAAAATGTAACCGCTCCGCTACCTGAACTTGAAGAAGTATCGGAAGAACTTCCAGAAAGTCTCATTCCAGATGTTGATGAATCAGGTGATCCAATTGAGGTTACTACTGAAACAGTTGAAACAACCGTTGATCCTACAACCGGCGAAGAAACAAGAACTACTATTATTAAAGTTACTGATCCTGCAACTGGCGTAACAACAGAAGTCAGTACCGAAGAAGTAGTTGCTGATCCTATAACCGGCGAAGAGACTGCAACCACTACTACTGAAGTT
>NVUD01000013.1 GCA_002401785.1 Candidatus Babelota bacterium
TTATTCACCCGCCCCTTTTTTTATGTGTTTCGTTGTTTTGAAAACTGAATCGCTTTACTTTCAATGACAGTAAATTCACGGTCAATTTCATTTAAAAATTGTAAGATTTCTTGGTTATAAGCTGGATGTCGCAAGCTCAACATAATATTCGATTTCATCCATTCAAGGGGGGTCCCAACATCATATCGATGTGTTCCTTGAATTTTGTAACCAAATATTTTTTCTCCTGAAAGCAGTAGTTTTTGGATAGCATCAGTTAATTGTACTTCACCAAGAACACCAACAGTTGACTCTTCCAATGCATCAAAAATACGAGGAGAGAGAATATATCGACCCATGATGGCAAGATTTGAAGGGGCTTCTGTTTGAGACGGTTTTTCAATGACATCACGGATCTGAAACAGATTAGGTGATAGCTGTTTCTTTATGTTGATGATACCGTATCGAGGGGTATGCGATAAAGGAACTTCTTGAATTGCAATAACACTTGCTCGTTCTTGACTTGCAATTTTAATTAATTGCGCAAGGGCAGGATTCTGACCTATGAAAACATCGTCGGGAAGCATGATGCCAAAATGTTTATTACCAATAACATGTCGTGCAGACCAGATAGCATGACCAAGGCCTCGTGCTTCATGTTGGCGAACATAGGCGAACTTAACTTTTTCAACAATTTTATTGAGGTAGGTAAGATGTTCTTTCTTATCTGAACGAAATGTTTCTAAAAATTCTTCTGAAATGTAATCGAAGTGCTCTTCGATACTCTTTTTTTTACTATTCACAACCCAAAAAATATCTTCTATTCCTGAACGAACCGCTTCTTCAAGTGTGTACTGAATAATTGGTTTGTGCAGAAGTGGCAACATTTCTTTGGGAATAACTTTTGTTGCAGGAAGAAAGCGCGTGCCTAAACCTGCTGCAGGGACGATAACTTTTGAAATTTCCATAAAAGCTCCTTTTACCTTTTTTATGGGAATATAGTTAAATCTAAAACTGTTTTAGAAAAGAGACTTTTCCACCCTGTATAAGCCGAATATCGGGTATGCCATATTTGATCATTGCTAGTCGTGTAAGTCCAAAACCAAAAGCAAAACCGCTGTACACTTCGGAATCTATGCCAGCTTTTTTAAGCACTTCTGGGTGAACCATTCCTCCGGGAAATACTTCTATCCAGCGGCTCTGTTTACAGGTAGAACATCCTGCTGTACAGAATGGACATCGCATATCGATTTCAACTCCTGGTTCAACAAAGGGAAAATATCCTGGACGAATTCGAATATCAAGTTCTTTTTTATTAAATAATTTTTGTAAAAATGTTTTTGCAACACCAAAAAGATGAGCGATGGTAATGTTTTTATCGACAAATAATCCTTCGCATTGCATAAATTGAATATCATGTGAAGCGTCAACAGCTTCATGACGAAAGACTGTTCCTGGTACGATGCCAGCAAGTGGTGGTTTCTGTTTTTCCATAGTTCTAACTTGAACAGTTGATGTATGTGTACGGAGTAGCCAGTTTTTTTTATTAAGCCATAGGGTGTCGTACATATCACGTGCTGGGTGATCTTCAGGAATGTTGAGCGCAGTAAAATTATAATATTCTGTTTCTGCGTAAGGACCATCCCAAATATCATAACCCATGCTAATAAAAATATTTTCTATTTCTTCAATGAGGTTTGTGTACAAGTGAATATGTCCATCATGTCCATCAAGTGGTTTGTATGCTGTTACATCGAAGGATTGTTCTTCAACTGCAGCAGCATTTTCTATTTCGTGAAGGAGCTCTGTTTTTTTTGTTGAAWCAGCTTCTGAAATTATGATCTTGAGGTTGTTTAGTTGAGGGGCAAATACTTTTTTTTCTTCAATTGAAACTGTTTTTATACTCTGAAATAGTATAGTAACGGATCCTTTTTTACCAGTGAATCGAGCTGTTAATAGATCAAGCTCTTTGAATGATGTAATGGATGCAAGTTCTGTATTAAAGGTATCAATAATCTGCTTGATAGATGAAGAAAATTCTTTTGTCATGACGAAATCCATTAAAGTATATGCACTATTATAAGATGTTGTAAGAATGGTAGCATATTTTTGTTGATTTAAAAAGGATCTTTGTATTCTTTGGTAAGACGCATATGCTTGAGATTGTTTAACTAGATGCTTTATTATATATAAAACATATTATTAATCAGTGCTCTGGGGGGAGTGATGAGAAAATTAGTTTTATTTGATGTCGATCATACGGTTGTGCGAGGAAATCTAACTGGTTTAGTCTGTCAACGTCTGTTTTCATGGCGCGACATGCAGCAATTGTTTTATTTTTTATATCGATCGATTCCACTCATTCATGGAGATTTTCCAAGAGAGATTAATAAGGCATTGATGAATGAGGACTACGTGTTGATTGATTTGATAGTGAAAAAATATGTTACATCCTCTTATAATCTTCTATTTGATTTACTGGAGTCGAGTAATATCAGTCTGTCTGATTTGATGTGCGAGGCTCATCTTTTTCTGTCTGACGCAATGATTATTCAGAAAATATGTTATCGCTCTGCTCTTGATCGCATTCTTCTGTATTCTCAGGATCCTGAGATTGATATACTGTTTATTTCAGGAGGGTTACAGACAGTTTTAGATCCTTTCCTGGAAGCGTTACAGCAATATATTAAACAGCAAGCGCTCTGTAAAGCCCGTTTTTTTGCTTATGGAACACGCTTTATAGCTGGTAGTTTCCTTGATCTCTCTGTGGGAAGCTATAAAGTAGATCGAATTCATGAACATAGGAATTATGAAGGATTTGGTGAGGGGATGCCTTTGGGTATGTCGGTTGTGGCAGCTTTTAGCGATAATCAATACTGCTCTGACCTACCGCTTCTTTTGTTAGCAGAAGAGAGCTTTCTGGTTGGCAAGTCAGTCTCTTCTGCTTCTCTGTTGTCGGATGAAATACAAAAATCTTTAATATTCCTTCCTGAGTGGAAATAATTTTTTCTACTTGCATTCTATGTAAAATATGGTACTATTTTTTTGAGAGTGGTGAGGCGCTTATTGTGCACCCTGTCAGATCCGGAAGGAAGCAGCAGACGCAGTGTTGACTTGTGCTGCTCTCATAATTTTCTTGATAATGTATGATGTTCTAAAAACAGTAAATATTTTTTATAAAGATTGGTTCAGTGATGAGTGTTCGTATGTTAAACATGGCCCGAAGACTGAGACCAACTTCTTTTTCTGAGATAAAAGGGCAAGAAACTTCTTTAAGTATGTTGAAGAATAGTCTCTATTTAAATACATTGTTTCCAACTTATCTTTTTACTGGACAGCGAGGTTGTGGTAAAACAACCACAGGTCGTATTTTTGCTGCGGCACTTAATTGTGAATTGCTGCCAGAGTTTCAAAAAAACCCTCAAATAAGTCTTCCGTGTCAAAGTTGCACATCATGCCAGATGATGAAAAAAGGAGAGCATCCAGATTTTGTTGAAGTTGATGCAGCATCACATACAGGTGTTGATGATGTTCGTGCGATGCTTGAGGCAGCCTCATATGTTCCTTTGCAGGGAAAGATGAAAATCTATCTCATTGATGAAGCTCATATGTTAAGTAAAGCAGCTTTTAATGCTCTGTTGAAAATGTTGGAGGAGCCTCCAAAAACAGCATTGTTTATGCTCGCAACAACTGAATTTAATAAAGTGCCAGCTACTGTTCGATCGCGATGTTTTCAGATTCACTTTAATGCATTGGCATATGAAACATTAATGACATTTTTACAAGAGATTGCTCAGCAAGAAAATATCTTATTAACAACCGATGCGGCCAATAGTATTATTACTATTTCTGAGGGCTGTGTTCGTGACGGTCTTAATATTTTAGAGCAGATCAGTTTTGTAACTAAAGAGATTACTGAAGAGGTTGTTTTGAAGGCGATGGGAATGTTGCCTAAGGAGTATTTTTTTGCAGTTATACAGAAAACGTTTGAAAAGCAGCCAGAAAAAGTGCTTGAATATTTTGAAGAGAAACCATTAGCATTAGCGAATGTTCCACATTTCTTACATCTTTTAATACATTTTTTTCGTGGATTGATTCGGGTTCATTACAAAGTCTCTTTGCGCAGTAATATTTTTGCTGTTAATGAAAAAAAATTATATGAATTGTATGAATATGTGACGATTGAAGATATCCATGCAATGATGCGATGTTTATGGGAAGTTGAAGGAATTTTGCAGTCCGCAAGTCAAAAAGAGGTAGTGCTTGAACACTTGATGATTAAAATAGCTACGCGGAATTTTTCATCATTATCGACAGATTCTTCTTATCTTATGCATGATGAAGAGCCAAAAAAGAATATTAAGGCAGTCTCTTCTTCTCCGGTTAAAAAATCGAGTTATGAAACTAAAGCAGAAAGTAAGCATTCTGTTACTGTACAAGTTCAGTCAGAAAAAAAGGTGAAGTGGAAGCAGTTTATTGAGTCATTATCGAGTAAGAATCGTATGTTAGCTTCAATTTTTCAGCAAGCTATTCCTGACGAATCATCAGAAATGCCGGTACTGACTATCTTGTTTTCAATGAAAAGTGCCTTTTTTAAAGAAAAAATTGCAGATTCAAAGGATCAATGGCATCCTATCTTTGTAGCTCACTTTAAAGGTTTTACTGAAATAATAATTAGTAAGGTCATTATTGAGCAGAAAGCTTCTTCTGTTGTTCAGTCAAGTACTTCGTATGGTAGAGAAAATCGAGAAGTATCTGGGCAGCATGTAAGTCGATTAGAAAAAAAAATACTTTTTAAGCCAGATGAGTGGCCTCAAGCAGCAGCACTTGTAAAAGAATTTCCTGGCACAGTAGAGATAACAGATATTGTAGAAAAAAAATAGAATGGTAAAAATTAATGAGTACACAGACGACTTATCCTAAAGTTATTCTTGTTGGACGAACCAATGTTGGTAAGTCGACTATTTTCAATCGTATTGCTAACAGTAATAAAAGCATTGTATTTGACCGTGAAGGTGTTACTCGTGATTATGTTCACGAAATTGTAACATGGGATGATGCAACATTTGATTTTATTGATACTGGTGGTATTCCATTAAGACCGGGTAAGGACCTTATTTTAAAATCAGTGAAAGATAGTGTGATTGCTTTAATGCAAGATGCCGCTTTAATTGTTTTTGTTGCTGATATGCAGCAGGGGCTTTGTACTGATGATCTTGATATTGCCCGACTTGTGCATAAAAGTAAAAGCCCAGCGATTGCTTTGATTAATAAAGCTGATAATCCTGAAAGAACAGCGTATGATATCCATGAATTTGCTCAGCTTGGATTCTCAAAAGTACTTCCGTTATCGGCTACACATGGTCGTGGAGTTGGAAATTTATTAGAACAGATGGCTTTTTATGCAAAAGAAGCGAAATCAACAATGCCAGCAGCACCAGAAGAGCCAAAACATAAAATAGCATTGGTTGGTAAACCGAATGTTGGTAAATCTTCATTGTTAAATATTTTATTACAAGAAGAGCGAGCAATAGTTTCAGAAATTGCAGGAACTACACGTGAGCCTTTGTCTGAAAAGATGCGTTTACATCATGAATTAATTCAGTTGACTGATACCGCAGGAATTAGAAGAAAAAGAGGTGTGACAGATAATTTGGAATCGTTAATGGTGAAAACATCATTTAAGGCGATTAAAGGTGCAGATCTCATTCTTTTAATGGTTGATGGATTTGAAGGAAAATTAAGTGATCAAGAGATGAAGTTGCTTTTTTATGCGCATGAAAATCGTAAAGCACTTATTCTTGTTATTAATAAAACCGATATTGTTGATGAGTATGCACAAGATCGTATGAATATGAGTCTTCTTGAATATAAATTTATCATCAAGCATCTTCCAGTTGTTAATATTTCATGTCTTGAAAATAAAAACATCGGTATTTTAAAGAAAAATATCGAAGATGTTTTAAAGCGTTTAAAGCAAAAATTTCAATCAACAGAAGTGAATGAAATCATTCAAACATATTTGACACATCGTCCAATGTATCAAAAAGGTCTGTTGCTTAAAGTTTTTAAAGTTAGATCTGTTGACGCACGTGTTCCAAGTTTTGTTATGCATGTTAATCGTCCTGATTATTTTACTGGTGCACATGTTCAATGTATTGAAAACGTGTTGAGAAAAAACTTCGATCTTAAAGGTTGTCCTGTTAACGTAGTGGTCAGACGATCATAACGTACGGCTTGTCATGGCTCTTGTTATAGATAAATTAAATTTTTATCGTAAGAGCCATCATGTTTTACGTGATCTTTCATTCACTGTTCCATACGGAAAAATTGTAGCTTTTTTAGGTCCCAATGGTGCAGGAAAAACGACTGCTTTAAAAATATTGATAGGTCTGACGCCACTTTCTATAGAAAAAAAACATTTAAATCATTACATACAACTTGATAATAATTGTCTCTGTCGAGCATCAATTCATCAACGAATTGAGTCAGGTCTTGTTTATATGTCGCAGCAAAGCAGTCTTTTCGAAGATTTGTCTGCCTATGAAAATCTCAAAGTTATTTTTGATTACCACTCAGCATGGCAGGGTGAAAGCCTTCAATCGTTTGAAGATTTTATAGATCCATGGATTGAAAAAACAGAAATTCGATCAGCGATGCAYAGGGCGGCACGATATTTGTCAGGTGGACAGAAACGAAAAATAGAATTGATACGAACATTGTTAATGCATCCAAAAGTTGTACTGCTTGATGAGCCGTTTGCTGGTGTTGACCCTAAATCTATTGAAGAGATTCAAGATTTATTACATGAGGTTGCGATGACTGGTGTTGGGATTTTAATTTCAGATCATCATGTTTTTCAGTTACTTAACTTTGTCGACTATTGCTATCTTTTGGTGAGTGGGGAAGTTGTCTCAGAGGGTGTAGCAGAAAAAATGATGAATGATTCTAAAACACAAGAAGTTTACTTAGGTAAAAAAATGGGGTATTATAAGCAGACGTAAGATTCTTACAAATCATTCTTTTGAAAGGGAGTATTTTTATGAAAAGAGCAATTTCATTTATCGGTATGCCGCATTCAGATTCTTTAGAATCGCATAGTAATCAAAAGCTTGATCGGTTAACTTCGATGATTAAGCATGATGAAGATCAGGAAGATGCGTATAGTTTAGAGTTGCACTTGAAGTCTCAGGAACAGCATTCACATCACCGAGCTGATTTGCATGTAAAAATACCACAGATGAGCTTACATACTCATGATGAACATCCTGAAATGTACATTGCAGTTGATAATACCATTGATAAAATGGTCTCTTTGTATAGAAAAGAAAAAGATAAATTGAAAGATAAACAGCGTAAAGTTGAAACTGACAAAAGCAAATTTGCTTAAAGAAATAGGGCTCACTTAGTCAAGTGGGCCTTTTTATCATACTTTCATAATTAATTATACATTATTAGAGGA
Organism: Candidatus Babelota bacterium; assembly: GCA_002401785.1. GTDB lineage: Bacteria > Babelota > Babeliae > Babelales > CAZZPM01 > CAZZPM01. The sequence continues at coordinate 7,442 of NVUD01000013.1, forward strand.
AATAGATGAGACATGAAATAATTTTGGTTATGGGATTTGTTGGTCTGTTTGGAATTAGTTTTTCTAGCTTTGCTAGCAGTGCTATGAAACAAAAACAGAGTCGATCATCTAAAGATGTATTAAAAGATCTAGGCTTTTCGTCAACAGGTATTGCTAAAAAGTGCTTTAAAGATGAAAAAAATCTAGAACATCTTTTTAAAGGGGTGAAAAATTTAGGGGGAAGTGAAGTAGACTGGAAAGTTTTTTACTTTATTTTTGAAGAAAATCCTCATTTGTTCAAAGTGCGTAATAAGATGGGTTGGACGTTGCTACATGATGCAGCTCATGAAGGAAATCTAGATTTATGTAAAAAATTAATATTTTTTGGATTGGATATGTATGCAGAGACAGAAGCGGTTGGAGATACGCCATTACATCTTGCGGTACGTCTGCATGCATGGGATGTGATAAAATTTTTGTATTTTTCGAATTACTGTGAAGAAAGAAAAAATGAATTAGGTGCATATCCATTTGATCATGAATGTTCTTGCTGTCCTCAAGAGTATCTTGATTTAGCCAAGGAATGTAAGGAATTAAAGTGAGAAAAGAACAGGATTTGGAAAGTCCTCTTGATTTAGTCAATACATCTGTAGGCCAAGAAGATATTGTAACAAGTTTTAATCCCGAAACATTTGAAGAGTATCTGGGTCAAGCAACAATTAAAGAGAAGTTAAAAGTTTATACACATGCTGCAAAAAAGCGTGGTGAACCACTTGATCATCTTTTATTGTTTGGCCCGCCAGGATTGGGAAAGACAACATTGGCTAAAGTAATGGCACATGAGCTAGAGGCATCGATTAAAATTACGAGTGCTCCAGTGTTGGAACGGAGTGGAGATTTGGTTGCAATTCTTTCAAATTTAGCACCAAAAGAGGTCTTATTTATTGATGAAATTCATCGATTGCCCAAACAGGTTGAAGAGATTTTATATTCAGCTATGGAAAATTTTTGTGTTGATATGATTGTTGGTTCAGGAGCTGGGGCTCAATCAATTCGGTTGCCAATCAGTCCATTTACTTTAATTGGCGCAACAACCAAAACAGCACTTTTATCAGGACCATTGCAGACACGATTTGGAATAGTTGAACGACTTGATTTTTATACGGCTGATGAGTTGGCCGAAATTGTTTTACAAAATGCTGCATTTTGTAAGATTTCTATAGAAAAAGAAGCAGCAGAAAAAATTGGTTCATCAGCTCGAGGAACACCTCGTATTGTAAAAAGATTATTTCGTCGAGTTCGTGACTTTGCACAATTTCATGAGCATGCAGTGATTGATGTTATTATTGCAGAGAAAGCATTACAGTTTTTAGGCATCGATGAGCAAGGATTAAATACATTGGACCGTCAGATTTTGGTACATCTTTTGAAAGATTTTGATGGTGGCCCTGTCGGYTTAGAAACATTGGCTGCAATGACAGGTGAAGATAAAGAGACGCTTGAAGATTATTGTGAACCGTTTCTAATTCGACTTGGATTGTTACAAAAAACATCTCGTGGTCGGATGATTCCAACACAAAAAATACGACAATTGCGGATGAAGCTACTTGGTGAAAATCCTAAAATTCAAACGGGACTTTTTGAATAGCAAGGTCGACAAAAAATCTGATATATGTTAAGATTTCACCAATGTTATTTAAAGAAAGTTATTTGTAAATGAGAGGAGGCTGCTATGTCAGGTCATTCAAAGTGGTCAACGATTAAGCATAARAAAGGTAARGAAGATGCAAAGCGTGGMAAAATYTTTACTAAAATTAGTAARGAGCTTACSGTAGCTGCTCGTGCTGGTGGTGGAGAYCCTGGTGGGAATTCAAAATTACGTCTTTTGATGGAGAAGGCSAAAGAAGCRAAYATGCCGAATGAAAATGTCACACGCGCGATTAAAAAAGGAACAGGCGAGCTCGAAGGTGCTCACTATGAAGAAGCGATGTATGAAGGGTATGGACCTCATGGTACAGCAGTAATTGTTGAGACTCTTTCGGAYAATAAAAATCGTACKGTTTCAGATGTACGRCATGTTTTTAGTAAAATGGGTGGCAACCTTGGTGAAACRAATTCTGTYCATTGGATGTTTCAACATAAAGGCGTTCTTATTTTGGAACAGAAGAACAAGACTGAAGATGATCTGATTGAACAGTTTATGGATTATGRCCTTGATGATATTATTGTTGAAGARGACCATATTACCCTAACTACTGCTCCTGCTGAYTTAGAAKCTCTTAAAAAAGCAGCAAAAGAAGAAGGMTTTGTTGTTGAACATGCTGAAATTGAATGGGTRGCTAAGGATAAARTTGCACTTGAAGAYAAAGAAAAAGAAGAAAAAGTATTTAAATTTTTAGAAAAACTCGAAGATTTGGATGATGTACAGAATGTCTATTCAAATATTGGATAATAAAGCAAAGGTAAGCAGATGATAACAAGTATGACAGGGTTTAGTCAGATTACAGAAACTATAGAGCTTGCATCGAAAGAGCAGATAACTGTTTCTGTTGAAATTAAATCTTTGAATGCGCGGTTTTTTGATGCGTTTTGTAAGTTGCCATCAAGTCTCAGTTCTTTTGAATTAAAAATAGCTTCAAAACTTAAAGCATCTTTATATCGCGGTAAAGTATTTTTTTCTATTAAAATTAGTGAAGAGTTAGGAGTTCTTGAAGTTCCTACCATTTCGACATCAGTAGCTCAGCAGTATCTTGCTTCAATTCAGGAGTTACAAAAAAAACTTTCGTTACCGGGTACGTTAACAATTAATGATGTTGTACAACTACCTCAGCTATTTGCATTTGAAAAGAAATCATTGCAAGAAGTTGATCATGCTAAGATTCATGCATTAGTGGATCAAGCTATTAAGCTTTTAATAGTAGAACGTGTTCGTGAAGGAAAGGCTTTGCATGARGATCTTGTTCTTCGTCTTAAACATTGCGAAGAAAAAATAGAAGAGATTCGAAAACGATTTGAACTGTTAATTGATGATCAAAAAAAAGTTATATCAGAAGTTTCTGTTTTAGTTCAGTCTGGCGAAGAAGCTGAAAAGCCTCGTCTAGATGAGCTGTATATTCATCTTAACAAAATGGATATTCATGAAGAAGTTTCTCGATTTGTAACACATGTTGAAGCGTTATTTGTTCTTTTTAAAAGTGATAACAAGGTCGAAAAAGGTCGAAAAGTCGATTTTCTTTTACAAGAACTATTTCGAGAAATTAATACAATTACTGCAAAATGTTCTGATAGCTCGATGACATCTCTGGCTGTTGATGTCAAAGTTGAAATAGAAAAAGCTCGTGAACAAGTTCAAAATATTGTTTAGATAATTTCAGCATATTTATTTTTATGATTGCTGCATTCTCTTGATTTTTGTTTAAATCTCTTCTTACATTATTTTTAAAAATATAAGTTTTTATTTTTAAAAATAGAGAGTAAGAATGATGCAAAGAAAAAAATCGAGTCGTTTGGCTATCTTTACAGCTCTGCTTTTGAGCATCACTCAGGTTATTCTATATGCTGAATCAATCGGTTCTGACTCTGCAGTTTCAATAGAGCCACAATATACTTTTCTGGCCTCTTCAACAGTTGATCATTATGTTAAAAGTTTTGCATGGATGAAGCATGGATTTAYTCTYGARGATGCAACMACATCANGTACTTTYGAGTCARTTTTTYCTGTTGGAGAGAYAGCTGATTTTCGTGGTGGAACGYTWTATTTGAATACAGATCTCTGTTTTAATGAAAAATCTACATTGAAAAATACAGGTATCATAGTAAGTGCACAGTCTCAAACTGTTGATTTAGCACCTACGATGACTCACTTTGCAAATACGTCGTATACAACCATTCTTGATGATATCTCATTAAATATGCATTATGATCTAACATTAGAAGGAACTGTTATTATTCAAAATGATGTTGTAATTAATGGAAACAACCATGTTCTTGATTTAGGATCAGGTGCTATTTTTGTTAAGAAAGATAGTAAAGTTACGTTACATAATGTCTCTCTAGTCGGTATTGCTCAATCAAATATTTCATGTGAAGCGGTAACAAGTCAGGTTGTTTTTAAAGATTCTTCATGGTATCAAGATGCAAATACCTTTACGTTTACCGAAGGTTCAATTTTATTTAAAAATGCTGTTTCATTAGTCGGAAGCGCAACATTTAATTACGCTTCATCTATGACAAGTAGTCTGTCTAAAAATACGCTTCTTCGCTTTGCAGAGGGCATGCATTTTAAAATAGGAAGAGCATCTCCTGGTGGTTCAGAGCCGATCTATTTCGAAGATCCTAATTCATCATTATTATTTGATAATGGATATTTGCATATTTCAGAACATGGTGCGCGATTAACTCGTGGCTCTCTTCTCATTACTGGAGAGTTAGAAATTGATATTGCAGGAACTACCTCATTAAATGGTTTAATGCTTGGTGATACAACTGAAGATGATGACTTGCGCATTGAGCTTTTACCAGGGGCACATGCAAAATTTCTTAATGGTTATGTTGGAGTGAATTTTGTTAATCAGTTAAATTTTAGGGCTCAGTCTTCATCAACGCAAATAACTCGTAAGTCGGATAATATTTTCTCTTTATTCAGTGATTTTACATTAAAAAATTTAACGATTGAGGCAGAAGCAGGATCAACATTGATTTTTGCTGAAGGAACAAATTTATATTACAATAATGTTACTGTTCTTCTTAACAAAGCATCATTTGATGTAACTGGTCATCGATACAATTCGTTTACCACTGTTCTAGATGGGAACGATGAGCTTTTTTTGTCTAAGGGAACATTGCCTGCGTATACTCGCGTAGAAGGAGATAATAATTATTTACGAGGTTTGGGTACAATTAGTGGTCTTGTTTATTTAACGGGAACAGATGATAAATTGTATGTTGATTTTGATGGAAATATTAATCAATCTATTCAGCTCAATGGTGGATCAATTGAATTAGAACGGAATTTAAATTGTGCGTATGATGCAGTTATTGTTGGTACTGGAGCTATTTATTTGAATAATAATACATGGTATTTAGGAACATCTCCAACAACATGGGATCAAATATTAATAATCAGTAGTTCATCTGGTGTTATTCAATGTAACGCTAATGTAACCATTAATTCTTCAATTACCTTCAGTGGTGATACAGTTATTGAAGGAAGGTATCATCAACTAATATTAGGAACAGCAGGAGAGTTGGTTATTCAACCTGGCTCAACATTAACATTGAAGAATTTTAATGTTGAGGGATTGCAAGGAAATAAAATTAGATGCATCGATGAGACATCAAAAATTGTGTACGAAAATACACGTTGTATTTTGGATACAACCTATAGCGTCACTGTAGGGGCTATTCATATTAAAGAAAAAGTAGAATTTACTGGAACAGGAACATTTTTATACCAGTCTCCAACATCATTGTGTATCAGTAATGAAAGCGAACTTTTAATAAAATCTATAGGCTTTGATGTTCAAAAAACAGGATCATTAGCATCTGAACCATTAGTATTTGAAAATAAAACAGGAACGCTTCATTTGAAAAATGCATCATTTGCTTCTGGTCAGTACGGTATGAATTTCTTTAAAGGAAAATTGCTTCTTGAGAATGATGTTACATTTTATCTGTATTCAACAAGTGTAGATGATGCATTTGTCTTGGGAGATTTAACTGCAGAAAATGATCCGAAATGGGTTTTTGTACCAGGAGCAGTTGTTACGTATAATCCTGGTTCATATGTTATGAATTTAAATGACAAAGAAAATCTTATATCTCGATCAAATATTACACATATATTACGTAAAGCTGGTTCTGCGTTTTATTTTAATTCAGATATTACGTTGCCACATTTAACTATTGAATCAGAATTTTCTGCAGTCAATATTGTTGCATCTGGGTATTCCTTAGATTTTAAAAATTGTATTCTTGTTGGTGATGGATATATGTTTGATATTACAGGACATCGATACAATCAATACACTAATACATTGTACGGCAATAATGAGATATCTTTAACTAAAGGAACGTTGCCTGCCTTCACTCGTGTAAAAGAGAAATCAAATATAATTCACGGCACAGGTGATATAAGTGGAAAAATCACACTTGTTGATCAGAATGCAACATTAACGCTTGCTCTTAATGGTTCTGTATATAAAAAAATTGCTATGAATAATGGAACTCTTGCAATAACGCGTGATTTGAATATGGCATATAATTCTGTATTTACGGGATCGGGGACTTTAGAGCTTGAGAAGTCAACGGTGACTTTTGGATTGCAAGAGAGTGAGTTGACAGGAACTCTTCTGATGAAAAGTACTGAAAGCTCTTTGAGACTCCGTAATAAAATGGTTCTTTCAGGTGAACTGATTCTTGATGGGGATATAACCATTGATGGGGATTCAAATATTTTTGAGTTTTCTTCAACAGGATCTTTTATTATTAAACCAGATACAACAGTTCGATTCAAAAATATTATTCTTAAAAATATTGCTGGACTTAATCTGTATGCAACTGATACAACAAGTTTGATCGTGTTTGAAAATAGTGCATCTGTTTTATCGAATGATTATAGTTATACAACAGGATCAATGAAAATAGAAGATGATATGATTTTTAGTGGAGCATACACTTGTACTATTTCTACTCCAAATCCAGTCGATATTAAATTGTATTCAAAAATTATTTTTCAAGATGGCATTACATTTGCAACAGGTCGATATGGATCAGTTAGTGGGACTGAGCCGTTGTATTTTGAAGATAGTACTGCACAATTAATAACAAAAGGATCTACTTTTAAAATTTTACCGACAGGTATAACTTTAACAAGGGGGCATTGGTATATTAACGAAAATGTGCTGATTGATATTAAGTCAACAAGTACATCTGATGGCATGATTATGGGTGATGGTACGAGTTCAAATGATATGATTATTACGTTTCTATCAGGGTCACGGATTAATTTCTCCTCAGGTCATGCTACTTATAATTTTTCAACACCAAATCAGATAGAATCTCATTCAAAAAATAATAATTTAAAGATGAGTGCGGGAGCATCTTTTTATATTCAAAAAAATGCTACGCTTAAAACTTTATATTTAGAAAATGAACCATTCGCTGTTGTCTCGACGGCAACAGATGCTTACTTGAAATATGACAATTGTTTAATGGAAATACAGGGCGAACTGTTTAATATTACTGGAAAAAATGGCTTAAATAATACTCTTCTGTTAGATGGTAACGGTGATGGTATTATTTTGGATAGAGGGACGTTTAAAGTTGAAACGTATGTTTCGAATAATCAGAATAAGATTATTGGTACGGGAAATATTTCACAAGATGTTACTTTGCAAGATTTTTCAACAACTTTAACATTTAATGTGCAGGGTGATATTTTATGTGAAGTCGCATTAAATGGTGGAAAAGTTTATCTCGATCGAGATTTGTATTTTGAATCAAATGGATCTTTTCAGGGATCTGGCATAGTTGAATTAGAAGAAAACAGTTGCTATCTTTCTCATTACTCTCAAGATGTCACACATACAATCAGATGGATAGGACAACATAATAGTCGAATTTATCTAGCAGGAGAATATAACTTTGAAGGTGTTTGGTATTTACAAGGAGATATTATTATTGAAGGTGATGGTCATTCAAAAATAAACTTTAATAATAGCGGGTGTATGTCTATTCTTCCTTCATCAACTTTATTATTTAAAAATATAATGTTTGAAAATGTGACATCAGATCATTTATTATTTTCAGATACATCATGTCATATTATTTTTGATAATTGTTCACTTTTTTTACAGAGCGATTTGACCTGTACGGCTGAAAGTATTCTGATTCGAGGAGATACTATTTTTTCTGGAGCTCATCATATGACATTTACCACTCAATCTGGAGTGCTGGTTGCATCTGAAAGTAGTCTTCAGCTCATTAAATCTGCGTACTCTTCTTTTTATACTCCTACAACGATTATTAATCCATTAACCTTCACAGACAAGACATCACAATTAGTTCTTAATGAATCAACTCTGAGTCTTAGTAATCAGAAGCTTTCTTTACTGGGTGGAAAAATAACAGTTAAAGGTAAGAGCAAGATTATAGGAACAGGCGTTGGTGAAATCATAGAATGGGGAGATGAAACGGTACAAAATGATCATCATTGTCTGATGAAGTCTGGTGGTACATTAACATTTGAGCTCTGTGATTTTTCATATAAAAATATGAGTTCTACTGCCTGTCTTCTTGATCCAAGTAGTACTTTCTTATTTGTATCATCATCAACTCTATCACTGTATCAAACATTAAGCTCACTAGGAACCTCTATATTTGATTCTGAAGCAACATTAAAACGTGCTTCATCAGCCTCATTGTCAATGCCAGTTACAATACGTGGAGCAGTGTTATATGCAGCATTATAAAGTTATGATTTCTGTATGGAGGTTGTTTATAGCAGCGGTATGTTTTAATCAACTTGCTTATTCAATTATTGTTGGGGATGATACATCGGTTTCAAGACAAGCGAATGTTTTTTTTCCTTCTGCTGATACTGATAATAATATGCAGGGTTTTGCATCATTTGAAAATGGTATTACATTAGAGGATGCTTCAACAACGTGTACTTTTAATAGTCTGTTACGGCTATCAGGATCAGTTAACTGGAGTCATGGAGAATTTCATCTTTTACGCGATGTGAAGTTAAGTGATCCTTGTTATATTATGAGTATGGGGCATATTTTTGGAAATAATCATACCCTTGAACTCGCTCCAAGTACAACAGCGTTGGATTTACAATTAGAAGAGACGTATACATTAGATTCTGTTTCAATCAAACTATCGAATAATTTGACACTGAGTCTGCATCTTTCCTTTAATAATGAGAGTGCAATTTTTGGTAACGGATATGCTATTGACTTTGCTCAAACAGGTTCAATTAGTGTCGGCGCTGGTGGTTCGTTATTATTAAAAAATCTGACTTTAAAAAATCTTTCATCCTCGCGTCTTGCATGTTTAGATACTAATGCAACAGTGACCCTACAAAATGTAAATATAATTCTTGATGATCATTACAGTTTTGATCTTGGACATTTTGATATTGTTGGAAAAGTTTTTGTTGATGGTCGATATACATTTTCTTATAAAAGTGGCTCAATAAGTAGAATTCAAAATCATGGGGTTTTATCATTAGGAGAAAAAACCACTTTTCGATATGAGCCATCGACAGCAGAACAAAATGGTCTTTCATTCATTGATTCAACAGGCTGTTTTTTCTTAAATGGAGGAGTTCTTTCCAGTAGTACAACAGGTCTGCAGTTAACAAAGGGTAACTTATTAATTGATGGAAAAGTAGGTATTCAAAGTGATGCCATATCAAGTGCGGAAGGTATTATTTTTGGGAATGGAATAGATGCATCAAGTGATTTAAAAGTAGTTATTATGCCTGAAGGAAATATAGAGTTACAATCTGGCTATCTTGTTAATAAAAACCTTTCATAGGAAGAAGAATGAAAAGAAAAATAAACATGAGCATTCTTTTTTTTATAATTACATTTTTAATACAGGGACTTCATGCGCTCCAAGTTGGTTCAAACACATCACCATCTCGGCAAGGATTAGTTACTTTTCCTGCAGGTGCAACTGACAATGTAATGATTGGATATGCTTCTTTTGAAAATGGTTTCAGATTAGCAGATAACGGTACAACATGTTCTTTTGATTCTTTAATGCACGTGTCTGGAGAAGTCGMTATGAATGGTGGGAAACTATATCTTATGGAAGATTTATATTTTTCAGATACAACAGAAATAAAAACATTAGGCAGCATTTATGGAAATGAAAAAACCGTTCATTTTTCGCCAAGTATAACAGAGCTCAAGTCAAAATCAAGTGAGTTTATGTTAATCATTTCAAGTTATTATATGGGAGCTCGTGTAAATTCTGTTGATTATTCAAGTACGTTGAGTTATGCATTAGCAGCAACTGAAAACAATGGAAGTGGTCCTGAAGTTAGACTTTTACATTATAATAATTTTGATCTAACTTTAACTGCAAGTTCTGAATTGGGACGTGATGTCAATTCAGTTCATTGGCAACCAGGGCATGATAATTTTGTAATTGCTACAGATTTATTGTTTGGACCTGAAATCAATACGTATGCATATGAGTTATCATCTGGTAATTTAAGTACGATTTCTTCGTTGACCATGTCTTCAATACGTGATTTTTCAGCTGCTCGAATTTCCCATGATGGTAATTATCTAGTTGTAGGCATGCGAATGTCAACTGGTTTTTTTACAAGTAATGAATTATGGTGGCATGAAATTCGTCCAACTGGAGAATTGATAGACTTGGGAAGTCAGAGCTTTCCGGGTGCTGCAAGAGATCCTTCAGACAATGCACTTTCATGGTCTCCAGGAGGGAATTATTTTGCTGTTGGAACAGAGCCGAGCGCTGGGGCTGCTGATCTGATGATTTATTCTTTTGATGGGTTTAATATAACAGCAACTATTGAGATGGAAACAGGRTTAACYGTTCGTGCTGTYGATTGGCAACCAACWGGTTCATTAATTGCAGTAGCCTTTGTTGGAAGTACAACACAGAATGTTTTACTGTTTGAGCATAATATCTCCAATGGTTCATTAACTCCTCAATCATCAGCATATATTAATCAAGATACAGATGTACTCTCTTTAAGATGGTCATCAGATGGACTGCAGCTTGGTATAGGAACTGCTCTATCAAGTGGTGTAGGGGCATTTAGAAAATATGATCTAGATCCAACTTTAACAACACTTTCCTTAACCAAGTCTTTTTCTTTTGCTTCTGATGTAAGGACTGTTGCAGCAATACCATTTACTGATAATTTTGTAATGGGAGCTGGTGATAGTGTCTTTATTTTAGCTGATGAGTATCCAGCTGGATATACATTAACAATGGATAACATAACTTTTAATCTAGCCAATGATATAACGCTTAAAGCACCTATAGGAATTACTAATCAATGTTATATTATTGGTAATAATCATACTTTTAATTTTGATGAATTAGGTACTATTGTTGTTAAAGAAAATGCTTCATTATCTTTAAAAAATATGACCCTAAAAAATTTTGGGAGCAATCAACTTAAATGTTTTGATGACAGTGCAACTATTACGTTAGATAATGTAAAGTTTATTTTTAAGGAACCATACTTTTTTAATAATGGTAAATTTGATATATACAATACCTTTGAAGTTTCAGGTACTTATTCATTTGTATACGCGACTCCAATGGTTACTACTATTTTTCCTCATAGTCAGTGGTTGTTTGATAGTTTTTCAACATTAAGTTATGCCCCATTGTCAAATAATCGAAAAGGTATTCAATTAACAGATAAATCTAGCAAGCTTATTTTTAATAATGCTACATTATATTCAACAGCAACAGGACTAGCATTAACAAAAGGGGAACTTGTTATTTTAGGTAATGTCAGTATTGAAAGTGATGCTGCATTAACTGTTGAGGGTATTGAGTGGGGCGACGGTATAAGCTCTGATAGTGACATGTTAGTAACAATCATGCCAGGCTCTCGGGTGACACTTGAGTCTGGATATCTATGTAATAAAAATATTACATAAACCACTGAATTATTTATAGTTAAAAAGACAAGGAAGAATGTGAGAAAGGGAAAACTTCTTGGTTTGATATATGTAGTGCTTCTTCTTTCGATACAGATAATCTATGCTCTTTCTGTTGGTTCCAATACTGCACCATCACGTCAAGGGTATACAATTTTTCCTGCAAGTGATTTTGATAATACGATGCTTGGATATGCATCGTTTGAGAATGGGTTTAAGTTATCAGATTTAGGAACTTCTTGTTCTTTTGATTCGTTATTACCAGTTTCAGGTCCTGTAGATTTATCGGGAGGCGATCTGTATTTGATGCAGTCTCTTTGCTTTACGAATACAATCTCAATTAATAGCATGGGAAATATATATGGTAACGGGAAATCTATAAAACTTGCTGGTGTTACTGAGTTAGTTTCAAATTCAGAAGGATCTATGGTTGCGCTTGCCAGTTATAACATGGGTGCCCAAGTGAATTCAGTTGATTTTTCTGATACAGCTAGTTATGCCATTGCTGTTACACAGAATAATAGTGGAACAGAAATGCGTATGTTGTATTATGATGGTTTAAGTTTAACTATGACAGCAGAAATTTCTTTTAATGCTAGAGTTCATGCATGTCGTTGGCAACCAGGAGAAACAAATTTTGTTATTGGACGACATAGTGGTGCAGGTGAGGAGTTATATTCATATGCTTATAATATTTCAAATGGGGTTTTGACCAACATTTCGGCATTAGAGTTATCTGGAAATAAGCCAATTCGTGCAATTAGTTTTTTTTCTAATGCCGATTATTTAGCAGTAGGGCGCGCTGTTGGAGGAGGTGGGCTTAAAAATGAAGTATGGTTGTTTTCAATGACAACAGGGGCTGCTTTAACAGAAGAGCAGAATCAAAGTTTACCTGGTCCTGATCGGCCGATTCCAAAAAACTCTGCATCCTGGGCTCCTGGAAATAATTATGTTGCTTTTGGTACAAATCCTACTGGTGGGAATGGAGACTTGTTAATATATCATTTTGATGGTTCAGTATTAACAGCGACAATTGAGCTTGAAACAGGCTTACGGGTTCGTGCAGTTGATTGGTCACCAACCGGTACATTTCTTGCTGTTGGACTGGTCGGAACAACAACACAAAATGTATTGATATTTTCACACAATGTTTCWARTGGWTYKCTWAATYTWGAAACAWCAGCTTTTATWGATCAATCRAYTRATRCTMTTKCKSTTKCATGGACATCTGATGGMAAWSRKYTWGCWRTTGSWTCTGYAKTAKMWAGTGGKGTTGSWCCRTTYCGTRMATATAGTTTTGATAAAACAAMWACAACMCTTTCTTTARYMMRRTCWTTTTCWTTTGATGYKARTRTWMRWGCKGTKMGAAATATWCCRTTYACWGRWRAWTATATTRTTGGAGCTGGTGAYAMTGTTTATATTTTAGCAARTGRATATTCRAGTGAYTTTAGTTTTACTATTGATAGTACAATAATAGAGTTAGCTCGAGACTTGACGCTTAAAGCTCCACTACACTTTACGAACCAATGTTGCATTTTGGGGAATAATCATACCATTGATTTTAATACAACTGGGTCTATGATCATTGGATTTCAGGCATCATTATATTTGAAAAATATTACATTGAAAAACTTTGGAGGGAAGCAGCTTCGTTGTTTTGATAACAGTGCAACTATCTCACTAGATAATGTGCGATTTTTATTTGATAGTTCATACCAATTCAATGCGGGAAGACTAGATGTATTAGGATCATTGCAAGTATCCGGAACAAATATATTCTCTTATGAAAGTCCTACAAAAAGCACAATTTATTCAGGAGCATCATGGATATTTGATAATTTAGCAACATTAAGTTATGCCCCATTATCAAATAATCGAGAAGGTATTCAATTAATAGATAGGTCTAGCAAGCTTATTTTTAATAATGCTACTCTGTATTCAACAGCTACCGGTCTTTCATTAACAAAAGGAGAGTTATTAGTTAATGGGCAGATGATTATTGAAAGTGATGCTATTTCAACTGCTGAGGGTATTGAGTGGGGAGATGGTATAAGTGCTGATAATGATATGTTAGTAACAATTATGCCAGCTGCTCAAATAATATTGAATTCTGGATATCTTTGTAATAAAAATAGCAGCTAAAACTAATCTTGCTTTTTACTAGTTTATTATCATGAACTTTTTATAATATATTTTTGCGAGATATATTAACTTTCTGAGTCCGAAAAGTGAGGAATAAGTGAGAAGCGAGAGACTTTTTAGTTTAATAAGTATAGGATTTGTTTTTTCAGTACAAGTTGTTTTTGCTCTTTCGGTCGGTTCTAATACGGCACCTTCTCGTCAGGGATATACAATTTTTCCTTCAAGTGATTCTGATAACGTTATGATCGGTTATGCATCTTTTGAAAATGGATTTAAATTATCAGATTTGGGAACCTCTTGTTCTTTTGACTCTCTATTACCAGTATCTGGTCCGATCGATTTATCGGGAGGAAATTTGTATTTAATGGAAACTCTCAATTTTTCAGATACAACATCAATAAACAGCATGGGAAATATATATGGAAACGGAAAATCTATAAAGTTTTCTCCGAGCATCTCTGAATTAGTTGCAGTTGCAGAAGGATCTATGATTGCGGTTGCTAGTTATAACATGGGTGCCCAAGTGAACTCTGTTGATTTTTCTGATACAGCCAGTTATGCCGTTGCGGTTACACAAAACAATAGTGGAACAGAGATTCGAATGTTATATTACGATGGTTTAAGTTTAACTATGACAGCAGAAGTTTCAGAGAATGATCATGTGCACTCATGTCGATGGCAACCTGGACAGACAAATTTTGTTGTAGGGGTTGATCGTGGTAGTGGAGGTGATCTGTTTTCATATGAATACAATGTTTCAAATGGAGATTTAACTGGAGTTTCGAATTTAAGTTTATCTGGAAACAAGTCAGTTCATGCTCTTGGATTTGTATCTGGAGGTGACTATCTAGCGATAGGTCGATCTGTTAAAGGTAGCGGAAATGATAATGAAGTCTTATTATTCTCTATTGATACAGCAGCAAACTTAACCCAAGAACAGACGCAGAGTCTACCTGGTTCAGATAGAAGTATTCAGAAAAATGCTCTGTCGTGGTCACCTGGAAACAATTATGTAGCCTATGGAACAGAAGATGAAGATGAAGAAAGCAATCTACTTATTTATTATTTTAATGGGTCAACGTTAACTCAAACTATTGAACTTGAAATTGGTTTAACAGTTCGTGGTCTTGACTGGTCACCGACAGGTACATTTTTAGCTGTTGCACTTGAAGGAACAACAACACAAAATATTTTAATTTTTTCACATCATAGTTCAAGTGGTTTGCTAAATTTAGAAACAACAGCTTTTATAGATCAATCAACTGATGCTATTGCGGTTTCATGGACATCTGATGGCAATCGTTTAGCAATTGGTTCTGCATTAGATAGTGGGGTTGGACCATTCCGTGAATATAGTTTTGATAAAACAAATACAACCCTTTCTTTAGTACAGTCTTTTTCATTTGATGTGAATGTTAATGCGGTTCGAAATATTCCATTTACAGGAGATTATATTATTGGAGCTGGTGACACTGTTTATATTTTAGCAAGTGGATATTCAAGTGATTTTAGTTTTACTATTGATAGTGCAACAATAGAGTTAGCTCATGACTTAACGCTTAAAGCTCCACTAAACTTTACTAACCAATGTTGTATTTCGGGGAATAATCATACCATTGATTTTCATACCACTGGGTCAATGATAATTGGATCTCAGGCATCATTGTATTTAAAAAATGTTACGTTGAAAAATTTTGGAGGAAGACAGCTTCGTTGTTTTGATAATAGCGCAACTGTTTCGCTTGATAATGTGCGATTTTTATTTGATAGCCCGTACCAATTCAATGCGGGGCGTTTAGATATTTTAGGATCATTTGAGATCTCAGGAACAAATCTGTTTTCTTATGAGAGTCCTACAGAAAGCAGAATTTATTCAGGAGCCTCGTGGACCTTTGATAATTTCTCAACATTGAGTTATGCTCCTTCATCAAATAATAGACAAGGCATTCAATTTATAGATCAAACGAGTCGTCTTATTTTTAATAATGCTACGCTATATTCAACAGCAACAGGACTCTCATTGACAAAAGGTGAGCTCTGGATTGATGGACGAATGAGTATTAAAAGTGATGCTGCATCAACTGCTGAAGGTATTCAATGGGGCGATGGTTTGACCTCAGGGAACGACCTACATGTCGTTTTGATGCCTGGGGCGCAAGTAAGTTTAGAATCAGGATATTTGGTCAATAAAAACATAGGGTAATGAAGAGGTTGTCCTATTATAATTTAGATCTAAAAATACATAACAAAAAGTATGTAAATTGTGGTTTTACAATGCTTTTTTCAAAGTAAGTCCTTGTTGGTTTTTCAGACTAAGTTCTTATTGGTTAATTGTAAACTCAATATATTGAGTGTTTTTGCAATCATACTCACCGACGAATTTTAGTTCTATCTTTAAAGGTTGATGAGGCTTAAAAGTTATCTGTATAAGTTTTTCATATTCCTTACATGGGTTTATTAGACGCTTGGTGCTGCCAGTAAGACTAAGTTGAAAGCATTTTAATTTTTTAAGATTAGGAATTATATTTGCTATATTGGACAAAGAAGAGCCTAATCCATCAACGTGTCCATCAATAATAATGATATCAAATGTATCCGATTCAATAAGATCAGTAACCTCTGGGGAAAGAAAACGCTGCTTATTTAAATATCTGTTTTCTTCAATATCAAGCATGAGTACTCTTTTCTTTTTAACATTTGTTGTAGTAGCACATGTAGGCATTTCATTTTTAAAAAATAATTCTTTAAACGCAGCAGYTTGTCCAGAATTTGAAGTAAGAACTATTGTAATAAAAAGAGTAAAAAGTGTTTTTTTCATACGTTGCCTTCTGAATATTAATGTTAGAAAATAATTATAGTTGAGTTTTTATTTTATGTTTTAGTTAATAAAAAAAGAGGTAATTAATGAGATTTAAGTTTTTTAAGTGTTTCTCTAACAGGACGAAGGAAAAAACTCTTTCGTATTTGAGGGTTACTTGAATCGCGTAGGAGAATTTCAAGCTGCATGTCTACTTTGTCGAACCTATCTTTTAATGTACGTATTTCAGCTTCTGATGGATCAACATATTCCAATTGAAGAGAGTTCAGTCTGTTCAGTCTGTTCAGTCTGTAAAAATTAATGTCTTCTAGACATAGAAGTATACGATAAAAAAAACAGTTTTTAATAATTATTTTACTGAATTCATTAGATAGGATTCGGCTTTTGATGTCAGGTGGAAATTTACTATGGTTATATGTTCGTTCTATTCCCAAATTAATAAATAGTATTTTTGTATTATCAGGTTTTGTGGTCTCTATTGTAAATGTATCTTCTCTGTAACCATCTTCAAGGTTATATGCAAGGTATAGCCCAACTGATCTAATAAAGGTTGTAAATGTATTGGAGCTGGTTATACATTGGTTATCAAAGGAAGCAGCATTTATAATATTTGATTTAAAAGCAACGAAAGTTAAAAGGTAAAAAAGTACTTTTTTCATAAGTGTTCTTTAAAGTTCTAGGGTTAATAAGTAAAATACTACTTAAATATATACAAGTATTGATGAAAGGAGGAATCCCATAAGAGTTGCAATGCCRCACATCGCTGCAACCATATAAAAGAGGACRCGWCCACCAAACTCTTTGTACAAAATAGTATARACKGACARGCAGGCAAATGAAATYGAGAGCAACAAGGTYGTCACACATAATTGTGCATTGGTAAGCTCTGAGTGTCGATCTAAAAAGCTGAGAGCGATCTCTTTTCTAAAGAGTCCCATAAGAATTACTGGAACAACTGTTGACGGTAAACCCCATAGTTTCTGTGAGAAAATACCTAAAAAATTTGCAAGTCCATCCAGGAGGTGGAAATAGTTACAAACGAGTAAAATAAAGATACCACCGATGGTGACTGGAATCGCATCRCCAAAAMAGTTRTACATACGATARKAYAATTTTTTRAAAACCATTTTYATATCAGGAATGCGATACGGWGGRAGTTCAAGAATCAGTTCATCRTARCTTTTTGTYTGATGCATKCCTAAAAAGTAMCCAACCGAATACCAGATKAAAAAGAGGCAAGCAAAWATGACAAACNNATATNTTTGNCTCCCATTCGYCCACCCATACGAACTATCATAGCAATTTGTGATGTGCAAGGGATCGCAATGCTGAGCAAAAATGAAGCWATRATTCGTTGAGCTCKATTGGGCAGTAAACGTGTTGCAAGAATACCAGTYACATTACATCCAGCACCCAGRATAAGTGGAACGATAGCAAARCCATGAAGYGCRAAACGGTGCATGACGGTATCTGAGAGAGTTGCCAAGCGAGGYAARTAWCCAGAATCTTCAAGRAGTCCAATRATAGCATAAAAAATGCCRACCGGAGGAGCTACTTTTGCAAGAGGAATRTAGAGTCCWGATGTTAAAAGTCCCATAGCTTCTGAGTAGTTAATAGTTAAACCATCAGTTGTTCCAACAAGAATTGTCTGTAAAAAGGGAAATCCATTTAATAACTTGTATAGTCCAAGTAAAAGAGGTGTGTAGCAGTATTGTAAAATGATTTCAATAAAGTTTTCAATGTAATCAGCAATAAAGAAGATAGCACTAAAGCAGATGATGAGGATTGCTATAGCAATAAGTGTTCCCCAAATAGGATCAAGTGTTATTGACTCCCAATATTCATGAAGTCGTTTTTTTCGTGTTATTTTTGTTTGCACTCTGTTTTCAATATTTTTTATTATATCCCAGTCGATTGAATCATTAATAACAATTCTATCTTTTAAATCAGGAAAATTAGTAACGGTTGTAGCAAGCTCTTTGACGCCATTTCCTGTAAGGGCGATAGTTGGAATAACAGGGATACCTAAGATGTTTGATAATTCTTTGATATCTATTGAGATTCCATGATACTTTGCTTCGTCCCAAAGGTTGAGTGCCATGATTAAGGGGCCTTTGTGACATTTTATAAGCTCAAGRGTAAGCARCAAGTTTCGTTCTAAGCTTGTTGCATCAACAACATTGATAATAATATCAGCGGTTTCTGTTATTTTACGAGCGACTTTTTCTATGTCAGCATGTTCTTTTTGATTTGAAAAACTGTATGCRCCAGGAGCGTCAATAAGCATATATTGATGTTCATTACAGTTAAGATGGGTACATGAAAAAGTACCTCGTGTGATACCAACAGTGGTTCCTGGAAAATTGCTTGTGACAACCTTTGTTCCAGTAAGACGGGAAAAGAGGAGGCTTTTACCCACATTTGGGTTGCCCATCAAAACTATTTTTTTCATATTATTTCAGTGTAGATAATTATTAATATAAAGTAGATACAAAATGTAGTATACTCATTTTATGCAACAAATAAAGATAATTGTGTCTGATTGTTTAAAGCTTTTTGTATACTCAACTGTACATTATTATATGGTAAATGAAAATATTTTGTTAAAAGGAAATAAGTATGAGTCGGTTTGATACTAAAAAGTCTCTTTTAAGGTTGTTATTTTTCTTTAATATAGTCTGCACTATCATTTTTGCAGGTGAGAAAGCTACCTCTCAAAAAGTAATTCCTTTTATTGCTRTTGAAGAARATCAGGATRTTGATACTCCTCTGATTGAGGTTTCAAAAGATGGCCTTGCAATGAATGAAAAAGGTCATCYAGAAGATATTCCTACGCTRTCTATGGAAAGTGAGCGTTTAATAAAAGAATCTAAAAAAGTTRTTKCYGTTAAAAAACAGAAAAAAAGAAGATCATCAGAAMAGCMRYTTCATGCAAAAAAAWCTTCAAAAAAAATTGAATTTGTAGGTCCAAACAGAAGCAAAAAAGATATAGAAGAAACATTGGAGAAACAGAATGAAAGTAGAGAGTTTTTTGATCTAACTTCTACTAATCAAGGGCGCAAAAAACAGAGAGTTTCTTTTGAAAGTCCTCTGAAAATTTCTCAAGCATGGAAAGAAATGTTGCGTCAGGAYTTTGATGAAAAAACAAGTTATTTGAGTGCTATTATTCATCAGGGTGAAGATAATGAGGAAGAAAAAATAGACTTTACTGGTCGATTTAAAAAAAATAAAGAATGGGTTCATGCAAGTCTATCAGTTATTACAACTGTAGCAGATGTACAGTTTGATGCTTTGATGCAGCGTAAGGATCGTATTGATATGTTAGTTAAAGTTCAACAGCAAGCTGATRTATTRATTAARCGYATGAGTTCRATGCGACATATTCCTGGTGATGTTGTGAGGCAYGTTCGTCTGGCCGTTTTATATGCACTCAATGATTTAATAGGTGCAGRATCTTCAATGCCAACAAAAAAGAAAATAGAATCATTAGTTGAAGARAAAACGATTAAATATGGTGAYTTYCGAGCRAAAGGKACTCTGAGTAAACAGCCGACTCCTGTTATCAAWCTTGAATTRTCTCAAGAAGTTGATCGYTTAAAAAGTCTGTTAAAAGAGCAGACAGAAAAATACGAATMGGAYTATGAGTCATTGCTTAAGCAGTTAAAAGATACAGAGCGAGAAARTAAAAATACTGAAGGRGAGCTGRTAAAAAAAGAGCAAGAGCTTRTYTCYGCTGAAAGAATATCTAAAAATGCGGAGCTTAAAAGCAGTATTGCAGAGCAGGTRCGTAAAGAGGTGACATATTCTGCCAACAAAACGCTTGAAGAGGGGAGTCGTAAAAACTTTGAACTAGAAGTTTCCTTAGAGCAAGCGGAAAAAGAAAAACTTGAGGCAGAAAAAGCGTTGCGTCGAGCATTGACAGATTATAAAGAAGTAAATGAATTAGTCGCTCTTCTGCAGCATGAAACAGAAGGACTTGTTGATCAAAACAGAACGCTGGTTGTCTCTTTAGAAAAATCAGAACAAGATAAAACAACATTGAAACTTGAAAAAAAACATATACAGCGACAGTACGATAGATTTAAAAAAGAGATGATTGATCTCAATAAAAAAATTCTTGATCAAAAAGAATCAATGGATAGTTTACGTATAGATCTTGAGAAAACAAGCAATGAAAAAGAGTATGCGGTAACACAGATTCAGAGCATGAGAAAGTTACAAGAAAATTATGCAGAAACCGAAAAAGCATTATCTGATCGGTTACAGAGAATTAAAAAACAGTTGACAGTTACGCATGAGCAGGCGAAAGARCTTGATGGAGTTGTTCGATCTTTACAGAAAGAACATGCCGCRACACTTGATCATATCAACAGGCTTGAAATGATTAAAAAAGAGAATATTTCAAAYCGTAAGCTTCTTAAAAAAGAGATCAGTCGAGTRATGCAAGAGCAGGTTGAGCATCGTGTTCAGTTAGAAGAGCTTCATTCTTCTTTAGAGCAAGATGATATTTCCAGAAAAAGGAAGCGACAGGTAAACAGAGATATAACAGGATTGAAAGAGGCACAAGAGGCTACGGAGCTTGATTTAAGTGCATTGCAAGATATGTATCAGACTACACAAGTGCAAGATGATACTTTAGGTTCTATGTTGCAAGGGTTAAAGTCATATGTATTCGATCAGGATCTTGAATTAGCTGAATTGCAAAAAGCTTTGAAGGGGTATAAAAAATCGGTTGCAAGTAATACAATAACAAATGAGGAAGAACAAGTTACTAACTTAAAACGTAAAAATCGTGCTTTAAAAAATAGATTGGCAACACTCGAAGCTAAGTTTCAAGCAAAGCAAGCATCAAAGGCAGAGGAGTATTTTTCTAAAGCTATGCCATCACGTGAGGATCGTTTAAAACGACAAGAGATGCGTCAAAGAAAAGAAACTTTTGAAGAAAAAGAAATAAAAAAAACAGTAAAACCTTCTGTTTTAGAAGATGATGATTTTATAGAGGCAGAAAAGTCTGTTCAAGAGCCATCTTCATCGATAGAAGAGATTGCTGGACAATCAACTTCTTCTGATTTAAAAGAAATATCAACCTCAGAGCCTGTCAAGCCAGTTGAACCAGTTCAATCGACATCAACACCAGTATTACCTGATATGCTTCAGAGGCGTGATTCTGGAGCAAAGCCTTCTTTGCCAAGCAAGGGGGAAATGAAGGAGGTTGTTGATGCTATGAAGCAGACAATATCTGAAAATCCTGAAGAGTTTGAAAAGTTTGCTCAAAATATTCAGCCACCAAGTGAGGATCAAATAGAGCAGGCTCAGAAAGAAATAGAGGCAATGAGTCCTGAGGAACGTGAACAGTTTGAAGACTTTATGAAAAATTTTGTCTCTTCTCTTGTTGGTGAGGAAGATTAACAAGAATCATTAAAAGCAGTATTATTTAAAAAAGGCAGACTTTTATAAGAACCTGCCTTTTTTTCGTGTTTTGAAGCTTTTTTATTAAAAATAATYGTTTTTAYCTCAAWAAAGCTTATTTCATGCTATCCCGATTGAAAGTCTAGTCRTTTCATGTTGTAATTATATTATGTTATRTAAAGTATTCAGATTGAAAATTAGTTATTAATCTGTTTGCTTAAGTAGATTTAATAATTTGATTACTGAGTGTAATCATACATAGATAGGAAAGGTTATATCATGATAAAACGTATTATGTTAGCGGGAGTATTAATTGCTTCAGTAGGTAGTGAAGTTTCAGCACGTTCGATTGCTCGAAGATTGGAAAARCTTAAAACATCAAATAGTTCTTCTGCAAGTGCAAGACGATCAACAGCTACACCAGTAGTTYTMACAACCCCTACACCAGTAATTTTGACACCTCGAGTTGAAGAACCTAYGMAAAAAGTATTTGTTCCRAGACAAAAACCAGCTGTTCTTCAAAAGAARACAGTTGCAAAGCCTGGTTTTTTCAAGCGTAATCTTGGRAAAATAACAGCTGCTGTTTTAGCAGTTGCTGGTTACGGACTTGTTGATCATTACGGTGTCCCAAGCTTTATAGGTRYAGATAGAAAAACTACAATTGATGGTTATGTTAAAAATGAATGTACAAAAAAAGCTTTTACTTTTGTAAAAAACTTATTTGTATCAARAGCATAACTTAATARTTATTTAATATTTAAGTAATAAAAAAAAAGAGGT